>NZ_CP195314.1:1118125-1490000 GCF_054161275.1 Jutongia sp. SJQ-6 | reverse complement strand
AAGAAGCTGTACCGAAAGGAGCAGTGGAGAGTTAAGAAGAGAGAATGCCGGAATGAGTAGCGAGAGAAAGGTGAGAATCCTTTCGGCCGAATATCTAAGGTTTCCAGAGTAAAGCTGATCTGCTCTGGGTAAGTCGGGGCCTAAGGCGAGGTCGAAAGACGTAGTCGATGGACAACAGGTTTAGATTCCTGTACTTCATGATATCAGAACTGTGGGGACACAGAGACAAAGGACGAGCCGGGAATGGAAAAACCGGTGCAAGCGAGGTAGCTTCATGGGAGGGAAAACCCCCATGTATAAGGCGAATGCGTGAAGCGTAGCGAACTTAAAAGTAGCGAAGCGTGTGGAGTCACTGTCAGGAAAAGCCGCTATTGCGTATCATGAACCCGTACCGTAAACCGACACAGGTGGATGAGGAGAGAATCCTAAGGCCGACGGAAGAAGCATTGTTAAGGAATTCGGCAAAATGACCCCGTAACTTCGGGAGAAGGGGTGCCTACGAATGTAGGCCGCAGAGAATTGGCCCAAGCAACTGTTTAGCAAAAACACAGGTTTATGCGAAACCGAAAGGTGAAGTATATGAGCTGACGCCTGCCCGGTGCTGGAAGGTTAAGGGGAGAGCTTAGAGGCAACTCGAAGGTTCGAACTTAAGCCCCAGTAAACGGCGGCCGTAACTATAACGGTCCTAAGGTAGCGAAATTCCTTGTCGGGTAAGTTCCGACCCGCACGAAAGGCGTAATGATTTGGGCACTGTCTCGACAATGCATCCGGTGAAATTGAAATACCAGTGAAGATGCTGGTTACCCGCGCCAGGACGGAAAGACCCCATGGAGCTTTACTCCAGTTTGATGCTGGGATTCGGTACTGCATGTACAGGATAGGCGGGAGACTAGGAAGATATAACGCCAGTTGTATCAGAGTCGCTGTTGGGATACCGCCCTTGTAGTACTGGGTTTCTAACCTGCCACCGTGAACCGGTGGAGGGACAACGTCAGGCGGGGAGTTTGACTGGGGCGGTCGCCTCCGAAAGGGTATCGGAGGCGCTCAAAGGTTCCCTCAGAATGGTTGGAAACCATTCGAAGAGTGCAAAGGCAGAAGGGAGCTTGACTGCGAGGTCGACGGACCGAGCAGGTACGAAAGTAGGACTTAGTGATCCGGTGGTAGAAAGTGGGATTGCCATCGCTCAACGGATAAAAGCTACCCTGGGGATAACAGGCTAATCACTCCCAAGAGTTCACATCGACGGAGTGGTTTGGCACCTCGATGTCGGCTCATCGCATCCTGGGGCTGTAGCAGGTCCCAAGGGTTGGGCTGTTCGCCCATTAAAGCGGTACGCGAGCTGGGTTCAGAACGTCGTGAGACAGTTCGGTCCCTATCCGGCGCGGGCGTAGGATATCTGAAAGGAGCTGGCCTTAGTACGAGAGGACCGGGCTGGACGGACCGCTGGTGTATCTGTTGTCATACCAATGGCATAGCAGGGTAGCCAAGTCTGGAAGGGATAAACGCTGAAGGCATCTAAGCGTGAAGCCCCCCTTAAGATAAGATATCCCTGGAGTTAATCCAGTAAGACCCCTTGAAGACGACGAGGTAGATAGGGCAGAGGTGGAAGTGTGGTAACACATGGAGCTGACTGTCACTAATAGGTCGAGGGCTTGACCAAAAAGGAACGAAGGCGATTATAATGCCAGAGTACCAAGAACAAGTTCAACTTTGTGGATGAAAGATACTATATGCAGTTTTGAAGGTACTAAAAAAAGTACCGGAAACATAGTCTAAAGAAGGGACTGTGTTTTTGTTATAATCCTCGATAGCTCAGTCGGTAGAGCACGCGGCTGTTAACCGCGCTGTCGTAGGTTCGAGTCCTACTCGGGGAGCGACAAAGAAAATCCTGTAAACGATTTCGTTTACAGGATTTTTTTTGATCTTTTTGCCATATCGCCATTCAAGATAAGAGGTGTACTCTTTGTAATCCCATTTCTGGTAATAGATGATCTTTGGAAGCTTATCAATTCGAAATTATTGATATTATTTTCTGATGGCATGACTCACTATATAGCGGCTACAAAATATAATTAGACCATCGACATAATGAGCAATATGTGGTTCTCGCAGCATCTTTTGGAATGGGAAGTTTTAGTTGTCAATATAAAATTCTTAAATGAAAGGTTAAAAAGGTGTCCAATTATGGAAAAAAGTGTCCATTTCTGCCAAATGGGTTTACGAAGAGACATTTTTTTATTACATTTAATGTGTTACAGACGCATTTATTAATGACTTTGTATTATTGCACATTTGATACAAAGCGAATAATTAGGGGATATGTATAGAAAGGAGCAAGGAATGAAAAAGACAAAAGAATTAATTTTACGTGCAGTAGAAAAAACAGCGCAGAAAATCAACATTATCGGGAATCAGACACTGGCAGAACGTAATCCATATCGGTACAGAAGCTATTATTATGAAAAGGCAATGTCAGAAGAATGTTGAAGATAATAAAATCTGAATGCTGAACAGGGAGGAAAAGAGGATGACCAAATCAAAGAAAATGTTAATATGGATCATAGTGGTGCTCATTGCATCGATTTTGCTAGGATTAGCGGTACGTGTTGGAATGTATTATTATGAATATAGACAAGATAGTAAGCTTTTGGAATTTTTTAAAGAAAATGAGAGTAAATCGGTTTTTCGTGGCCTGGTGAATGATGATGGAAAGCCTTATCAGCAAAAAAATGTAAGATATGATATTGATGGTGATGGTAAAAAAGAAATTGTTTATGCAGGATATGATGAATTGGGGTCCGGATATCCAAGATATGTGATCTGTTCAATTGGGATTCATTCCGGTCAAAAATTTTATGTAAAGGCAATTTATGACTTAACCTGTTTTGACTATACAGTTGCACCTGATAAAGCAAAATATGTTCTACAACATGGCATACCGAGTATGGCGATAAAATCAGGAAAGTTATTATTTCAGGTGCATGATTATGACGATAAGGATAAGATTTTGAATACATTTACTATGACGGGACAACAGGGAGATCATCTAGTCTTTAATACAGAAAGCGGACGGTTTGTTACGAGTGATTGGGAGGACTTTGATAAGGAGGAGGATAAAAATTGAGTAAAAAAAGGAAAAATTTTATACGACTTATAGCGGTGTTCGTTACAGTAATTATACTATGCTCAGTAGTACGTGTTGGAATGTATTATATTGAATACAGACAGGAAAAAGCAGTTTTGCAATATTTAAGAGAGAATAAAAATAATTCTCCCATTCGCGAGCTAGTAACTGCAAAAGGAAAACCCTATCAGAAAAGTTCCATAAAATATGATATCGATGGTGATGGTGAAAAAGAAATTGTCTATGCAGGATACGATAGCGTTGGAGCAGGACTTCCGCGATATGCAATTTGTGCTATCGGGATTCGTTCTAATCGAGAGTTTTATGTGAAAAAGATGTATCGCTTAACTTGTAATGATTATGCGGCAGGATTCAATAAAGCAGAATATGTTCTACAACATGGCATACCGGGGATGACGATTAAATCAGGAAAGTTATTATTTCAGGTGCATGATCATGACGATAAAGATAAGATTCTGAACACATTTACCATGACAGGACAACAGGGAGATCATCTAGTCTTTAATACAGAAAGTGGACAATTTGTTACAAGTGATTGGAAAGCTACAACTTATTTGAAATGAACAGTAGAGAAAGGATTAGATAACCATTGTTTCAAAAGGGAATAAAATCTGCCCGGATATTGCCATTAGCTGATGTCGGTATCCGGGCATGGCCGGAACAGAATTTCTTGTTTGGAATTTTAAGCGGATCAGAGGATGGTCGAAAGTGGATATACAATCATTTTATACAGATGAGAGGCTCTCATTATATCGGGTATCAGTGGGATGCAAAAGATGCCAGCATGACCTTTTATCCATATGCGATCCATTATCTTTCCCCTAATATGTTTGATCTGTGTCCGTTTGTTGAAAAAAATATGATACCAAAGTCATTGATTCTTGGAATGTTTCGTTCATTCCATGAATTTGTGATCCATGCTATTGATGGTGGGTATTATATTTCTACATTTTTGGATCAGTTTTTTAGGGAGGACATGAGGGGGCATTATGGGTTTCATCATCCAACATTTATCTATGGCTATGATGGTGGAGAGCGGATTGTTTATATTGCGGATAATTTCGAACGTGGAAAATATGGCACCAAGAAGATCACATATGATCAACTTGACAGAGCGTTTCGTTTAGTGCCGGATGATATGTGGAAGTATGGAGTTTATCTGTATCGAGTCACTTCCGCACAGTATTCTTTTGTGCCAGGGTACGTGAAAGAACAGCTTATGGACTATATTGCACCAGGAAATGGAATCTGTTACTTAAACCGTACAGTATGCCCGGAATCTTTTCATGATGGCAGTGACTATCTCAATGAGGTTTTCTTTGGTGTGCAGTGCTATGATCTGCTTGATCACTGCTTTCAGGCGGTGATCAGGCAGGATGATACGTATCCGTCAAAAGACTGGCGCAGTGTGGTTCAGCTCTGCGATCATAAATATCTGATGCGTAGGCGGTATCAGAAAGTGAAATTCTTTTATTGCAAGATGAAATGAACCTTTTGGGCTTCTAAATAGTCATATAAGTAGAGCCAATCAAAAGGGAACTTAAGGAATCTTGTCTGCATCTGTGGGAGAAGATGGCAGAGAATACGCAGACAATGTTTATGCGATCAAGAAGCATTATCTGTATATTCAATATGAAGAATATATCTGAAATAGAGGTAGATAGATGTATTGTTTTGTAGAAAAATTAGTAGATGAGATGATAGAATTTAATATCGTTGAACAATGTCAAAAAGAAGAGTATGTATACAGTATTTTATGCATTGCTGAATCTATAATATGGTTTGTAACAATAATATGTATAGGGATATTTTTCCATATATTATGGCAAACTGTTGGATATCTGGCATTTTTGTATATTTTGAGAAGGCGGACAGGAGGCTATCATTTATCACGTTTTATATCTTGTTATAGTTGCTCTATTGCGTTGTTTGTAATGATTTACTATTTATTACATAATGTAGCAGCATTAATACAAGTAGGAATATTTGGTGTATTTGTTGTATCCGGTATTGTTATAGAGATCATTGGAACTGTAAATCATCCCAATATGTTTATGTCTAAGACAGAGATTCTTCATGTTAAATGGCGTGCTAGAATCATTGCAGCAGTAGAAAGCAGTATCGTTATAATATTATGGATTGTTGGGAATAGAGGCATGGTATTGTATTTGGCTATGGCTATGATCACCTGTGCAGCATTTATGGTGTTGGCAATCGGACTGGGACAGGAAGTGAAAGAAACGTAGTTGTACGGATGAACCTAAGAGAGAAAAGGACAGTGGTAAGTTATTTGACAGATAATAAATATATATGCAATCTAGCAAAGAAAATTTATTTTTTGCATATAACCTTATATTTTTGGCATATACCAAAATACATAGTATGTTTATGATATAATGAGCCTCAAAGAAAAACAAGCGGCTGCGAAGCAGACATTTGTTTTTCTGGGCTCATTAACGAGCAAATAAGCTTGTGAAACAAGCGAAAAAGCTCTGGAAGAGCGTATTTGCGAGTTTGATAAAAAGGCGAATAGTCGAATGACGTTATGAGCCTCAAAGAAAAACAAGCGGCTGCGAAGCAGAATATACATATGTAATTTGGAGGAAGAAAGTGTTAAGTATTGCATTTTGTGATGATGAACCGATCATGTTAGAAGAACTTTTTAACGTGGTCAAAGGATACATAGATTCAAAAAAAGTTGAATTTACTGCAGATTTGTTTGAATCTGGTGAAGAGTTTGTGGAAAAGGGAGTACGATGCAGGAAATATGATATTGTATTTTTGGATATTGAAATGAAAGAGATGAATGGATTGGAGGCTGCTGCATGGTTTCGTAAATTGAATGAACAGTCAAAGGTCATTTTTGTGTCTTCTCACGTAGAGTATACGCTAGATGCGTTTAAGGTGGCGGCATTTCGTTATATTATCAAGAATAAGGATACGATGACGCAGGCGGTGCAGGAAGCGTTAGATGCATGTCTTGATATAAATCCAGAAATAAAACAGGTCAAGAAATATCATTTTACAGAGTTAGATATGTTCCTCCAAACGGAAGATATTATTTATATAGAAAGTATACTACATGATTTGAAATTTCATATTCAAGCAGAAAGCAATTATGTATTTACTTTGGCAAGATGTACACTCAATATTTGGGAACAGGAAAATCATTGGAATGGGTTTGTTCGTATTCATCAAAGTTACTTGGTAAATATGAAGTATGTATATGCCTATAATTCTAAAGAAGTTGAACTTTTAGACGGAACAGTATTAACGATATCAAAACAGAGAAAAACAGAAGTTTGCAAACTGTTTCGTGATCAGGCAATTCCAAGGCGAAAGCGAAATACATAGGAAACTTATCAGGTAGAGGAGAGTTGATATGTTAGGATTTATTCAAGGACTTTTATTAATTATTATTGAAGTCAGTATTTATTTTTTTTACGCACAGACTTTTTGTGAAGCAGGAGACAAAATCACAGTAAGGCGTACAATAGCAACCGTTGTTGTATCGGCGGTTTTTCTGGATGTGACATCAACAATATTTGCTAAGCATTTTGTGATTAAATTATTGATGATAGTGCTTGTTTTGAGTATAATGCTGCAGTTTTCTTTTCGACAGAATTGGAGAAAGAGTATTGTGCTTGCAGCAATATATCAAAGTATTATTTTGGTTGTTGATTTTTGTTTTATTGTTTTGGCAAGTATGTTTTTGGAAAATAGGATTATTTCATTATCGTCGACGCAGATGTTACTTGCTTTATTGTCAAAAAGTATCTTGTTTTGTTTGATCTATATCGTCAATAAGATATTTATACGGCGCAAGGTAAATGCAGTAGCAAACAGGATATGGCTTCGCTTTATGGCGTTTCCAGTGGTTACCTTTTTGATGATTGCATTGCTTGTAGCAGATTTGCCTAATATTCAATCGGTCCATCAGGTCACAGTATATGGAATGCTTGCTGTATGCTTGATAGCGATTGATTTTGTAGTAGTATACTTTTTGGATATGATTGTTCAAGAGGAAGCAGAGAAGATGCTGCATTTGGAATTTAAAAATGACACGGAAGCGCAGATGAAGTTGTATAAAAATATATGTCAAAATAATGAAATACAGAAAGCGAGCATTCATGAATTTCACCATCATTTGACTTGTCTGACTTCTTTATGTGAGAAACAGAAGTATCAAGAATTGGAACATTATTTACACAATATAGACCAGAAATTGTCTTATAATGTGGAGTGGATGAATACAAATCATGTGATTGTGAATACTGTGTTAAATCAAAAATATAACGAAGCTGCCAAAAGGAAAGTTTTGATCGTATGTCGTTTTAATGATTTGAAGGGAATTTGGCTGGAAGATCAGGATGTTGTTGTGATATTAGCGAATTTATTGGATAATGCGATTAGAGCGAGTGAAGAATGTGAGGAAGAACATACGATATATTTTACGATGCGTCTGATTGACGGGACATTGTCGTTGGATATTCAAAACACCTATCAAGGACCTGTGACAATAGTGGATAATGAACTACGCACAACGAAGAGGGAAGATGGCCGGCATGGATATGGCATCAAAAATGTACAGCATGTTGTAGCAAACTATGGAGGAACATTTCGGCTGTCCTTGGAAAGAAGATTGTTCGGAATACATATTACGATTCCTCAAAAGATATGATTAGTATGTATGAGAATGATTCTCTGAAAGATTAGACCAAGAGAGAGTTTTTTGCACAATGCGGATATAATAATGCGAATATAGAATAAAAAGAGTTGCAATCAGAGAAATTATATGATAATATATATATTGTTCGGCGTCTCTGTTGAGACGTTGTATCTGACATAGTATGATCTTATGTTTTTGGACCTTTAGCTCAGTTGGTTAGAGCAATCGGCTCATAACCGATCGGTCCAGGGTTCGAGTCCCTGAGGGTCCACTGGATGAGCTGAAGAGAATTACATAAGAGGATACTTCAGCTTATCATAATGGCCTAGTGGCTCAGTTGGTTAGAGCGCCGCCCTGTCACGGCGGAGGTCGAGGGTTCGAGTCCCTTCTGGGTCGTTATTGGGATCTTAGCTCAGCTGGGAGAGCATCTGCCTTACAAGCAGAGGGTCACAGGTTCGAGCCCTGTAGGTCCCATAAGCAGTTATTTTACTGCGATGCCGCAGTGGCGGAACTGGCAGACGCCCAGGACTTAAAATCCTGTGGGTAGTGATACCCGTACCGGTTCGATTCCGGTCTGCGGCATTTTCATTTTAACTTTTTCCTTTCAGAACGTCTCTAATTTACAGAGGCGTTCTGTTATTTTATCTGGAATGTATTATGAGATATCCCGGTTTAGCAAGGTATATAAAGTTTGAGTTATTGCATTAAAGATCAGCAGATCTTGTTGCCATTAGCGGTCATTTTGAATCGCATATGCAGGACTTCAGCAGAACGTTTACACATCAGCATTCTTTGGAGAAAAATTTCAAAATAATCCATCATAGAGCAGATAGATTCGTCCAGTTGTATGCTAAATTGTATCTGCTCCTTTTGTGGACGGATATGCAGCGCTGCACCGGTAACAGCATAGTTTACCCGGTCATGCTGATCAAATGCTTCTGGAGTCTTTGTCTGTACCCGGTCACGTCTCACGTCCGTTTTGTCGGCCAATATCAGTGCTGCTGAAATAGGATTTGTTGCATGACCTGTTTTTTCATCGTGTTCTCCGATTGCATTCATGATCAATGCAATTTCATCGTAATCCATATTAAGATCTTTTAGGATAGAATGGGCAAGTACAGCACCGTGGTGGGCGTGATCCTTGCGGTTGATGCAGTTGCCGATGTCATGCATATAGCCGGCAATCCGCGCCAATTCCACCGTTCTATTATCATAACCAAGCTTTTGTAAAATACGGGCAGCTTGTTTGGAAACAATGGAAGCATGGATCGAAGAGTGATCGGTATATCCCTGTGTCTGTAAAGAGGCATTGCCTTGTTGGATATATGCATTGACTTCCGGTGATTTTTTGATCTGTTCGTATGTAATCTTGTTCGTTTTCATTGTAATCTCCATTCCGCAGACAATCTGCGATCGTGTTGTAATAGCATCATTTTCTTGCTTATATGTCAGTATGATGCCGTTGTCATTCTATGTATTTTACTTTGGTAAATATGTTACTCAAACTTCCTATACCTCAAATCCTTCACAATCACATATTGCTTATTATGTCAAAGAATACTAAGAATTTTGCAGCCACAACATAGCGGTTTCTGCCGACAGAGAACTATAGTAATTGCCTTGCCGCATTTACGTTTTTGGTGATTTCTAGATTTTGTTGTCTCTGATGATTGATTTACATGCCCCTCGGAAACTCGAAGTCCCGGAAGCAAGGTAATCATCATTTTTGAAAGGGACTTTGCGCTCGTCGTTACTTATGTCTCGTATTTCAGAGACATTAAGTAACGTGACGTAGCGCATCGTAGCGAAAGCGTCCCGTCCAAAAATGGATGATACTTTGCTAAACCGGGACATCTCAGACACTCCTTAGGGCATGTATTCATCAGAGACTTAACAAAATAAGAAATCACCAAAAAACTCTGCGTTCTGCGGCAATTATCTTAGTTCGCTGCCGGCAGAACAAGTCAGACTACCGGCTGCAAAATAGTTTATTTGTTGCTGACATAATAAGCAATATGTGGTTTTGAAATAATTTCCGGTATGGGAAGTTTGAGGATGTTATTCGATCAATGCAGCGACTTTTGCAGCTAATGCACTTCGAGTGGTTTCGTTATCGGTAAAACCGACCACAGCACATAGTGGATCACCTGCCATTAATTTCAGTGCATAGGCAAGGCCATTATTATGTTTGTCGAGACGTGGATTATCAATCTGGCTTAAATCGCCGGACAAAATTAACTTTGTACCTTCGCCTACACGAGTTAAGATGCCTTTCATTTGAGAAGGGGAAGTATTTTGTGCTTCATCCACATATAAAATCTGTCTGGTGAGTGAACGGCCGCGAAGAAATCCCATTGCTTCAGCAGACAGATAACCTCGATCAAATAAATATTCTACTTTACTGCGGATATCTTCTTCACGCCCCTCACGGCTTTTCACGCTTTTGGCATCGACCAACAATTCCAAATTATCCATGCAGCCTCGCAGGAGAGGACCGACTTTATTAATTTCATCTCCGGGCAGGGCACCGATTTCGCGGTCAAATTCTACGTTGGCACGTGTGATCGTGATTTTTCGATATATGTTTTCCTCGGCACATTGCTGCAAAGCGCATGCTAATGTAAGGAATGTTTTGGCGGTGCCGGCAGAGCCCTTCAGGATCACCAGTGGCAGTTCATTAGCTGGAGCAAGCAGTGCTTCTATTGCAAAGCGCTGGCCAACATTTCGGGGCTGAACACCAAAGGGACGAATGGAGTCGTATTGCAGACTAACGATAAAATTTTCTCGTACTTTTGCCAATAATGTACCGTAAGTAGTTTGATTGGTAATATACAAAAATTCGTTTTCTAACAATTCGCGATCTTTATTACATCGTTCAAACTTTGCTTTTTTTAATTCAATAGGAGTTCCCTGTAACAATTTTTGAAAGTCTTTATCCGTTAGTAAGATTTCGTTTCTTCCGTTGTATCGCAAATGGTCCTCATCGATCATTTCGTGTTTATAATCTTCCGCCTTAACTTTTAGGATATCTGCCTTGATTCGTACATTGGTATCTTTGGATACAAGAATAACCGGCTGCTCAGATTCTTCTTTCATCCCTTTTGCAACTTGCAGGATTCGATTATCCGGCTTATCTTTCCAGCCTGAAGGCAATATAACATGATCGTAATCCGATGTAATACGAATAGAACCACCGCTTTCTGTGGGAACACCTTTGATGAGATTTCCTTTGCGGCGCAAACTGTCAAAATTGCGTAGAGACTGTCTGGTATTATAGCCTTTGTCACCAGATGCCTTTTTATTGTCATCCAATTCTTCAATAACCATATCCGGTACGACGATCATATGTTTTCCAAAACGGTTCATACAATCTGGGTCAGCCATGAAAATATTAGTATCTAAAATATAAATTCTTTGTTTATCTGTTTTTTTTGCCTTGGGCATACTGACTCACTCCTCTGCTCGATCTTTGTACCATACATTATGTTGTATTTACGGTACATTTTTACTATACGATTTTGAAAAATACACTACTATCATATTTATGTAAATGCTATGTAATTTTTATTTTACGAAAGGAAATGGTTTCTTTGAATCCAGTAGCATTGAAACTGTGAAGTTTAGGAAAGTGAGAAATAAAATAATAGATCTTAAAAACAACAAAACGTCTCTGTATAAAACAGAGACGTTATATCAGGAAATAATTAAAATGAAAAATGCCGCAGACCGGAATCGAACCGGTACGGGTATCACTACCCACAGGATTTTAAGTCCTGGGCGTCTGCCAGTTCCGCCACTGCGGCATCGCAGTAAAATAACTGCTTATGGGACCTACAGGGCTCGAACCTGTGACCCTCTGCTTGTAAGGCAGATGCTCTCCCAGCTGAGCTAAGATCCCAACAACCATTCAAGTATAACGCATAACAGAATGATTGTCAAATAAAAATTTCTTTTGCCGATGAAAAGCTTGTAGGTTTGTTGATGAAAAACTTGTAGGTTTGTCTATGAAAAGCTGGCGTCTACTACTTTGTGCGAATTGACATCAATAAGACCATACGTATTCAGACGCAATGCCGGAATGACAGGCAGGCTGACAAAGCTGAGTGTCATAAACGGGTCGATATCCATAGGGATGCCCCAGTCATGAAGTGTTTTTTTCATCGTTTCCAGTTCGGCATTGACTTGTTCTAAAGGCTGATCTGACATCAGACCTGCAATCGGCAGTGGTAAAGTATGTTTCAGTTCACCCTGACAGGCAATGGCAAGTCCGCCTTCTGCTTCAATCACTGCATTGGCTGCTATGGCAATATCAGTATCGTTTGTTCCGGCCACGACCAAGTTATGAGAGTCGTGTCCGATACTTGTTGCAACTGCGCCTTTTTTGAGACCATAGCCTCCTAAGAAACCCATGCCGAGATGTCCGGTATTTTTGTGGCGTTCGATAGCAACGATTTTTATAATATCATCGTCCGGATTGATACCATCTGCCCAGTCTTTTGCGCTGGTATCCGTATTCCAGCTGGCTGTGCGTTCGGAGGTAAGAAGCTCTCCTGCATGCAATTCGATGACGCGGATGTGCTCGCCCTGTTTTGGGATTACGAGCTGCGCTGGCGTAATCTTTTCCACATGAAAAGAATGGATGACACGCTCCGGAATGGAATCCGTATTACTGTTTACAGCCGTCGTTATTTGCCCGCGTTCGCTGATGAGCGTTCCCTGTTTGTAGACTTCCTGTACATGCAGATCTGTAAGATCGTTCAAAACAACGATGTCGGCATCATAACCCGGTGCGATGGCACCTGTGTCACGTAAACCGAAATACGTGGCAGCATTCAAACTGCCTGCTTTAATGGCACGAATTGGATCTGCACCTAAGTGAACTGCTTTGCGGATGATAGCATCAATATGACCGTCATTTAGAAGATCCAAAGGATGTTTATCGTCCGTTACAAGCAGGATCCGATTATAATAAGGAGCCTCGAATAGCGGCATAAGTTCCTGAAGATTTTTGGCAGCGGTGCCCTCACGGATCATGATCCACTGACCTCGTGACAGTTTTTCTTTGGCTTCTGCAATGTTGGAGCATTCGTGGTCTGAACGGATCCCTGCGGCTGTATAGGTATTTAATTCTTTGCCGGTTAGCAATGGTGCATGTCCGTCGATAATGCGGTCATGTTCTAATGTTGTTTTGATCTTGGATAAGACAGATCCATCGGCTTGATTGACACCGAAAGCGTTCATCATTTCTGCAAGACCAAGAACCCTTCGATCATTATAAAAAGGTGTAATATCATCGGCATTCAGACAGGCTCCGGACTCATCTAAGTCTGTTGCCGGTACGCAGGACGGTACCATAAAGAAGACATCCAGAGGGAGATCTTTGGTTGCCTGCATCATATAGGTAATACCGTCACAGCCGGCAACATTGGCAATCTCGTGTGGATCGGTAATCACGGCGGTTGTGCCATGTGCGATGACAGCTCTTGCAAATTCCGAAGGGGTGACCATAGAGCTTTCTAAGTGGATATGTCCATCAATAAAACCAGGGCACACGAAGCGTCCGGTCATATCTTTTTCAATTTTGCCCTCGTACCGGCCAATGCCGACAATTTTGCCATCCGTGATCGCAACATCACCGACCTCAATGGATTCTGTAAATACGTTTACAATAGAAGCGTTCTTTAATACAAGATCCGCTTTCTGCGTTCCATTTGCTGTTAAAATAATATTTTTCATGTTTTTCACATTCCTCCTGCTGTTTGTGGTACACAATACTGCAATTATCTATGTACTCAAACTTCTCATATCCCAGATTATCACAGCCACATATTGTTTATTATGTCAGCAATAAATATGATATTTTGCAGCCGACAAACTAACTTGTTCTGCCGTCAGAGAACTAAGATAATTGCCGCAGAACGCAGAGTTTTTGCGTGATTTCTTATTTTGTTAAGTCTCTGATGAATACATGCCTGAAGGAGTGTCTGAGATGTGCCGGCTTAGCAAGGTATCATCGCTTTTTGGACGGGACGCTTTCGCTACGATGCGCTACGTTACGTTACTTAATGTCTCTGAGACACGAGACATAAGTAACGACGAGCGCAAAGTCCCTTTCAAAAATGATGATTACCTTGCTTCCGGGACATCGAGTTCTCCGAAAGGCATGTAAATCAATCATCAGAGACAACAAAATCTAGAAATCACCAAAAACGAAAATGCGGCAAGGCAATTACTATAGTTCTCTGACGGCAGAAATCGCTATGTTGTGGCTGCAAAATACTTAGTATTTTTTGACATAATAAACAATATGTGGTTCGAACAATAACTTCCAGTATGGGAAGTTTGAGTTATGTGTTTATTGTACAACAGCATGCAGATGTTTTGCAATCCATGAATCGGACATCTTGACAGATAAAATGCACGGTTCTATAATGCTGTGAGAGTTTAGCATAGGAGGCGTTGAGGTAGATGAAACATTCTAAACAAATGTCAGAGTCAGTACGGCTTGGAATCTTATTAGCACTGTCAGGGGGGCTGATGGATGCGTATTCCTATATTGTGAGAGATCGGGTGTTTGCAAATGCGCAAACCGGTAATATGCTGTTGTTTGGTGTTAATCTGTCAGAGGGAAATATTCGTTTGGCAATACATTATCTTGTTCCTGTTGTTGCGTTTGCGATCGGCATTGCGTTAGCTGAATATGTACATACCAGAAATATTGAAAAACTGCATTGGAGACAGATGTCAGTATTGTTGGAAGCAGTGATATTATTGGGAGTTGGTTTCATTCCAACATCGTTTAATCTGCTGGCCAATTCTTTGACTTCGTTTGCTTGTGGCATACAGGTGGAAAGTTTCCGCAAGATTCATGGAAATGGTGTTGCGACTACAATGTGTATTGGGAATATGCGTACCGGTACGCAGAATTTATTTAATTATTTCCATAGTAAAGATAGAGATTCTCTCGGTAAGGCCGGATTGTATTATGGCATTATCGTCAGCTTTATATTAGGTGCTGTATTCGGGAATGGATTGATCAAATTATTCCATAAACAGGCGATTTGGTGCAGTTCTATCTTATTATTCTTAGGTTTCTTTATGATGTTTATTGATTACGAAAAATCTAAAATATAAATAATGGGGATTGTTTCACATCCATAAAAAAGTTATAATGAGAGAAATATTATTTTATGGAGGTAAAAATGATCGAGAAACTATTTCATTTGAAAGAGAACAACACAAATGCGCGCACTGAGGTGATCGCAGGATTGACAACCTTTATGACGATGGCGTACATATTGGCAGTCAACCCGACAATGCTTTCGGCAGCGGGAATGGACAGCACAGCCGTGCTGATCGCAACTTGTCTGGCTTCTTTTGTGGGAACCATGGCAATGGCACTTTTAGCAAACTATCCATTTGCTCTGGCACCGGGAATGGGATTGAATGCTTATTTTGCATACACAGTATGTGGCAATATGGGGTATTCCTGGAAAGTGGCATTGATGGCAGTATTTGTTGAGGGTATTGTTTTTATAGTTCTATCCTTAACAAACGTCAGAGAAGCTATTTTTAATGCGATACCAAGTACCTTGAAGAAAGGTGTAAGTGCAGGTATCGGATTATTTATTGCGTTTATCGGACTGCAGGGAGCACACTTAGTAGTATCCAATAGTTCTACATTAGTTACCTATTGTGATTTTGCCGGCAATTGGCATACACAGGGAATCTGTGCGGTGCTTGCCCTGATCGGTTTGATCATCACAGTCATTCTTTATATCAAAGGCTTTAAGGGCGCGATCCTGATCGGTATTCTTGTAACTTGGATCTTGGGAATGCTCAGTCAGGCTCTTGGTATTTATCAGGTAAATGTAAAGGAAGGATTTTATTCGTTATATCCATCCATGCACATGACAGATTTCAGCAAGATCGGTGAGACGTTTGGACAGTGTTTCAAAGCTGATTTCCATGGCGTTGGTATTCTTAATTTTATTATTGTATTATGTTCTTTCCTGTTCGTAGATATGTTTGATACGATAGGAACACTCGTTGGTGTTTCTTCCAAGGCAGGCATGTTAGATGAGAATGAAAAATTACCGAACATTAAGCCGGCGCTTTTGGCAGATGCGATTGCAACAAGTGCAGGTGCGGTGATCGGAACTTCTACAACGACAACATATGTTGAGAGTTCTGCCGGTGTTGGTGCAGGTGGCCGTACCGGTCTTGCATCCGCAGTGACAGCGATTATGTTCTTATTAGCAATTTTCTTTGCACCGGTATTTACAGCAGTTCCGGGTTTTGCAACAGCTCCGGCATTGATCTTTGTAGGATTCTTAATGCTATCAGCCGTTGTTGACATTGATTTTAATGATCTGACAGAAGCAGTACCGGCATATTTGACAATCTTGGCAATGCCGCTTATGTACAGCATCGCAGAGGGTATCTCTATCGGTATCATTTCCTATGTTGTTATTAATCTGCTCTGTGGCAAGCATAAGAAAAATACAGTATTAATGTATGTGTTGGCAGTGTTATTTATCTGTAAGTATATATTCTTATAGGATGAATGATTTAGATACTATGAGTGCAATTGCTCATCATAGGAGTTTCTTCGAAACTCCGTTATGCACAATCATTACGAGATAACGTGAGGAGGTATGACCATGGAGAAGCAGGTGTTTACAAATGAGATCATTTTGTCGTGGCTGCAGTATTATGCAGGAAATACGACGATTGATCTGGAGCATGTGAAGATCATTGATATTACGCGTAAGAACAAAAATGTGATTCCAACGGTAGAGTCACACAAAACGACGTTAATCTTTACCAATGCAGGAATCAATGATATTTTTTACCGTCTTTGGAATGCCGGACTGGGGGAATGTGATGTCTGGTATAACGAGGGTTCAGAACCGAGCGGTCAGATTTACAACAAAAAAGTGAAGGACATGATCGATCGTGGAATCAATGCATCGGCAGGAATGCTGATCGTCAATCCTAATGCACGCAATACGGCTAAGATCGGTATGGGGAACGACATGTTCCGCAAAGGTTCGATCCATTATGTCGGCAGTGAGATCCGTGCCGTCATTTTGAATAAAATGATGGTGGATACGCAGGATGATGTTTGTGTTATCGGTGGAGAAAGCATTGCCATTGAGACAGCGTTGATCGCAGCAGAGGGAACGGTCGTGGCAGTTGAGTACAATGGTGCGGACCGAGACACGATGGAAGACAATGTAGATCATTTCGGTCTGCAGAATGTGACGATCATTGACCGGGTGGATGAAGAGAGTATGAAAGACTGTCCGGTACCGTCGCTTGTATTTATGGTGGCATCTGCAAGCATGGAGAAAGAATTGGCATACCTGACAAAGTTGAATCCACAGATCCGTGTTGTTATATACACCTTGGATTTTCAGGTGGCAGCAAGTGCGGCAGCGATTTTGGAGAAGTTTGGCATTGGCGATGTAGATACGATACAGATCGCTGTATCACGGCTCGGAAGCAATCATGCCTTTAAGCAGCAGCCGGCACCGTGGATCATTACGGGGCATTGTTCTTAAGCAATATTTGTGGTATAATCAAAGATAGCGATCTAAGGTCACGATGGTTTAGAACCGGATAGGAGATAAACCATCGTGATTTTGACAGAAAAAGTATGAAGAAAGGAACTAAGTAACATGGATAACAAGAAGATACCTTACAAGATTTATTTGAACGAAGATGAGATGCCAAAGCAGTGGTACAATGTTCGTGCTGACATGAAGAATAAGCCGGCACCGCTTTTGAATCCGGCTACAGGCAAGCCGGTCACTTTAGAAGAGCTTAGCCATGTATTTTGTACAGAACTGGCAAAGCAGGAACTTGACGATACAACGGCATATTTTGATATTCCAGAGGAGATCCTGCAGTTTTACAAAATGTACCGTCCGGCACCGTTAGTTCGTGCGTATCATTTAGAGCGTGCTTTGCAGACGCCGGCTAAGATCTATTATAAATTCGAGGGTAATAATACTTCGGGAAGTCACAAGTTAAATTCAGCAATCGCACAGGCATATTATGCGAAGAATCAGGGGCTGAAGGGTGTTACGACAGAGACAGGAGCAGGTCAGTGGGGAACTGCATTGTCGATGGCTTGTGCATTTTTAGGCTTGGATTGTCAGGTGTATATGGTAAAAGTATCTTATGAGCAGAAGCCATTCCGTCGTGAGGTTATGCGTACATATGGAGCATCGGTAACTCCTTCACCATCCAATACGACCGAAGTAGGACGTAAGATATTAGCAGAGTTCCCGGATACCAACGGAAGCCTTGGATGTGCGATATCTGAGGCAGTAGAAGCTGCTACAACGCAGGATGGATATCGTTATGTACTTGGATCCGTTTTGGCACAGGTATTGCTGCATCAGTCTATTATTGGTTTGGAGACAAAGGCTGCATTAGATAAATATGATGTCACACCGGATATCATCATTGGATGTGCAGGTGGCGGATCGAATCTTGGTGGTCTGATCTCACCATTTATGGGCGAGAAACTTCGCGGAGAGAAAGATTATCGTTTTATCGCAGTTGAACCGGCATCTTGTCCATCACTCACACGTGGTAAATACGCATACGATTTCTGTGATACAGGAGCAATCTGTCCGTTAGCTAAAATGTACACACTTGGCAGCAGCTTTATGCCTTCGCCAAACCATGCAGGTGGTCTTCGTTACCATGGCATGAGTTCTGTACTTTCACAGTTATATGATGATGGTTTGATGGAAGCAGTTAGCGTAGAGCAGACTTCTGTATTTGATGCTGCAGAGAAATTTGCCAAAGTTGAGGGTATTTTGCCGGCACCGGAGAGCAGTCACGCGATCCGTGTTGCAATTGATGAGGCGCTGAAATGCAAAGAAACCGGAGAGGAGAAGACAATCTTGTTTGGTCTTACCGGTACCGGATATTTTGATATGTATGCATACGAGAAGTTTAATGATGGTAAGATGGGAGACTACATCCCTACGGATGAAGAGATTGCAGCAAGTCTTGCTAAGCTTCCAAAGATGCAGTAATAGGAGAAGGTTATGCAAGCAAAAACAGATCATAAGAGGGGATTTGTATGGGGCTTAGCATTTGCAGTAACAATGACGATCAGCAGTATATGGGGACAGGCTGTTTCGTCAGGACAGTTTGTGCGTGCGGCGCAGGTTGAGGTTACACCTGTGCCGGCTGCACAGCAGACGAATATACCTCAGATGGATCCGACGGCGGTTCCAACATCGACGCCGGCATCTGCACAGGTAACCAAAACGCCGACGATGAAATTCCATCCAACGCCGACAGCCAAGCCAAACGCATATGGCACGATTAAGTTGGAATGTTATCGCAAGGTGTTATCCAAAGGTTTTTTAGGAAAACGCTATGGTGCGGTTGTAGATGGAATACGCTGTGATTGCAGTGGATATGTACGTGCTGCGATTGGCCGTATGAAATCTGTTTCTGCGAAGACGGCATTGCCTTTCAAAAGTTATAAGGTGAAGGCATTGACGACCAGAGACTGGGTGAAGGGATCAAAAGTGGCGTATTTGTCCGGACAGAAGACAATGACCGGCAGAATTTTATGGAACAAGACACGCTCAAAGGGTGCGATCGGTCGTAATACACAGAATCATTCGGCTGTCAGTACTTTGGAATTTGGGGATGTTATGTTATATGGCAAAAATGGCAATCCAACCCATATCGCTTTATACTATGGAAAGTTTTCTTCCGCAAAGAAGGTAAAAAATTTTCTTGAAAAAAAGGGATATGTGAAAAAAGGAGCCATCAAAAAAGTAAGTAAAAACAAATATACTTACCGTGGAAGAACGATCATACGGGCGTATTCCAAAAGTAAATATTGGCGAATCCATTCAACCAATAGTGGAATCTTGCTCGATAATGATATACGAGGCGTCAATCCATTTACCAGAAGCTTTGGCAAATGGAGCTGGACCTTTGAAACGGGCCTAAAAACAGAATAAGTTTATTTGCAGCAGGGGAGACTGGTTCTTTTCTGCTGCATTTTTATTAAACGCAATCTTCGCAGACCAAAATGGTGGACAAGCCACATATTGCTTATTATGTCAAAGAATACTAAGAATTTTGCAGCCACAACATAGCGGTTTCTGCCGACAGGGAACTATAGTAATTGCCTTGCCGCATTTACGTTTTTGGTGATTTCTAGATTTTGTTGTCTCTGATGATTGATTTACATGCCCTTCGGAAACTCGAAGTCCCGGAAGCAAGGTAATCATCATTTTTGAAAGGGACTTTGCGCTCGTCGTTACTTATGTCTCGTACTTCAGAGACATTAAGTAACGTGACGTAGCGCATCGTAGCGAAAGCGTCCCGTCCAAAAATGGATGATACCTTGCTAAACCGGGACATCTCAGACAATCCTTCGGGCATGTATTCATCAGAGACTTAACAAAATAAGAAATCACTCAAAAACTCTGCGTTCTGCGGCAATTATCTTAGTTCGCTGCCGGCAGAACAAGTCAGTCTACTGGCTGCAAAATAGTTTATTTGTTGCTGACATAATAAGCAATATGTGGGATGACGGTAACGGTTGGTCTGCGAAGATTGAGAGGGGAATTGGAAATTGCGGTTGGGGAGTGTGACGAAAGGTAACATGCTGGTTTTGCTCTTCTTTGATGGGAAAGGAATGTATGTTTATGATGGAAAATGGAAATGTGTGGACATTTGATAAGATTGCAGAGTGTGCCGGAGCTATTCGGGAAAATATGGGCCGCGTGATCATTGGAAAGCAGGATGTGATCAAATTGGTGATAGCAGGGCTGTTCGCAGGGGGACATATTTTGTTGGAGGATACGCCGGGTACCGGCAAAACAATGTTAGCAAAGTCCTTAGCAAGATCGATCGATGCGGAGTTTGGGCGGATTCAATTTACGCCGGATCTTCTCCCGCTAGATCTGACCGGGCAGAATGTGTATCATCAAAAGGAGGAACAGTTTGTATTTGTGCCGGGACCGGTCTTTTGTAATGTGCTGCTGGCAGATGAAATTAACCGTGCAACACCGAGAACGCAGTCGAGTTTGTTGGAATGTATGGAAGAAAAACAGGTAACAGTAGATGGCGAGACAAGAGTGTTAGAACGCCCGTTTTTTTTGATCGCTACACAGAATCCAATTGAAACGGCGGGTACATATCCACTGCCGGAGGCACAGTTGGATCGTTTCTGTATGCAGCTTAAAATGGGATTCCCGACTGTGATGGAAGAACTGGATATTATGGATCGTTTTATACAGGATAGCCCGTTAGAACGATTGGAGCCGGTATGTACAGCGGCAGAAATTGTGCAGGCACAAGAGGGCTGCCGGCATATTTATGTCGATGAAAGTGTCAGACGTTATATTGCCCATATTGTCGAGGCAACGAGAAAGCATTCCGATATAGCATTGGGTGTGAACCCTCGCGGAACATTGGCATATTTGAGATGCTGTCAGGCATATGCAGCAATCGAAGCGAGAGATTTTGTGACACCGGATGATGTGAAAAAGTTATGTGTACCTGTTTTAGGTCATAGGATCGTGGCGTATCGTGCGGAGCAGAAAGAAACGATATTGCAAAGCATATTAGAGCAGGTAGAGGTGCCAACAGAATATTGGAAGCCACAGAACGAAGTATAATGACGTAGAGCTATCAGACAGAGATAGAAGCCACAGAATATAGAATTGTGGCAGGACGATTTTACGGGAAGGAGGGGTGCACAGGTGACATTACTGATCGCAGTTTTTCTTGCACTTGTCCTGTTTTTTGGACAGAGAAAATTGTTTGATAAAAATTGGAAGCGAAAGCTGCAAGTATCGCTGGCGTTTGGAGAGCAGGGGGTTTATCCTGGAGAACTCTGTACTTTAAAGCAGATTATTCAAAATAAAAAGAGGATGCCTTTGCCTGCACTACAAGTCAAATTTCAGGCCGACAAAAGTTTGCAGTTTCAAGATGAGACGGAGGCGGTCGTTACCGATCATTACTATCGAAGTGAAGTATTTATGGTAGGTGGACGAAAGCAGATCACCCGTACGCTGCCGTTTCGACCACAATGTCGCGGAAAATATTCGATAGGGCAGATTCAAATAGCTGCACAGGATTTTTTTATGAGCAAAAAATATGTGGCCGTCTTGCCGGAAAACACGATGATCTATGTATATCCAAGACAGTTATCCATGAAGCAGTTATTGAACCACAATAAACAGGTATTGGGGGAGATTGTGGAACGTCGGAGTTATCAGGAAGATCCGTTTTATTTTCGGGGAATCAGACCGTATCAGCCGTATGATCCGATGAAATATATTAATTGGAAAGCATCTGCAAAGTATGGTGAGCTGTTAGTGAATAGTTTTGAGTCAACCTATTCGCGAGATGTCTGCCTGTTGTCAGATGTGGAGACGGATTCTGTTTTTTATCGGCAGGAAATGCAGGAGGCGGCGATCTCTGCAGCGTCAACGTTAGCAGACTATTATTTGCGCAAAGGAGCGAGAGTCAGCTTTCGTACCAATGGCAGGGAAGATACCGACGAGGAGATCGTGTTGGAACAATGCCAGGGAATCGCAGCGATCACAGCATTAAACCGCAGGTTGGCAGGTATTGATCTTGCGAAAGACAGTGCAGATTTTGCGCGGATGATCAGGCAGATCATACCGAACTGCAGACAGAGCAGGCAATATGTATGTATCACGACAAGACCTGTCAGGGACATTTTGGAAGCGGTTACATTACTACAAAGCAAAGCAGCGGAAGTGTTGCTGATCGTACCGCAAATAGCGGGCGAGGATGTACAGATACCGGCGGGTGCACTAGCGTGGAATATATGATATAGGTGAGGATTTGGTGCAAGATGTTAGAAAGAAACTAGCGGATAGATATACAATTTTGTGTGGAGGTACAAGAGCGTATGACGGATATGGACCGCTTTACGGAGCAAAATGATCTTAAAACGACAAAATTGCAAAAGCTGTGGAGATCACCAGAGCAAAGATACCGTTATCTGGAAGATTTTTTTGTGTTGCTCATGGAAATGATTGGCTGGTGCGGAATATATATGGCTGTGTTATTGTATACGAAGCGGACAGCAACAGAGGATATACTGGGGATGCTTGCAGTGCCGTTTTTGTATGGATTTACGTATGCTTTGCAAAGAATAGAACTCTTGGTGCAAAGAAATGTGGACACCAGAACAAACGGAGCAAAGTATCAGGAATATACCGGTGCTATTGTCCTTATAATGGGACACTTGTTAGAAATTATCTTCCTTTATGGATTGCTTGGCAGATCGGCGCAGATGGCAAAAGATATCACTGTCCTTTATATGTTGATCGTTTTATGGAATATGGCTGCTTCGATCAAATGGTGGCGGATACACAGAGAGCATTTCAGTTATACCGGGAAATGGTATTTGGCGGTAGAAGTTGTATTTATATTTTTGTTGGGAACATTCTTAGAGAATCCACGTTTTCGACTTTTGGCAGTGATTTTGGGAGCCGCCCTGTTGATACTCCATATGTGGTGTGGCTATTTGGAGCGGCTCAATGATTACCTGAGAGAACAAAGCGATGCTTCGGATAGTACTAAGCATATGATATTTGACGGCAGTTCGAAAATGGTCGTGAGGGTGCTTGGCGTATTTTTGTTAGGTGTACTATTTGCAATTGCCTTGAGGGATGTTAAAATGGGGATACCCTTTGGCAGATATGTACAATATGCTGTCCGAAAAGTAGTACAGATGATCGTTGCTCTGGTACATTTTATCGCAAGCTTGTGGAAGGTATCACCGGAGAATGTGGCAGATCAGGCGGAAGAGATTATGGAGACAGCGGCTCCTGCAGTGACAGATCTGTCGCAGTTTGATCATCCGATCGTATTGTTGTTAGGTGCACTGCCATTTATTATTCTGCTTGGTTTTGCGGCAAAAGAATTGTTCCTTAAGTTATTTCGCCGGCAGGAGAAAATAACCGCAGCGCAGTCACCAAAGCTTATGATACCGGACGAGATTGTAGAAGTGGAAGAGGAAGATTCTTTTTGGACAAAACTAAAACGGAAAGTTTTTCGTACTAATCGTGAGAAAGTGCGGCATTTGTTTCGCAGACGGATCGTGAACAGCCTACAGGATAAAGTGCGAAGTACAGATACTGCCAGACAGTTAGCACATAAGGCGGAGGATGCCGGAACAATGTCGTTAACAGCACTTACCGGCCTTTATGAGGAGGCACGGTATAGCGAGCATGAGATCACCAATGAGCAATGGAAGTCGATACGACAAGAGAAAGGAAAAGGATAACATGACAAAGAAACAGAGAGCCTTAATAGTAATAGAACGATTGCGGGAAGCCTATCCGGATGCAGACTGTACCTTGGAATATGAAGAGGCATGGAAATTGTTAGTCAGCGTGCGGTTAGCGGCACAGTGTACGGATGCGAGGGTCAATCAGATCGTTCCTAAATTATATGAAAAGTATCCGGATATTGATGCGTTAGCAGCGGCAACGGCTGAGGAGATTGAGGAAATTGTGCGTCCCTGTGGCTTGGGTAAGAGTAAAGCAAGAGATATTAATGCTTGTATGAAGATGCTTCGAGATGAGTATGAAAGCAAAGTCCCAGAGGATTTTGATGCCCTACTGCGTCTGCCCGGTGTGGGCCGCAAAAGCGCAAATCTGATCATGGGAGATGTGTTTGGCAAGCCGGCTATCGTCACCGATACACATTGTATTCGATTGGTAAATCGGATTGGATTGGTGGATGGGATCAAAGATCCAAAGAAAGTTGAAATGGCATTGTGGAAGATCATTCCGCCAGAGGAGGGAAGTGCCCTTTGTCATAGATTTGTCTGTCATGGACGAGATGTATGCACAGCGAGAACAACACCGCATTGTGAACGGTGCTGTCTGGCTGATGTGTGTAAGGCTAACGCAAAGGCTCATTAAGAGCCTCTGTTCCAGGGAGTACAAATCGTCCTTCTTTTATAATGGGTATTTTACGACCGTCTCTGCCATTAACGATAATGTCGCCCAGTTCATGATATGGGATCGTAATATCTGTGTGGCATCCGAAATAAGCATGTCGGCTGTCGGTGTGACGCAGTAGGGAATAGTCGTTTTCTTTGGCGATCATTTCCTTTCCGTCCGGGTTGTAAGTGCGTAGTTCCTCTTCATGAGAGAAGCAAGTATCACCAATTGCAAAATGTGGTCCGGTCTTTTCTTCAATGAGGATCGGCAGCAGATGGGAAATACCAAACTGCTGTCCCATGGCATAAGCGGTCGTGTTGGTTCCGATAGCAAATTCTCCCATAGGAAGTGTTTTGTGTTGGAATAACAGATTTTCAAAAATATATTTTTTGTTCTGTTCTTCTGAATCATAATTGCTGCATTCATAATCGGTAACGACTCCATCTTGAAATGTAAGACAGATATTTTCATATTTCAGACCATTTAGAAAGCTTTTGGTCACGTGAAGAATACCATTGGTCTCTTTTAGCTTAGGAGAGGTAAACACTTCACCAAGTGGTATATTGACATCTGCCAAGCAGTTTTCAAAACGGGTTTGTCGTGCCGGATCTGTCATTGGTGTTAATGCTACGGTAATGTTGGTATGGTTGCCGTTGCGACCGGTAACTGTAACGCTTTCTCCCGAATCTAATGCTTCAATGATCGTTGTCTGAATCTGTTCATAACGTTCCTGATCCAGTGTGTTCACGCGGATCGTGGCATCAAAAATATCAGTGAAGTTCTGTCCGATTTCTGGGACAGGAAATGCGATGATCGTAAAACTGACTTGATCTCCCGGAATAAATTCATTGGTTAATTCAGTGGAAGCGGCTTGATAGTCAAGTCGTTTGCTGCGCTGTTTGTCGCTGTCCTTTGGAGTTGTTGATTTGTTTTCAGGGATAAAAGGATGTTCTCCAAATGTCTCGATCACGGCAGGACCGGCATAGGTGGCTGCGAGATCTTTCATATCCTGATAGGCGCTGCGCTGCTCTGTGAGACAGCGGTCTGCATATGCCTTGTCAAAGATCAGCGCATTATCCATACGGTGATCGTAGTCATATTGTTTGTTGGCTGAGGCACCAAAGTATCCGATGCGACCTCTGGCCGAGCGTGTCGTCATGCTGACACCGGCACGATAAATACAGCAATCAAGATCCATTTGCGCAAATTGCCGGATGGCGGCGCGAACGATCTGTTCGAATCCTAAGCTGAAACGGATATTAACGGTTTTCTTTGCGGACAGATCAATGTTATATAATTCAAATCCTTTGCGGAATCCCTCTGTATATGTGGCCGCCATTGCCTGAATCTTTGCTTGAGAAAGTGTGTTTAAGTGACGGGCGGTTTCCAGTTCATTTTCGGAAATATATTCCCCAAAATAATATAGATAGCGCAGATCGGTTAAGTCTGCCTGCATTATAATATTTTTGGCAAATGCCATGCGTGGATCTAACAGCGAACGGGTGCGGTCTGCAATGGTAATATCTGCGTAATCAAAGCAGTAATAATATAGTGCATGACGAATTTCTTCTGCGGAGGGGTCCTCCTGTTCTAAGATAGAGTATACTTCCAAAAACAATTCCATCGCCATTGTCACGTACTGCAAATGCTGCTCAAATACATAAGCGATACAGCCTCGCATTTCCGCATATAGCGCACATAGAAGCTGTCCCATTTCCAGCCCAAATACGTTGCAGGCATAGTCAGGATTCGCGTAACTCTCTGCGTAATGTTCCGGAAGAATATCAGCATATAAAGAGTGGTTTAACTGCTGTAATTGTTCTAATGGCATATGATATACGCTGCCGGTGGCAACACAATTCCATGTGTCCGTGATTTCGGATAGAAAGGATGCAACCATTGTGACATACGATGCATATGGAGCACACAGTTCTGCTTCGTTTTGAATCTCGTAAATACGCTCACTTGCCAATGTAAAACGTTCTTCCAAAGCTTTATTTTCTTCTTGATAATAATCATATACTTTTATCATTTTGGAAATCCTCCTAAACAATTAATGGAAAGCACTTATAGGCTTTCCATTAATGAAATTATTCATGCATTTTAACGTTTGTGCGTTTGATGATATTTTACTTTCTCTTCGTACATTTTTTCATCCGTGACTTTAATAAATTCATCCAATGTGATGTCCTCCGATGGGACTGCCACGACAATGCCGAGACTGCTGCTGATCGTATACGGTTTGCCGGATGAGGCATTAAATTCATCCAAATAGTTTTGTATGCGTTTACGGAAAGCAGCTTCTTCTTCGCTAGAAGATGAGTTACAAGCCCAAGCGGCTACAAATTCATCGCCGCCAAAACGAGCGCATGTAGCACTTGCCGAAGATTCCTGTGCTAACGCCTGTCCTACCGTAGAAATCGCAATATCACCATCGGCGTGTCCGTATGTATCGTTTATGGTTTTGAGACCGTTTAGGTCAGCGGATACAAGAACGAAAGGTGTATTGGTCTTTGCGCATTGTTCAAATAGCGGCTGTACGCGTTGGTAGAAACCACGGCGATTAAATAAGCCGGTCATTGGATCGTGGATATATTTGTTCTCCAATGAGGAGATAATGTTTTGTTGGCGTTGATGTGTTTTTGTATTTTCTAAGGCGTTGCTTATGTTCATTAAAAATTGATACAGATATTCCATATTCATCATTTCGCTGTCATAAGCCAACACAACGTAACCAATCGTCATATCCAATACATGGAGCGGACAAAACATTAATGCGTCCTCGTCTTCCAATATTGTGGATAGGTTTGGCAGTAATGCAGAAGTATTAAAATCGATCAGCCCCTGCCATTCGCCGTTAATGCGAGACAACATGATATTCATCTTGTCGGAGTAACCGCTTCGATGAAAATTCGCTTTGTCGATAATATCGGATAACTCTTCCTGCTCAACCAAAAAGTCGTCAACGATACAAAGCCAAAACTTATTGCTGCGGAACTCATCGGCGTACTGCATCAGGTTGTTAAATACACCAAAGAAAGAATCGTTATCGGTAAGATCGGCAGCCATGTAGATCTGGGTCTCGCTGAAATGCCGGTGATCATTTAACCGAGAATGCAGTTTGTGCGTTCTGTTATTATATTTTGTCATGGAATTCTGCTTGTTGCTTTGGCAGCCACAAGAGGAACCATAGACAATCTCCGAAACAATCTCTAAAGGTTCATCAATTTCCTTGCCCTGTAACAAATTTCTCATAATACGAAATGTTCTGGAAATCGTTGCATCAATATCGTAACGAACCGTTGTGATCGGTGGATAAAAATCCAGAGCTTCCTCAATTCCATCAAAACCGGTAACAGCAACGTCTTCGGGAACATTGTATCCATGATCGGTCAAATATTGTATGGCAGCGATCGCCATACTGTCGTTGGCACAGACGATTGCTTCCGGCATTGGAAGATCACTGTCGATAAAGGATTGGACGACAGTGTGTGTTGGACCATACCAAAAATCGCCATAGCCGATCCGTGCTTCCTCGACCGGAATCTGATGTTCGGTAAGTACATCACGATATACTTGTAAACGTTCCTCGGAGAAAAGGTTATCTTTCAGTCCGGCAATAAAATTAATGCGACGGTATCCATGGTCATCGATCAGATGGGATAGCAGCTTACGTATCGTGGATTTATATTCGTAAATAATGCTTAGGCTTCCCTCCAACGGATACTCAATGGATATTACCGGAATATCTCGCTTTTTGGCATGTTCGATAATGGATTCACGAACGAACTCATTTTTGATCGTGATCGTCAACATGATCAGTCCGTCTAATACATCAGTATCGATCAATTGGTAAATGTTTCCCTCACCGATGTCATGTTTCTGATCCCAATATAGCGGGCTGAATGCACTGAAAAAGAGGACTTTGAAGTGAAACTCATGAGCGAGCCGCTTAAATGCCTCAAAGAAACGATCATTATAATCAGTACTAATATCAGCCACGCAAACCCCAATGATTTTTGTAGTATTTTCTTGCAAAACTACGTGTACCTCCTCTTGCTATCGCTAGTTGTACATTATTACTGTTATTATATTACAAATAAAATGCTATCTCAAGGGAAAAAGCAACAAAAACCAGTATTTCCGTTATAACTGTGAATAATTTTATGCGTCTGGTGCACAATATAGATGAGCCTTGATATGGTATCGAACATATGTACTTGTTTTGGGGAGCGGATTGTGTTATACTTTACAATCACAGTGGGCAAGTATTACAGAAATGGAGATAACCTATGGGTAAACATGATGAATTGACCAAATATATAAAAATACGAGGAGCCAGAGAACATAATCTCAAAGGGATTGATATTGATATACCACGCGATGAGTTTGTTGTTTTGACCGGGCTTAGCGGATCCGGCAAATCATCGCTGGCTTTTGATACGATCTATGCGGAAGGGCAGAGACGTTATATGGAGTCGTTATCTTCATATGCCAGAATGTTCTTGGGTCGGATGGAAAAACCGAATGTAGAAAGCATAGAGGGACTGTCGCCGGCAATTTCGATCGACCAGAAGTCGACCAATCGCAATCCGCGTTCTACGGTTGGAACCGTGACAGAAATATATGATTATTTTCGCCTGCTTTATGCACGTATTGGTATTCCGCACTGTCCAAAGTGTGGCCAGGAGATCAAGCGTCAGACGGTCGACCAGATCGTGGATGAGATCATGACATATCCGCAGGGAACGAGGCTGCAGCTTCTTGCGCCTGTTGTGCGTGGACGCAAAGGTGAACATGCAAAAGTATTTGCTTCAGCCAAAAAGAGCGGTTATGTGCGTGTTGTTGTGGATGGACATATTTATGATCTTTCCGAAGAGATCAAATTAGAGAAGAACAAAAAGCACAATATTGAAATTTTAGTAGATCGTCTTGTCGTTCGCGAGGGGATTGAAAAGCGTCTGGCTGACTCGATCGAGAGTGTTATGCGCCTGTCGGATGGACTCTTGATCGTAGACATTCCCGGGGATCGTCAGATTAATTTCAGTCAGAGTTTTTCCTGTGCAGACTGTGGTATCAGCATAGAAGAGATTGAACCGCGCAGTTTTTCGTTCAACAACCCGTTTGGTGCATGTGAAACCTGTGCCGGTATTGGCTATAAGATGGAGTTTGCGGAGGAATTGTTTGTGCCGGATCCATCGGTAAGCCTGGCAGATGGGGCAATCGTGGTGATCGGCTGGCAGTCTTCTAAGGATCCGGGGAGTTATACAAGATGTACGCTGGAAGCATTGGCAAAGTCGTATGATTTTGATCTGAATACACCATATGGTGAGCTGCCGCCGGAGATTCGTCATATGATCATGCATGGCACGGATGGCAGAGTGGTACAGGTGCATTATCGCGGTCAGCGGGGGATCGGAGTATATGATGTAGCATTTGAGGGCGTGATCAAAAATGTGCAAAGACGGTATCGAGAGACTCATTCCGAGACGACACGTCGGGAATATGAGAGCTTTATGCGGATCACTCCTTGTGAGACATGTCATGGCAAGCGATTGAAAGAGTCTTCACTGGCTGTGACGGTAGGAGATAAAAATATTGCAGAGGTGACAGAAATGTCAATCCGTGATCTGCAGCAGTTTATGCAGTCCCTGACATTAACGAAGAGACAGCAGACGATAGGGGAGCTGGTGCTTCGAGAAATACATGCACGAGTTGGCTTTTTGATGGATGTTGGATTGGATTATCTGAGTTTGGCCCGCAATGCGGGTACGTTGTCCGGAGGTGAGGCGCAGCGTATCCGTTTGGCAACACAGATTGGTTCCGGCTTGGTCGGAGTAGCTTATATTTTGGATGAACCAAGTATAGGACTTCATCAAAGAGATAATGACAAACTCTTAAAAACTTTATTAAAATTACGTGATCTGGGCAATACATTGATCGTGGTCGAGCATGATGAGGACACAATGCTGGCAGCAGATCATATTGTTGATATTGGTCCCGGAGCGGGAGCGTTTGGCGGTGAAGTTGTGGCACAGGGAACAGCACAGGAGATCATGCAGAACGAAGACTCTTTGACGGGGGCATATCTTAGTGGTCGAAAGCAGATCGCAATTCCATCAAAACGCCGCAAGCCGGCAGGCTGGGTTGAGGTGCGGGGCGCAGCGGAGAATAATCTCAAAAATGTCAACGTGAAGTTTCCGGTTGGAGTGATGACCTGTGTGACAGGCGTATCAGGTTCCGGTAAGAGTTCGTTGGTCAATGAAGTATTATATAAGAGCCTGGCAAAGCAGCTTAATCGTGCGAGATGCATCCCCGGCAAGCATAAGTCGATCAAAGGACTGGAACAATTGGACAAGGTAATTGATATTGATCAGTCGCCGATCGGTCGGACACCACGTTCAAATCCGGCAACGTATACCGGGGTGTTTGACATGATCCGTGATCTTTTCGCCTCCACGCCGGATGCTAAGGCAAAGGGTTACAAGAAAGGTCGTTTCAGCTTTAATGTGAAAGGCGGACGATGTGAGGCATGTGGCGGCGATGGAATTGTTAAGATAGAGATGAATTTCTTGCCGGATATTTATGTTCCATGTGAGGTATGTGAAGGCAAACGATACAACCGTGAGACGCTGGATGTCAAGTATAAAGGTAAGAGCATTTTTGATGTGCTTGATATGACAGTGGATGAGGCACTTCCATTTTTCGAGGCGATACCATCTATCCGTCGCAAGATAGAGACACTGCATGATGTCGGTTTATCTTATGTCAAACTTGGCCAGCCTTCGACAACGCTATCCGGTGGAGAAGCACAGCGAATAAAGCTTGCAACGGAACTTAGCCGGCGCAGCACCGGTAAAACAGTTTACATTTTGGATGAGCCGACGACAGGACTACATTTTGCGGATGTGGATCGCTTGATCAGCATTTTGCATCGGCTGGCAGAAAGTGGCAATACGGTGATCGTGATCGAACACAATCTTGACGTGATCAAGACAGCGGATTATATTATTGATCTGGGACCGGAAGGTGGCGACAAAGGTGGAACCGTCATTGCTACGGGGACGCCGGAGAAAGTTGCGGATAATCCGAATTCGTACACCGGAGTATATATTAAAAAGATGCTTGACAAACAGAAATGAGGATGGGTTATGAATGATCACAAAGGTTTTTTTGCAATGATGGCACGAATGAAATATATAGAGCGTTGGGCATTGATGCGCAATTCGGTGTCGGAGAATATATGCGAGCATTCGCTGGAGGTTGCTATGCTTGCACATGGTTTAGGGATTATCGGCCGGAAACGGTTTGGAAAGGATCTTTCGCCGGAACGTCTTGCAATGTTAGGGATGTATCATGATTGTACGGAGATCATTACCGGAGATATGCCGACTCCGGTTAAGTATGCCAATGATGAGCTTAAAGAAGCATACAAGGCGATTGAAGATTCAGCAGCACATCGTTTGCTGGAAATGCTGCCGGAAGATCTGAGAGCGGAATATGAGTCGTATTTCCTGCCGGAACAGATTACGCCGGAAGAGTATCGTTATGTGAAAGCTGCCGATAAATTATCAGCGTTGATCAAATGCATAGAGGAAGAAAAGACCGGTAATCAGGAGTTTCGCAGTGCGAAGCAGGCAACTTACGAATCCCTGCAGCAAATGAATATGCCGGAGGTGACGGTGTTCTGTGAAACGTTTTTGCCGGAGTATTATAAGACTTTGGATGAATTAGAACATTGATCTGATTGTGATAGAAAGGGAGGCAAAATTATGCCCGGAGTGTTATTTGAAGGTGGCTCATTTCGAGCAATTTTTAGCTGTGGAGTGATGGACGCATTATTGGAGCAGGATGTAATGTTTCCGTATTGCATTGGTGTGTCGGCAGGAGCTGCAGATTCCGCCAGTTATATTTCGCGACAGAAGGAACGAAATCTGAATATGCTGCTGCGGTATCGTAATGATAAACGTTATATGGGACTGCGAAATTATTTTAAGAAAGAGCATAGTTTGTTTGGCGTAGATTTTGTTTTTCGAAAAATGCCCAATGTTTTGTTCCCATTTGATATGGATACCTTTCAGAATTATGCCGGAGATTATGTTGTGGTAACAACGGATGCCAATACCGGCAAACCACATTATTTTCATAAAGAAGACGTAGATGATCGATTTGATGTGATTTGTGCCAGTTGTGCGCTGCCGGTGTATTTTCAGGCGGTGCATATTGGAGGGGGAGCATATTATGATGGCGGTGTATCTGATCCCGTGCCGATCCGTCGACTACAGAGAGACGGACATCACAAAGCATTGATCGTTTTAACCAGACCGGAAGGTTATCGTAAAGCGTGCGGCAGATCGGATCGCTTTGCAGCGGGAGTGCTGCGCAGACGATATCCGGCAATCGCAGATAATTTATTGCATCGCTACAAGACATATAATGAATCGGTACAAATATGTGAAAAGATGCAGGAGGAAGGCAATGCCGTATTGATCCGCCCGTCAGAACCGCTTAGCAGCTTTGAAAAAGATACGGATGTACTGCGTCGTTCATACCAAATGGGGTATGATATGGCAATGAACCGGATGGATGAGATCAAGGCATTATTTTAGGCAAAAAACATTGGAATCCTTTGAAATAGCAAAGGAAATGAAAAATTTATACATTTTTTATTTCTTTTTTTAGGGAAATAGGGTATAATAGGCATGGTTTTTGAAAACTAACTCTGCAAAGAGGCATAAAATGCGGGTTTGCAGAAATCTATTCTTCCACAGTGGAAGAGAATCAAAAGATGGAGGGAAAAGTTATGTTAGTATCAGCAAAAGAGATGCTTACCAAAGCAAAAGCTGGCAAGTATGCAGTAGGTCAGTTCAACATCAACAATCTGGAGTGGACAAAGTCTATTCTTTTGACAGCACAGGAATTAAAGTCCCCTGTTATTTTAGGTGTGTCTGAGGGCGCAGGAAAGTATATGTGCGGTTACAAGACAATTGTTGGTATGGTAAATGGTATGATTGAAGAGCTTGGAATCACTGTTCCTGTAGCACTTCATTTGGATCATGGTTCATATGAAGGAGCAAAGGCATGTATTAATGCAGGATTCTCATCCATCATGTTTGACGGATCTAGTCTTCCGATTGAGGAGAACATCGCTAAGACAACAGAGCTTGTTAATGCATGTGGTATCTTAGGTCTTTCTTTGGAAGCCGAGGTAGGTTCTATCGGTGGTGAAGAAGATGGTGTTATAGGTGCAGGTGAGTGTGCAGATCCAGATGAGTGCAAGGCGATTGCGGATCTTGGTGTTACAATGCTTGCAGCAGGTATCGGTAATATCCATGGTAAATATCCGGAAAACTGGGCAGGATTAAGTTTCGAGACATTGGATGCAATCCAGGCCAAGACAGGAGATATGCCATTAGTATTGCACGGTGGTACAGGTATTCCGGCAGACATGATCAAGAAAGCAATCTCTTTGGGTGTTGCTAAGATTAATGTAAATACAGAGTGCCAGTTAGCATTCCAGGAAGCTACTCGTAAATATATCGAAGAGGGTAAAGACCTTCAGGGTAAAGGATTTGATCCTCGTAAGCTTCTTGCACCGGGTGCTGAGGCAATCAAGGCTACCGTTAAAGAGAAGATGGAATTGTTCGGATCTGTAGGTAAGGCTGAGTAATGATACTGTCGTAATTGTACGTGAAGAGGTATTGTATAGCATAGAAGCAGGAAACAATTTTGTGGCAAAAGAGACAGAATTGTTTCCTGTTTTCCACTATACGGAGTAAAGTGCCGGTGTATTTTTAGAAAAGCAGTGACACTGTAACACGATACAGATTCATGTAGAGTAGAAATGAGGATTAGTGTGAATCGAGCAGAATTTTTGTCTATATTACGTGAGAGTTTGGAAGGAAATATGCCGAAAGAGGATGTGGAAGCTAATCTTCGGTATTATCGGGATTATTTTGCACAGAGCGAACACAGTGACAAAGAGGTTTGTGAAGAGCTGGGAGATCCCCGTCTTATTGCAAAGTCCCTGATCGATGCATATATGGCATCTAAAGGATCTGATGCAAATCAATATATGGATCAGGCGCGCAGTGAATACAGCCAGACTTATGGAGAAACTTATGGGCATGAGACGGAGAATGGTATTTCGAAACTATTTCGTTATCTTATCATAGGTGCAGGAATTGTAGTTTTTATGATATTGCTAGTTTTTTTGCTCCGCTTTGCGTTGGTGATCTTAGTGCCGATTGCATTGATCGTGATTGCTTTAAAGTTGATTCGAGGAGATTTTTAGCAGGCAATATTTAGTTAAAGGATAGAAATTAGTACGATGTATAAGATATTAGCAAAAGATGGAAGAGCAAAACGTGCACAGCTTGAGACAGTGCATGGAACAATACAGACACCTGTTTTTATGAATGTTGGAACGGTTGGTGCGATGAAAGGTGCAGTTGCGACTACAGATATGCAGCATCTTAAGACACAAGTGATGCTGTGTAACACATATCATCTGCATGTTCGCCCTGGCGATAAGATTATTCGCCAACTGGGAGGATTACATCATTTTGTGGCATGGGATAAGCCGATCTTGACAGATTCCGGTGGATTTCAGGTGTTTTCTTTGGCGGGATTGCGTAAGATCAAAGAAGAAGGCGTGTATTTCAATTCACATATTGATGGACACAAGATATTTATGGGCCCGGAAGAGAGTATGCAGATTCAGTCTAATATAGCGTCAACGATAGCGATGGCATTTGATGAGTGCCCGCCACATCCGGCAACAAGAAAGTATATGCAGGATTCTGTGGATCGCACAACACGCTGGCTGGAACGCTGCAAGAAAGAGATGGCAAGGTTGAATGCTTTGCCGGATACGATCAATCCGAATCAGATGTTATTTGGTATTAACCAAGGTGGAACATTTCAGGATATTCGTATTGAACATGCAAAACGTATTTCGGAGATGGATCTGGATGGCTACGCATTAGGTGGATTAGCAGTCGGAGAATCGCACGAAGAGATGTATCGCATCTTGGATGAGACGGTACCATATCTTCCGGAAAATAAACCGACATATTTGATGGGTGTCGGGACTCCTGCTAATATTTTAGAGGCAGTAGAGCGTGGCGTTGACTTTTTTGATTGTGTGTATCCGGCGCGTAACGGTCGTCATGGACATGCATACACAAATCATGGAAAGATGAATCTGTTAAATGCCAAATATGAATTAGATGACAGACCATTGGATGAAACATGCGATTGTCCGGTATGCAAGCACTATAGCAGAGCGTATATCCGCCATCTGCTTAAGGCAAAGGAAATGCTTGGACTTCGTCTTATGGTAACGCATAATTTGTATTTTTATAACACAATGATGGAAGAAATACGTGATGCCATTGAAAAAGGGTGTTACGCACAATATAAAAAGCAAAAATTAGAACAATTACAGGAGGAAACAAAATGAATTTAGCAGTATTAGCAGGACAGGCAGGATCACAGAATGCAGGAGGAAGTATCATGACAATGGTAATTCTTTATGCCGTTATCATTGGTATCTTTTGGTTCTTTGCAATCCGTCCACAGAGCAAACAGAAGAAAGAGCATGAGACCTTACTCAGTACGTTAGAAGTTGGAGACAGCATTCTGACGACAAGTGGTTTTTTTGGCGTTGTAATTGACATCAAGGATGAGATTGTTATCGTTGAGTTTGGCAGCAACAAAAACTGCCGTATTCCAATGAAAAAGGATAACATTGTTGAGATTGACAAACAGACTGAGGATTAAGATCTTACTAAGGCTTCTCATACCGGAAGGATTTGAGGTATGGGAAGTTTACATGCAAAGATTGTGTAGATGCAACAGAATATGACAAGAAAAACAGCCTCTGAAGGTATTATGTAATACTTCAGAGGCTGTTTTTGGAATATTATTTTGCTGCGCTGATCGTTGACTTTATGAGCGCGCAGCATATTCTTTCATTTGCTGCAGATATTCGTAAGGTACAGCAAGGTGTCCCATGCCGGAACCAAGGGAAATGTGTGGCTTATTTGTTCCATGGAAATCAGAACCGCCACTGGGAAGCAGGTCAAATTTTTTGGCAATATTTCGGATGAAATATTCATCTTGTTTGCTATAAGTGGAATATTTAACCTCTATACCTAACAGACCATATTCCTTTAATTCGGTGAGCAGGCTGCAAAGTTCCTTTTCGGAAAGATGATAGAGAAGTGGATGCGCCAGTATTGGCACGCCACCGGCGGCTAAGATTGTTTTGATCCCCTCTTCTCTGCTAATATATTCGCGTGGTACATAATAAGGTGCTGAGGGGTCAAGGTAACCATCAAAAGCTTCAGCGGTATTCTTCACAACGCCATACTTGATCAATAGACGTGCAAAGTGTGCTCTTGTGACAACAGCATCTGGATTTCCATTTGTCAATTCTTCCATTGTGATCGGAATGTTATCCCGCCGAAAGCGTGCAGCCATTTCTTCATTACGAGCGTCTCGACGTTTGATCATGATCTGTGACATTTTCTGAAATCCTTCATGCGTATGATCAATAAATAATCCCACGATGTGAATATCGCGGTCACGAAAACCGACAGACAATTCAGTCCCCGGGATGGCCTCGATCGCCATATCTTTAGCGGCTTCTAAAAAATCCGGAATACCCTCCACTGTATCATGATCTGTCAGAGCGATTGCCTGCAAACCGCAGGAAACAGCCTTATTAACAAGCTCTGACGGGGAACATGTCCCGTCGGAAAATGTAGAATGTGTATGTAAATCAACGGTTCCCATAAGTATCTACCCTTTCTTGTTTTGAACACTCAAATATCACATTTATTATGGATGTGTGAAGTAAGAGTGTATTTATTGTATATTTACGGTATCAGTATAGCATAATTAGGCAAAAGAAGCATACATAAAATATAGTATGTAAGATTCGTGTGAAGGAGGCTGTTTTTTTGAAAAAAAATGTCATTTCATTTTGTGTTGTGTTGGGGCTTATGTATGTGTTTTCTGTTATTCTGCTTGGTATTGGGTCGGTCATCATCTGGAAAACAGGTGTAACGGCAAAGAGTATCAGCATGGCGGTTATTCTTGTATACGTACTTAGCTGCTTTGGAGGAGGATTTCTTCTAGGTAAAAAAACGGGAAGCCGCAAATTGTTATGGGGATGCTTGATTGGAGCTGTTTATTTTGGAATTTTGCTGTTGATCGGTCTTGTTGCCGGTAATACAACACTTGCTGGAAATTCTTGGATATTTAGTGGTGGAATTGTGTGTGCAGTAGCTGGAATGGTCGGTGGAATGCTTGCTCCGGTATCAGAAGGATAATTGTTACATTTATTTAATAGAAAAGTAACTAATCTGTGATACTATTCATGAGGAATATGTTATCATAGGTAAATGCGTGGCTTGACTATAGAGCTGTCAAGTTGCTGAATATAAATAAATGGAGGGGCTATTATGGTAACAAAGGAAGACGAAAAGATAATGGAGAGTTTATCGGATCGAAGCCGCAGAGAACGGAGCGAACGTAGAAGAAACAGACGCAGAAGTGGTTTGATCTTCGGAAATATAGCATTAGCGCTTGGCATCGTGGTCGTTGTTTTGGTAATTCGAGTGATCGCGTTGGGTACACCGAATGCAGATAAGGAGAAAGCTGCTCATAAAATAGCAGAGAAGGCAACGGCAACACCGATCGCAACACCGACTGCATCGCCGACGGCGACGCCGAATGGCGCAGATCATTGGATCCGTAAAGATTTGGATGCATCAAAGCCGATGATTGCATTTACATTTGACGATGGTCCATATGCTAAGGTGACCAGACGCATTTTAAAAGCATTGAATAAAAGCAACGGACGCGCCACTTTCTTTGTGGTAGGTAATCGTGTGCCGGAATTTAGCGAAACACTTGCGTTACAGTATGAGCAAGGTAATCAGATCGGAAGCCACACCTTTGATCATAAGGACTTGAGCAAAATGAAAGCCAAGAAGATCAAATGGGAAATTAATAAAACCAATCAAAAAGTATCAAAAGTTATTGGGTGTAATACTACAGCGCTTAGACCGCCTTATGGTAATGTGAGCGATACAATGCGTAAAACGATCAAAACGCCGATGTATTATTGGAGCATCGATAGCGAGGACTGGAAGAGCAGAAATGCAAATTCCATTGTGAAACGTTGCAAGGATGCAAAAGATGGTGATATCATATTGATGCATGATCTATATCCTACGACTGCAGATGCGGTAGAAAGATTGGCACCATATTTTGTTAAAAAAGGATTCCAATTGGTAACACTTGACGAGATGTTTTATTACAAGCACAAGGATGCAGAGCCGGGAAATGTGTATTTTTCCGCACGATAAATCCGGATATAACAAATGAAAATAAAATGAATTGAGATTGGCAAGGATTTGATGATTCAAACCTTGCCAATTGTATATTTACTATGGTATAATGATATTTGGCGTGATTTCTTATTCACGCAAAAATTGCAGTTATTAAAAGGAGAAAAGCAACATGAAGAACAAGAAAAAGGGATTACTGCATATTATTGTTATTTTAGCAGTAATTGCACTGTGTTCTTTTACTACTTTGGTAGGCTTTACAAAAGCGCATAAAGGAAGCGCACGTAACATCAAGCTTGGTCTCGATCTGGCTGGTGGAGTAAGTATTACCTATGATGTAGTAGGGGACAAGCCAACGGATGCCGAATTGAAAGATACGGTAACGATGATGCAGAAACGTGCAGAGGTACATAGTACGGAGTCATCGGTAGTTACTGATGAGAAGGGCCGTATCGTGATCGATATTCCGGGTGTTGATGATGCAGAGAAAGTATTGTCAGATTTAGGTAAGGAAGGTTCTTTGGACTTTGTCGCACAGGATGACATGGATCTGTCCAGTGGCAAGCCGGTTTATACAAAGACAATTTGTACCGGTAAAGACATCAAGAGTGCAGAGGCCGGAACGACACAGGATGAATCTACCAAGACGAAAAAGTACGTTGTATCATTGAAGTTTAAGAGCAAGGGCACTAAGGCATTTGCTACAGCAACAGAAGAAGCAGCACCTTCTCATAAGATGATCTACATCGTATACGATGGAAAAGTAATTTCTAATCCGGGTGTAACTGAGGCAATCACAAATGGTGAGGCACAGATCTCCGGTGGATTTAAGACATATGATGAGGCAGAAGAACTTGCTTCTTATATCCGTATCGGTGCACTTCCGGTCGAGTTAAAGGCAGCACAGTCTCAGGTGGTAGGTGCACAGCTTGGTCTTGACGCAATTCAGTCCAGTTTGTTAGCCGGTGCGATCGGTTTTGGATTGGTTGTATTATTTATGATCATTTTCTACCGTCTGCCAGGTTTGGCATCTTCTATCGCATTGGTGTTCTATTTGGGACTGATGTTAGTAGCTTTGAATGTCTTAGATATTACACTGACACTTCCTGGTATCGCCGGTATCATATTGAATATCGGTATGGCGGTCGATGCGAACGTAATTATCTTTACGCGTATTAAGGAAGAGCTTGCCAAAGGAAAATCCGTTCAGTCGGGTATTAAGATTGGTTTTGACAAGGCGTTATCTGCTATCGTTGATGGTAACGTAACCACCTTGATCGCTGCAGCAGTATTGTATGTAAAGGGATCCGGTACAGTTAAGGGCTTTGCTACAACATTGGCACTTGGTATCATTTTATCCATGTTTACAGCACTTGTTATTACGAAGTTGCTGTTGAATGCGATGTATTCCCTTGGTATGGATGATGTGAAATACTTCGGTGTGGAGAAGCCGAGAAAGCCGATTCACTTTGTGGAAAATCGCTTGAAGTTTTTCTGCATTTCCGGTGCAATCATTTTGGCATGTGTTGTTACCTTAGGTGTTAATAAAGCATCCAGATGCGGTGGTAACATTTTGAATTATGGTTTGGATTTCTTAGGAGGTACTACGTATGACATTACCTTCCCGGATAAAACAGATCTGAATGCAGATCTTAAGTCTGATCTTGAGAAACTGTTTAGTAAGACGGCAAAATCTAACGATGTAGTCATTTCAGAAGTTGCCGGACGCAATGCATTGTCTGTCAAGACAGTTGAGTTGAACGAGAAACAGCGTAATACGTTAAATGCAACATTAGAGAAGACTTATGGTGTTGATGAGAAAAATATTGAGAATCAGAATATCAGTGCTTCGGTATCGGATGATATGAAGAGCGATGCTGTGACAGCAGTAGTTATCGCAGTTATCTGTATGTTGATCTATATCTGGTTCCGATTCAAAGACGTTATATTTGCGGGAAGTGCAGTACTTGCATTGATACATGACGTTATTGCTGTCATTTTGGTATATGGTTTGACAAAGATTTCCGTCGGAAATACATTTATCGCATGTATGCTGACAATTGTCGGATATTCCATCAATGCAACAATCGTCATCTTTGACCGTATTCGCGAGAACTTACAGGTTCATAGCAGCGAAGAAGCATTGGCTGAGGTTGTTAATGAGAGTATCACACAGACATTGACACGAAGCATTAACACTTCATTAACAACAATTATCACAGTTGTTGTACTTGCAATCCTTGGTGTTGATTCTGTCAAAGACTTTGCAATTCCGTTGTTAGCCGGTTTTATCTGCGGTGGTTATTCTTCCGTATGTATCACTGGTACACTGTGGTATTCTTGGAAACGCGTACAGTTTAAGCGTAAGAAAGCTAAGAAGTAAAAGCGCTCTTATAAGGCAAGGATAGATTAAATATAGCGTTGCTTTTAGTGACGTTACCGAATAAAAACAGGCATTTTGAAAATTATTCAAAATGCCTGTTTTTTATTTGCCAGTCAATCTATTTTTGGCATACGAAAGATACCCAGTCACCCATGGTGTTACGCTCCAGTATCGTAAAGTTATTGCGAAGCAATGCTTGTTCAACCGCATCTGATTTTTCGTTAAGAATACCAGAGGAAATAAAGATGCCGCCCGGTTTTATGAAATCGCCGATATAATCGGAAAGTGGAATGATCACATCCGCCAAGATATTTGCTACAGCAATATCAAACGGTTCGCCGGTCTGTTTTTTGACGGCAGCAGCATCTTCTAATATGTTTGCGTGAATAGCAGTGATGCGAGAGGCATCAATGCCATTAATCTCAGCGTTTTCGGTTGTTCCGGTTACGGCAGAGGGGTCTATATCCAGACAAAAGGCTGATTTTGCACCACATAGCAGAGCAGCAATTGCCAAAATACCGCTGCCGCAGCCGGCATCCATAAGACGTGTATCGTCATGAATATAATTACGCAGTGACAGGAGGCATAATTTGGTTGTTTCATGTGTTCCGGTGCCAAAGGCCGAACCGGGATCAATAGATAACACAATATCACTTTCCGAACAATCTTCTGGTACAGGCTCCCAAGTGGGCTTGATCAGAACATCATCAGCAATGCGGAAAGGTTTGAAATTTTCTTTCCATTTGTCTTTCCATGCACTATCGTCCTCAACCTGATATGTCAATTCGCTGAATGTGATCGGAGCAAATGAAGAAGCTTTCTCTACACGTGTAGTGAAAGCTTTGATAAATGCTTCCGGCTTTGTTAAAAGACGATCTGGTACATTTTGCTCGATTTCTGCATCACGCAATGATGAGCCGGTGCTATAAAAAGCATCGGAATCTCCATCAATGACATCACTGTAAAATACTAAAACAGCTTCGCCGTTGTCTGGTGGGAGTTCCGCCGGAATATCCGTATACATTTTGCGTTCTTCTTCCGCTGATAAAGGAACATTATCCTGTAATTCATAGCCATTCACTCCAAATTCTGTCAACAATTCACCGATCCTGCTGCTCGCATCGGTTGTTGTCTTAAGTTCATATCTGATCCACTGCATATTTTCCTCATCTTTCCAAATCCAAAATTAGACCAAAACAAAAAATAGATTTCGTCTAAAAATAGACTTACTGTGTCACAACTGCTATACTAAACACAAACTTTCCACCTATGAAAAGTTTGCGCTTATGACTCGAACTTCGCACGTCCATAGACACTGTCAGGCCACATATTGCTTGTTATGTCATAATACTTGCGCATGATTTCTGCGCATAATGGAGTTTCGAAGAAACTCCCAAGATAAGCACAGTGTGCTTATAATGTCCATAATATGTCAGCTATTTTGCAGCCAACAAACTAAATTGTTCTGCTATCAGGGTACTAAGATAATTGCCACAGAACCCACAGTTTTTACAGTGATTTCTAAATTTTGTTGTCTCTGATGGTTGATTTACATGTCTTTCGGAAATTCGAAGTCCCGGAAGCAAGGTAATCATCATTTTTGAAAGGGACTTTGCGCTCGTCGTTACTTATGTCTCGTACTTCAGAGACATTAAGTAACGTGACGTAGCGCATCGTAGCGAAAGCGTCCCGTCCAAAAATGGATGATACTTTACTAGACCGGGACATCTCAGACATTCCTTCAGGCATGTATTCATCAGAGACTTAACAAAATAAGAAATCACGTAAAAACTAATTGCGGCAAGGCAATTGCTATAGTTCCCTGATGGCAGAATCCACCAGGTAGTGGCTGCAAAATATGATATGGCTATCGACATAATAAGCAATATGTGGCCAGGCGGCAACCTTCAATGTGCGAAGGTTGAGTGTATGATTATTATAACAGAGGAAGAATGGAGAAACAACTAATGAAGCAATGGGTAACAACGCGCTGCAGGGCTGATCTTTCAAAGGTTGCAGCAAGATATAATATATCGGAGACTTTTGCCGAGGTTCTTGTAAAACGAGGACTGTATGATTGGGCATCGATGGACGGATATTTGTTTGATGATATGGTATCGATTCCTAAGGCGTCAGAAATGCTTGGACTGTGTGAAGCGGCCGATCTTATAGAACAGAAGTTGTCACAGGGTAAAAAAATGCATATTGTCGGAGATTATGACGTAGATGGTGTGATGTCCACATATATATTATGTCATGGATTGCGCAGTTTAGGGGGAGATGTCAGCTTTCGGCTTCCACATCGGCAAAAAGATGGTTATGGGATCCGCGATTATATGGTCACTGAGGCGAAAGAGCAGGGAGTTGATACGATCATCACCTGCGACAACGGAATCTCGGCAGGACAGCCGATCCAAACAGCCAAAGAACTTGGGATGACGGTTGTATTGACGGATCATCACGAAGTGCCGATGAAAGACGGCGAAGAGCTGCTGCCATCGGCAGATGTTATCGTTGATCCAAAACAGAGCGTAGACAATTACCCATATCCGCAATTGTGCGGGGCAGGCATTGCCTATAAATTGATTTATGAATTATACCACAGAGCCGGTAAAAAAGGATGTGCCCGTGAATTGCTTCCTTTTGCGGCGATGGCAACGGTGTGTGATGTTGTTCCGCTTTATGGCGAAAATCGCAGCATTGTTCGAAGGGGGCTGGCGGGGATTCATCAGACGGGCAATATAGGCCTAAATGCACTGATAAAACATTTGGATTTTCACAAAGAGATTCGAGCAATGGATCTGGGATTTCGGATCGGCCCATGCATCAATGCTCCGGGGCGGTTACGAGATGCAACAGAGAGTTTGGAGCTTTTTATGGAGACAGATGCGGAATGCGCAGCGCAAAGAGCGGCAAGGATCGTAGAGACAAATGAAGAGCGCAAAGAGAGAACGCGCTCAATGACAAAACAGGCGGCAGAAGAAGTGCAGAAGCAGCCATTGCCGCCGGTGCTGGTTGTATATTTGCAGGAATGTCATGAAAGTGTTGCAGGAATCGTAGCCGGAAATCTTCGAGAACAATTTTACCGACCGGTGTATGTTATTACAGATTCGGGTGATCACCTGAAAGGGTCTGGCAGATCCATTCCGGGATATCATATGCAGCAAGAGCTGCAGGCATGTCAGAAATATTTGACGGAGTTTGGTGGTCATGCAGCCGCAGCGGGTTTTTCACTTCGCAGAGAGCAGTTGGAGGGGCTTAAGTCTGCTTTGTTAGCACATTGCAGCTTGACACAGGAGCAATTGATCGAAAAGGTGACATATGACAGAGAGGTCGCTTTAGCGGAAATGGATACGACACTTGTTACGCAGCTTTCTTGGATGGAACCGACCGGAGAGCAAAATGCGCCTGCGGTGTTTGCAAAACGTGATGCACAGATTGCCCAGATCCGAATGTGTGGAGCGGATATGCATATTGCACAGGTGCGTTTTGTGGAAAATGGAAAAATGTATCAGGCAGTGGATTTTAGCGGGGAAGAATGCATTGGAAATGCGGTGCGTGATCGTTATGGTGAACAGGTGTGGGAACGGTTAAAGCAGGGAGAGCGGGGAGAATATACGGTTGATATTTTGTTCTCTGTCAGTATCAATGAACGATATGGTTCGCTGCAATTGCAACTTATTGACTGCCAATAAAATATGCGATAAACTATATAACGAAGCTTGATTTTTCATAGGGGGATCATGGCTGAATATCGGAATATGTTACGATGAAACATGGAGGATAGATATGGCAAATGTATCATTAGATAAAGACCTTTTTTATCAATATATGATCAATAATAATTCAACCAGTACAATGTTGAACGCATTGTCTGGTAATACTAATACCGGAGTACAGTCGGCTAATGATCTGTCGGGTGTATTAGGTGCTTTGCAGAATTCGGCATCTTTTGGTACAGGAAGTATTTCGGATGTGAGTACGCTGTTGAGCGGATTGGAAGGTATCAGCACGACAAGAACCGGCAATTCGTTTTCTGATATATTGCAGTCCTATTTGCAGCCCACATCGGATTCGGCACAGGCGACAGATAGTGTGCAGTATATTAATGGTGTGGAATCTTCTGACAATATGCAGGCAGCACAGCAGACAAAGACTTCCGGTACGAGTGTTTCGGCAGCTCAGCAGGCATACGCTGACAGTGTACAGTATGATTTCGACCAGATCGAAGAACAGTCAGATCAAATGGTGGAACAGGCGCTGGGAGAAATTATTTATTGATAGGTAACTTCCCATACCGGAAGTTACTGTTCGAACCACATATTGCTTATTATGTCGATGGTTTAATCATATTTTGCAGCTACTATATAGTGAGTCCTGCCATCAACAAACTATAGCAATTGCTTTGCCACAATTAGTTTTCACAGTGATTTCTAAATTTTGTTGTCTCTGATGGTTGATTTACATGCCTTTCGGAAACTCGAAGTCCCGGAAGCAAGGTAATCATCATTTTTGAAAGGGACTTTGCGCTCGTCGTTACTTATGTCTCGTATCTCAGAGACATTAAGTAACGTAACGTAGCGCATCGTAGCGAAAGCGTCCCGTCCAAAAATTGATGATACCTTGCTAGACCGGGACATCTCAGACAATCCTTCAGGCATGTAATCATCAGAGACTTAACAAAATAAGAAATCACGTAAAAACTCTGCGTTCTGCAGCAATTGTCTTAGTTTGTTGATGGCAGGATAATTTACTTTATCGGCTGCAAAATAGCTATTATTCTACTGACATAATAAGCAATATGTGGTTGTGTGAGATGATGAGGTATGGGAAGTTTGAATTACTCAGATTACAAAAAGTTCATATGTGTATATTGATAATGAAAATAAATACGATAAGCTATGGTAAAGGCAATTCGAAGCAGTACATAAACGATAAAGAGTACACCGGCGAAATAATGCCACAACAGTCCGGTCTGCGATTGGTTAAGCTGCCATTGCCATGCGATCAAAAATAACAAAAGGAAGGAACTGCTCCAACGTTCTGCGGTGAAACGGATCGTGTTAAAACGGTATTGTCTCATCAGAGAGGACAACTGTGTGAGTGGTTCTTTCTTTTTTTGTTCCGGAGCTGCAAAGGTGATCATGAGCGGCAGCATTAGACCGGTTAATGTAAATAATATGCCGGCAGGGTATAAGGTGTTAATGCTGCACAAAGACAATAAGACTGTCAAAAAACGGCTGCTGCATAATCCTTTATAGCGGCTTAGCATTACGATTTCCCGCTTTACAGAGTGATCGGTATAAGACATAGGAACCCCCTTTTTAGGTGTGTATTATATCAAAATATTATAGAAGAAGCGAGAAAGAAAGTCAAAATGCACTACAATATTACGAAATTCTTACAATTTAGATACAAATGTGATAATTTCGAGAAGAAACGCAAAAATTGCTTTTCTATTTTCAAAAAATAGTATATAATACATGCGAGTATGTTTAATTAGTGAAACTATGGAAAAAATAGAAAATAACAGAAGCGAAAGGAGAACAGTCATGGTTGGTAGCGATATTGGTATTGACTTGGGTACAGCGAATGTACTTGTATATATAAAGGGAAAGGGTGTCGTTCTGCGCGAGCCGTCCGTTGTGGCGTTCGACAGAGATACCAATAAGATTAAGGCAATTGGTGAGGATGCTCGTTTGATGTTAGGACGTACACCAGGTAATATTGTAGCTGTTCGTCCATTGCGTCAGGGTGTTATTTCAGACTATACAGTAACAGAGAAGATGCTTCGTTACTTTATTCAGAAGTCCTGTGGTAAGTCTCGTTTCCGCAAACCTCGTATCAGTGTTTGTGTTCCAAGTGGTGTTACCGAGGTTGAGAAGAAAGCAGTAGAAGATGCAACATATGAGGCTGGAGCAAGAGAAGTTGCAATCATTGAGGAACCGATTGCAGCGGCTATCGGAGCAGGTATCGATATCTCACGTCCATGTGGTAACATGATCGTTGATATCGGAGGTGGTACTTCTGATATTGCTGTTATCTCCCTTGGCGGTACGGTTGTAAGTACTTCCATCAAGGTGGCTGGAGATGACTTTGATGATGCAATTGTCCGTTACATGCGTAAGACACATAACTTATTGATCGGTGAGCGTACAGCGGAAGAGATCAAAGTAAAGATCGGATCTGCATACAAACGTCCGGAGGTTGTATCGATGGATGTACGCGGACGTAACTTGGTGACCGGACTTCCAAAGACGATCACTGTAACATCAGATGAAACATTAGATGCTCTGAAAGAGATCACATCACAGATTGTAGAAGCAGTACACACGGTATTGGAGAAGACTCCGCCTGAGCTTGCAGCAGACGTTGCGGACAGAGGTATTGTTTTGACCGGTGGCGGAAGTTTGTTATATGGTTTGGAAGAGCTCATTGAGGAGAAAACAGGAATCAACACTATGACAGCCGAGGATCCAATGACAGCAGTTGCAGTGGGAACCGGTAAGTTTGTAGAATTTTTAGCAGGAAAACGTGACGACGAGTAAAGAAATTGATCGATTGTGACGATATATATTTTATAGAGCGGACGAAGAGCACTCTTCGTCCGTTTATAATACATAGGTTAGTCTGGAAGGAGGACGACGAATGGTCAGAGGATTGTACACAGCATATACCGGTATGCGGAATGAACAGCGCAGATTGGATATTATATCGAATAACTTGGCAAATTCGGCGACCATCGGTTACAAGGAAGAAAATGTCACCAGCCGTTCTTTTAAGGACATGATGGCTGTAAAGATCCGAGATGGTTCCGTAGGATATGTTGATCAGAATATCGGAACGATGAACCTCGGCGTAAAGATTGGCGAGACCTACATGGATTGGAGTCAGGGGAATCTTCGAGAGACGGGGAATACCTATGATCTTGCGATTCAGGGAGATGGATTTTTCACAATTCGTGTCACAGACAAACAGGGTAAAGATGAGATGATGTATACCCGTTGCAGTACCTTTAAGTGTACGCAGGACGGTTACATAGTAGATGCAGATGGCAATCATTTGCAGGGCAATGGTGGAGATATTCAGGTGTCCACGGATGCTCATGAGATCGCGATCAAGGAGGATGGCTCGATCTATGCGGACGGTCAGTATGTTGATACGATCGCATTGGCTAACTTTGCAGATTATAACTATCTTGACTTATACGGAGATAATAAGTTTAGGGCAGTGGCAGGAGCAACGCAGATAGATGCAAAAGCTCAGATCGAACAGGGATATACGGAGCAGTCTAATGTCAATGTAATATCGGAGATGGTATCAATGATCAATATTACACGTGCATATGAAGCGGGACAGAAGATGATCCAGACACAGGATTCTCTGCTTCAGAAGTCTGCAAATGAAATTGGTAAAGTATAATTATTAGGAAAGAGTTACACTGGGATGTTTGTTGGTTAATATATATGAAAATTGACTGATGAATATAAGCAGTGTGGCAGATTGGAGCGTCTATCATGATGAGATCACTTTGGACTGCTGCTTCCGGCATGAAGGCACAGCAGACCGCAATGGACAATCTTTCAAACAATCTGGCAAATATTAATACGACCGGATACAAGAAAGAAAGACTAGAGTTTCAGTCTTTGTTGTATCAGACGATACAAAAAAAGACGACAGACAATGAGGGAAATCCAAAACCGATCGGAGCACAGGTTGGACTTGGTGTTAAGGTAGCTGCGATCAGCACCGAATTTGAGCAGGGAGAACTTACACATACAGAAGGCGATTTTGATTTCGCAATCCAGGGAAACGGATTTTTTATGATCCAAATGCCGGATGGCTCTACGGCATACACAAGAAACGGTCATTTTACGATGGCTGTAAATGGTACCGGTTATCAGTTGTCAACAGCAGAAGGTTATGCGGTTTTGGATTCTGAAGGTAATCCGATTACATTTGATGGTACGACAGATGTTACTAAATTATCGTTTGACAATTATGGACGCATCATGTTACGTGGAGCGGACAACAACCCGCATTTGACCGGGGTTACTATTGGAGCAGCTCAGTTTAATAACCCTGCCGGTCTTAATAAGATCGGGGATAGTTATTTTCAGGCAACAGCGGCCTCTGGTGATGCCCGTATCGAGGGGCAGGACACAGCGTTGAGCAGAAGTGTTATTAAGAATAAATATTTAGAAGCATCCAGTGTGCAGGCGGTTGATGAGATGGTGGATATGATCGTTACTCAAAGAGCGTATGAGATGAACTCGAAGGCGATCACTGCATCGGATGAAATGTTGCAGCAGGCAAATAATCTGAGATCATAATGTTTCAGATGTAATAATATAGACGAGGATGCCGGTTTTTAAGAGCAATGCGAGGCTTTTGAAACGGTTGTTTTTGAAATTACCATGAAATGCTTTAGAAAATTGCTTCTGAGAGAATGCGAAGTTTTTGAAAAGATTCTTTCGAAAAGAGGATGAGAGATCTTTTGAAAGATTTCTTCATGGGATGATGTGAGGTGTTAACAATGAGTTCTGTATATGATATTTCATCTATGTATGACAGCTATAAGCAGTCAGTGCAGTCTGCGACCGGCTCGAAGGCGCAAAGCGCATTGAATGCAGTAAATAGTGATTCGACAGATGAAGAGTTGATGGATGCCTGCAAAGGATTTGAAACCTATTTTGTACAAAAGATCATTGAACAGGCGCGCAAAATGGTAAAAAGCGAAGAAGATGACGGTGAATATATGCAGTATTTTGGGGATACTTTGAACCAAAGCTACGCGGAGGCGATTACAGAAAGTGGTCAGGTTGGTCTTGCTAAGCAGCTATATGACTCAATGAAGCGTAACTGATCGTATATGTGATCTGTCTAAATAGAGACAATGGGGCCACTGTGTTTACAGTGGCTTTTTCAAATGGATAGGAACTGATTATTTTATTGTGAAGGGTGGCGCATAGCAAGATGCTGGTATTGTTATGCTTGGCACTGTAGGAAACTTGACGAGGAGGTTATAGTGAGCGAGCAGATTGAATGGGAAGGATATGTTGAGCGTATTACTTTTCGAAATGAAGAAAATGGATATACCGTATTATTTTTGGTAGATGCAGAGGAAGAAGAGGAAGTGTGCTGCGTAGGACAGTTTTCTTATGTTGCCGAGGGGCTGTATTTGAAAGTAACCGGCAGAGAAGTGATACATAAAAATTATGGTCCGCAGATACAGGTGGATTCGTACGAAGAAAAACAACCAAAAGACTCAGTTGCTGTTGAGAGATATTTGGGATCAGGTGCGATAAAAGGTGTTGGACCTGCACTGGCAGCACGTATTGTGAAGCGGTTTGGAGAGGACACATTTACAATTATTGAACGTGAGCCGGAACGATTGGCAGAGGTCAAAGGCATCAGTGAGAAAATGGCGATACGCATAGCAGAACAGGTTAACGATAAGCGGCAGATGCGCCAGGCAATGCTTTTCCTGCAGGATTACGGTATTAGCATGAAAATGGCTGTTAAGATATATAAATATTATGGAGATGAAATGTATGAGATCCTGAAACGCAATCCTTATCGGTTGGCGGAAGATATTCAGGGAATTGGCTTTAAGATTGCCGATGAGATTGCGCGCCAGGCTGGATTTGCTTCTGATTCGGAGTTTCGGATCAATGCAGGCATTCTGTATGCTTTGCAGCAATCCGGAACACAGGGACATTGTTATTTGCCGGAGTCTTGGCTGATCAGAGAGGCATCAGAGCTTCTATTGGTCGATGAGGGGGTTGTTTCCGATGCCTTAGAGGGGATGATGTTGGATAAAGAATTAAAGGTCTGTGAACAGGATCAAGAGCGCTGTATTTATTTGAGTACGCTGTATTATATGGAACTTAATTGTGCACGCATGCTGTTAGATCTTAATATTTCCTACGAGCTATCTGAGAAAGAACTTGCTAAAATGGTGCGAAAGGTTGAAAAGGGGCAGGAGATAGAGTTAGATGAACTACAGAAAACAGCGGTGTATCAGGCTGTTCAAAATGGTGTAACAATTATAACCGGTGGGCCGGGTACCGGTAAAACGACGACGATCAATACTATTTTACAGGTATTTGAACAGGAAGGGTTAGATATTTTGCTGGCGGCTCCAACCGGACGTGCCGCAAAAAGAATGTCTGAAACTACTGGATGGGAGGCACAGACAATACATCGGCTGCTCGAGATCAATGGTGGCGTGAGTGAAGGGGATACGCAGGGAGCAATGCATTTTGAGCGTAATGAGAAACAGCCGTTGGAAGCGGATGTTGTAATCATAGATGAGTTTTCTATGGTCGATATCTATTTGATGAATGCGCTTCTTCGTGCTATTGTTCCGGGAACGCGCCTCATCATAGTTGGCGATGTGAATCAGCTGCCATCGGTAGGACCGGGTAATGTTTTAAAAGATATGATTCAGGTGGAATTTTGTTCTGTTGTGCGGCTGCATCGGATCTTTCGACAGGCTGCAGAAAGTCAGATTGTTATGAATGCGCATCGGATCAACAGCGGCGAAGAAATCTCGCTAGAGAATGCATCGCCGGATTTTATGCATCTGGAACGAAAAGACAGTGCGTCCGTGATCAATGTGGTCGTGCAGCTTATCATGCAGAAACTCCCTCCGCATGTAGATGCTTCTCCCTATGATATTCAGGTACTTACGCCGACTAGAAAGGGAGAGTTAGGTGTGGAACATTTGAATCAGGTGCTGCAGCAATATATGAATCCGGCAGATGCAGGCAAGGTGGAGCGAGAATTTCATGGGGTGTTATTCCGTGAGAAAGATAAAGTGATGCAGATCAAGAATGATTATCAGATACGCTGGACAAAGAAAACGTCCTTGGGCGATGTATATGAAGAGGGGACCGGTGTGTTTAATGGGGATACCGGAATCATTCGGGAGATCATACCGATAGCGGAGCAGGTGGTCGTTGAATTTGAAGAGGGAAAAATGGTGGAATATGAGTATAGCCAGATGGATGAAATGGAACTGGCTTATGCAATTACGATCCATAAATCCCAAGGCAGCGAGTATCCGGCTATTGTGCTTCCGGTGCTTGGCGGTCCTAAAATGCTGTTGGGACGCAACTTGCTATACACTGCGGTGACGAGAGCAAAGAAATGTGTAACGACAGTGGGAAGCAGCAGAGTTATACAGGGGATGATCCACAATGTGAATGAGCAGAAACGCTTTTCAAGTTTATGCCAGCGCATTAAAGAAATGGAGGAAGAAGACGCTGAACTTAATCATTGATAGTCTATTGCAGATCGTGTTTCCAACGAGGTGTCCGGGGTGCGACAAGGTGTTGGCGGTTGGTGAACGGGGGTTTTGCGGCGGATGTACAGAGCAGCTTCATTTTTTGCAGGAGCCTTTGTGCCCCTATTGTGGAAAACCGATCGATCGGGATCAGATGTGCTGCGCAGATTGTAGAGCACATCCACATAGCTTTACAGCGGGGGGAGCAGTACTTTTGTATACCGGGCAAATGCAGGAGTCAATGGCGAGATTTAAGCAGGGAGGCCGAGCAGAATACGGCAAAGTATATGGAAGGTTATTATGGGATGCTAAGAGAGAATGGCTGCAGCGTATCCGAGAACCGGTGCTCGTTCCGGTGCCGGTCCATAGCAAAAGATATCGGAAACGCGGTTACAATCAGGCAGAAGAGATAGCAAAAGAAATGGCGAGATTATCCGGTCTGCCAATGCGATCGGATCTGTTAGTGCGGGTGAAACATACGGCACCACAGAAAGAACTGTCGAAACGGGAGAGAAGTCGTAATTTACAGGGGGCGTTTCGTTGCAGAGCAGACTTTAGAAAGTTGTGTTTACAAGGAAAATGTGCTATAATAATTGATGATATTTATACGACAGGAAGTACGGTAGAAGCTTGCTCGCAGACACTTTTGCAGGCAGGGTTCGATAAAGTATATTTTTTATGTGTGTGTATAGGAAAAGGTGTGTAGAGGAGGCATAACATGGACGTTAGAAATTGCAAAATGTGTGGTCATTTATTTAACTATACAAATTCACCGCTTTGCCCTCAATGCAATAAGAAGTTAGAGGAACGCTTTCAGGATGTGAAAGAATACATTCGCGAGAATCCGGGGGCAGGCATGGCAACGGTAGCAGAAGATACAGGAGTACCGGTACAGCAGTTGAAAAAATGGGTTCGTGAGGAGCGTTTGGCCTTTACCAAGGATTCCGGAATCACGATAGAATGTGAGAAATGCGGTAGACCGATATTGACCGGAAGATACTGTAAGGAATGCAAGAACGCATTATCCAACTCGTTTTCCGGTTTATATCAGACGAGCAAACCGGTTGACAAGAAGGCGAGAGATGCATCTGCAAAGATGAGATTCTTGGGTGAATAGTACAGCCATGAGTTGAGAGGGGGTCGTACTATGGAAATGGATGTGGTGAGCAAGGCCTTTGAGCAGGCGTTCGTTTCTGTGAGTCAAAAATTGTTGGGGCTGCAATTACAGAGACGGAAACAGGACAAAGAAATATTCCTGCAGCAGCCCGTACGGCAGATCATGATCTGTACGAGTGGCTATCTTCGTATGGAAATTATTTGTGATATGCCGGAGTCAATGGTATTACAGATCGTTTCAAAAATGTATGGTGGTGGTTTGCCGCCGGATGAACAGATTCCATTGTATATCAAAGAATATATTAATATTGTTTGTGGACATGGTGTATCCAGTTTGAATAATACATTAAAAAAAGTTTCGCGCTTATCAGTGCCGTTTTATCAAAGTGAGATTCGGCATGAAGATGTTATGAAGGAACAGATGGACGTTATATTTGACACAGAGATTGGGACGATGCGGGTTGAGCTGCATTATTCCGGTGTTGAATGAGGCCAGAATATGCTTATTGCGGAAAATGTGCAGAAAGGGGATCGAAATGGATAAAATTACAATAATGGTGGTAGATGATTCACCATTCGCTTCCAAACAGATACAGGATGTAGTAGAAGAAAATGGATATGAAGTGGTAGCCTATGCAGCTAATGGAGAGGATGGCATCAAGCTTTATGATGAGATGCATCCGGATATTGTTATCATGGATATTATTATGCCTGGCTTGGATGGATTAGAAACGGCGCAGATTTTGATGAAGAAACATCCGGATGTAAAGATCATGATGTTAAGTTCGTTGTGTGATGCAAGTACATTAGAAGAGGTTCGGGGAATTGGATTAAAATATTTGATTCCGAAGCCATGGGAAGATGATGTGCTGTTAGCAACGCTAGAGATGTTAAGTCGATAAGTAAAGTATAAGACCATAGATGAAAAAGTAATCTATGGTCTTTTTACTTTGCTGCATGGGTGCACTTTGATCAAACATTACACGACTGGCATATGACTCGTTTACTTTGCTATTTTGCATTAGGATAGATCTTTCGCATTGTTTCGTCCGGGTAGTAATGATCCATTACTTCTTCCCAATGTGCTTTTGGTTTTGGAGAATGTTCCCTGGTATCGTATCGGATCAGAGCAAGCATGCTTACTATAATATTGCAGATCATAAACACAGTAACGACAGTTGTCAATAGATATTTGGATCTATGCAATATCCGTTCGATCACATGGTGCAGGATGGGATACAGATTTTTGAACCAGATGACAGCGGCAAATCCCCAGAAAAAGCAGTATAACAGGTTGATGCGGCCGCCAAGATTAAACGGAATGTGACTGTAATCCCAAAAAACTTTTCCAAAAACAATTTCAGTAAATACACTGCAGCTATATTCATAAGCACCACCTAATAGCGTCCCAAGTATGAAAAGATGCCGGTCGGACTTGCCTTTACTCTTAAACAGAAGAGTGGTCACTAAAGCGATGGCAAGCCCCCATACAATGCTGAAGGGACCCCATACCACGCTGCTGCGACTCATCCAGACACCGACAGTCAGACGACAGAATATGGTTTCTACAATATCTCCTAAGAAAGCCCCTAATATGAACAGCCAGATAAATTCAGAAAATGGCAGTTTGGTAGCAGATGTCGAAATGACTTTATCCGTTGCAGTGGCCGGATAGGCTTTTTGGATACGACGCCGTATGTGTGCGGTAAGTGTCCTTCCGAAAGATGTCTTAAATAAAAAAAGTTCCCGATTCAGTCGGATCAGAGTGGGCGATTTATGCTCTAAATGTAGTATAGTCAGGACAGAAGCCGTTATATCCATGCAGCAGATGGCGGTTAACGTCCATAAAATAATATAGGTAACAAAGGTGGGGATAAATTGCCATAACCATAGGATCAGAGTATTACCCCACTGGATCGCGATATATCCAAGTATACCCCACAGTATTGAATATTGCAGACAGATGTATCCGTCCAGATTCCAACGCTTCTTAGAATAATCCCACCATTTTTTGTGTCGAACCTGTTCTAAAAGGCGGCCGGTCATCCATTCGATAAAGGTGGAAATGATCGCAGAGCCCAAAAACAGAAAGAAAGGGGCAGATCGAAGCTCGTATAGAAATGTGCTGAGTACAATTCCGGAAAAGCCATAGATCAGACAAAAAGGACCGGATAGAAATCCACGATTACGGTAACATTTGTGTTTTACACTGGCAACGCTTGTTTCAATGCCCCATCCCAAAAAGGAGTAGCAAAAAAACAGAATTGCCAAATTTGTTAAGTTATAGTGCATGAATACCTCCTGCTGTAAAATGATCAATCAATATTTAATGACGCTCACTGTGTCGAAATTACAGTTATGAGACGTCATGTCAAGCGTATGTACATTATAATATAGCTGTAATCTGGGTGCAATGAGAAAAATGTTTGATTATCCAAATTGTTTCAAGAAACAAAATGTTTGGTTTTATTTATCAGAAGAAAACATATTTATATTCATGAGACGTAGTTTTATATACTTAATAAAATTATGCACATTGCACAAAAAGAAAGGGGACATATTGTTAAAAATACTGCTAATCTACAGTTGACGAAATGGGTGAAAATGGAATATACTCTTTGTGGCGTTAAAAAAGTTTGATTTACAAAATAAAAAGGGAAGAAAATGGAAAAAGAAAAATATATGATCGGTCAAGAGCTGATCGAGATATTCGAAAAGGTTTTGAAGACAGAAAATATTTCGGTCGCGCGTAAGACGGGATGCGATTTATCTATGACAGAGATACATACAGTGGCTGCCATTGGCAAAAATACACTGTACCGTATGAGTGACATTGCAGGAATACTGCACATAACGGTGGGGACGCTGACTGTCATGGTTAATAATTTAGTGAAGAAGGGGTATGTGGAGCGCTATAAAAGTGAGCAGGATCGTCGTGTTGTGAAGATCGGTCTGACCAGAAAGGGGCGTACAATATACGATGCGCATGCAGCGTTTCATGAAGATTTGGTCAATGCGCTGCTCAAAGGGATAGAAACTAAAGAGGAGCAACAGACAGTACGTTGTGCCTTGAGCAATTTGTGGGATTTTATAGATAAGCAGAATAATTAACAGGATTGCTGCATGAGAGAACATGGAGGAAATAATGATAAGAACAAGAATAATGGCAACAGGTGCTTGTGTACCGGAGCAGATTATAACAAATGATGATCTGTCAAAGATTGTTGACACCAGTGATGAATGGATATCACAGAGAACCGGGATCAGAGAGAGAAGGATCTCGGCAGGGGAGAACACTTCAGCTTTGGCAATAGGAACGGCAAAACAGGTGATCGAGCGTGCAGAAATCTCACCGGAAGATGTGGATCTGATCATTGTTGCATCAGTCACTCCGGATTATGGAACACCATCTCTTGCCTGCATGGTGCAAAAAGAACTTGGAATGGTAAATGCGGTTGCATTTGACGTTGTGGCTGCGTGCAGTGGTTTTATGTTTGCACTTAGTATTGCGGATAAATATATTAAAACGGGAGTGTACCGCAACGCTGTTGTGATCGGGGCGGAGACGCTATCAAAAATCGTCAATTGGGAAGACAGAACGACTTGTGTATTGTTTGGAGATGGTGCCGGTGGTGCTTATGTGGAAGCATCCGAAGAGGGTGGCATTATCGCAGAAGAACTTGGCAGCAAAGGGGAACTTTGTGATATACTTACAGAGGGACATACGGCGTGTGACAATGCATTTAATGATGAGTCTGGCGACCATGATCCAAAGTACTATATTTATATGGATGGACGTGCAGTATTTAAGTTTGCGATCAAAAAGGTTGTAGAGAGTACTCGAAATGTGTTAGCTAAAGCTGACGTAGATATGGAAGATATCGCTTATGTCATACCACACCAGGCAAATGCCAGAATTATAGACGTTGTTGCTCATAAGTTGAAGATGGATGACAGCAAATTTTATAAGAACATGGAGCATTATGGAAATACCTCATCGGCAAGTGTACCTATGGCGCTGAATGAACTCAACGAAAAAGGGCTTATCCAACGGGGGGACAAAATTATTTTGACCGGATTCGGCGGTGGAATGACTTGGGGCACAATGCTGGTAGAATGGTAGAAGCATATAACTGCGCAAGCAGTATATATAAAATAAAATATAGGAGGAAATCACTATGGTATTTGAGAAAATCAGAGAAATCATTGCAGAGCAGACAGGAAAGGATGTTGAGGAAATCACATTAGAGACTAATGTAAAAGAAGACCTTGACGCAGATTCTTTGGATTTATTCCAGATCATCAATGACATCGAAGATGAGTTTGATGTATCTGTAGAGGATCCTGAGTCTATCGTAACTGTTCAGGATGCGGTTGATTTTGTAGAGAAGAACCAGAAATAAGAAGCAGAGTATTTCGGCTTTGCCGGCGCCGAGACTTTCGGTGCCGACAGAGCCGGCTTTGCAACTATGGAGGAAGACATGAAAACAGTATTTATGTTTAGTGGCCAGGGCGCACAGTATGCTGGCATGGGCAAGGATTTGTATAAAAATTATCCGGTGGCAAAAGAAATTTTTGACCGGGCAGATAATGTACTTGGTTATTCCATTAAGGATATTTGTTTTGAAGATGAACAGAAATTAGGCGAGACAGAGTTTGCGCAGCCTGCCATCCTGACAATGAGTATTGCAGCGATGAAGGTGTTGGAAGAAGAGGGAGTTCGTGCAGATATGACAGCAGGTTTGAGCCTGGGTGAATATTCTGCGTATGTTGCCAGTGAAGCAATGGACTTCGAAGAGGCGGTTGCACTGGTACAAAAAAGAGGAAAGTTCATGGCAGAAGCAGTTCCTTCAGGAGAGGGAGCGATGTATGCTATTATTGGATTAGATACAGCATTAGTAGAAGAAGCTTGTGCAGAAGCAACTGCAGAGGGCGATGGCTTAGCGGTTCCGGCTAATTACAATGCACCGGGTCAGATCGTGATCGCCGGACATGCGCAGGCAGCGAAGAGAGCTGCAGCATTGGCGAAAGAGAAAGGCGCAAAACTTACAGTGCCTCTGAAAGTCAGTGGTCCGTTCCATACGGAATTACTTCAGCCGGCAGCAGAAAAGCTTGGTCCGGAATTGGACAAGATGCACATTTCACCGATGAAAATGCCGGTCTATACAAACGTAGATGCTTCGAAAGTGGCTTCTGAACAGGATATTATCCCTATTTTGAAAAAACAGATCGTTAGTCCGGTTCGCTGGGAACAGATCATCCGTAATATGGCGGCAGAGGGTGCAGATACTTTTATCGAGCTGGGACCGGGCAAAACTTTGAATGGTTTTGTGAAACGTACTTTGAAAGGCGTTGTAAATGTGAATGTTGAGGATAGCATATCCTTGCAGAAAACCATGAATAAACTTCATGACAGTGTGTGAATCACACAGAAAGGTATGGTAAACATGTTACAGGGAAAGACAGCAGTAGTTACAGGAGCAGCGAAAGGTATTGGAAAAGCAATTGCACTTGCATTTGCGAAGGAAGGCTGCAATATTGTATTGAATTATCACAGCAGCTTAGATGATGAAACGGTACAGGAGATTGAAGCATGCGGAGTGACTTGTATGCCGGTTCAAGGCGATGTGAGTGACTTTGCCTTTGCGGCAGATATGATGAAAAAAGTCAAAAAGGAGCTTGGTTCTGTGGACATACTGGTCAACAATGCCGGTATTACAAAAGATATGTTATTAATGCGTATGACAGAAGAACAGTTTGATAGTGTTATTCAGACAAACTTGAAAGGTACGTTTAATATGATCCGACATGCCAGCAGTATCATGCTGAAGCAACGAAGTGGAGCTATCATCAACATGTCTTCCGTTGTCGGAGTTATGGGCAATGTTGGACAGGCTAACTATGCGGCATCGAAAGCCGGAATTATCGGACTGACGAAGTCAACTGCGAAAGAGTTGGCTGCACGTGGCGTGACATGCAATGCAATCGCACCGGGATTCGTGGAGACGGATATGACGGCTGCACTTTCAGAAGATCTGCAGAAGCAGATGCTGGAAACAATTCCACTTAAACGTTACGGTCAGGTGGATGATATTGCGCAAGCAGCAGTATTTTTGGCAAAGAATACGTACATTACCGGTCAGGTACTCCATGTTGATGGCGGAATGTGCATGTAACCTATAGTGATCAAGACTTGGAAAGGTATGATTTAGAGATGGATAGAAGAGTAGTAGTAACAGGTATGGGAGCGGTCACCCCGCTTGGATGTACGGTAGATACATTTTGGGAAGGATTAAAAAATGGCAAATGTGGCATTGATCTGATTCAAAAGTTCGATACGACGGATTTTAAGGTTAAGGTTGGTGCTGAAGTAAAAGACTTTGATCCGGAACTGTATATGAGTAAGAAGGATGTAAAGAGAAATGACCCATATGCTGTGTATGCACTGGCTGCAGCTGTTCAGGCATTTGATGATAGCGGATTAGATATGGAGAAAGAGGATGCGGCTAAGGTCGGTGTGATCGTAGGTTCCGGTATTGGCGGTCTGATGACAATGCAGGAGCAGGTGATTCGTTTGCACGAAAAAGGACCTTCTCGTGTGTCTCCTTTGTTTATTCCAATGACGATCAGTAATATGGCGGCTGGTAATATTGCAATCCGTTTGGGAGCTAAGGGAGTATGTGAAAATATTGTCACTGCGTGCGCAACAGGAACAAATTGCATTGGCACTGCATTTAGGGATATTAAGCATGGCTATCTGGATGCTTGTATTGCCGGCGGTGCTGAGGCGTCGATCAGTGAGATCGGTGTGGCCGGATTTACGAACTTGACAGCACTTTCTACGACGGAAGATCCAAAAGATGCCTGTAAACCGTTTGACAAAGACCGAAATGGTTTTGTCATGGGAGACGGATCCGGAATACTCATTTTGGAAGAACTGGAACATGCTAAAGCAAGAGGAGCTAAGATTTACGGTGAAATAGTAGGTTATGGCGCTACAGGAGATGCCTATCATATGACAGCACCTTGTCCGGATGGCGATGGAGCTGCGAGAGCGATAAGATTAGCAATGGATGAGGCAGGGATTACGCCGGAGCAGGTGGATTATATTAATGCACATGGAACAAGTACCCATGCTAATGATGCCGGAGAAACGGCAGCGATCAAGCTGGCATTGGGGGATGCGGCAGCAAAAGTTGCGGTCAGCTCTACCAAATCTATGACAGGACATTTGCTTGGTGCAGCAGGTGCTATCGAGGCAATTGCTTGTGTGAAAGCATTGGAGGAAGGATTCCTGCCGCCGACGATCAATTATCATACACCGGATGAAGAATGTGATCTGGATTATATTCCAAATGAGGGAAGAGTAGTACCAGAGGCACAGTATGCATTGTCTAATTCTTTGGGATTTGGCGGACACAATGGAGTTCTCTGCTTTAAGAAGTGGGATGAGTAGTGTGCAGACAGTGACAACAGATGGTTAAGAAAGGTATGGTAACACAATGCAGTATGATCAGATCAAAGAGTTGATTCAGATATTTGAACACTCAGATTTAAATGATCTGGAAGTAACTTTAGGAAATGCCTCCGTAAAATTAGGACGCGGTATGGCAAATGCAGTCGAGGAAAGTCCGGAAGCACAGATGGTACAGACAGCAGTAAAAGTTGAGAATCCTGTCACAGATGCAGCACCGACTACAGTTGAAACCGAGAAGACCGAGCCTGCAGCCGGAGATAAGATCGTGACAGCTCCGATCGTAGGTACGTTTTATCGAGCAAGCGCACCGGATCAACCACCTTTTGTGAAGGTGGGGGATACGATTGCAAAAGGCGATGTCGTATGTATCATAGAGGCTATGAAATTTATGAATGAAGTCATAAGCGAAGTGGATGGAACAATCACAGAAATTTTAGTGGAAGATGCACAGTTCGTTGAGTTTGGACAGGAATTATTCCGTGTGAAATAGCAATACCAATATCGGGCGATGGTCTGCTATTAAGCAGACGTTGTGTATCGGAATCTGAAAGATATACCTGTGGATAAAAGGGGAAGACACTTGTTGAGTCCGCAGGTTTAGAAAGGAATGTAAATTAATATGGGTATGGATATCAAAGAAATTATGAGTATCATCCCACATCGTCAGCCGTTTTTGCTGATCGATCGGGTTGAAGAAATCGTGGAAGGTGAAAAAGTTATTGCGACCAAAAATGTTTCTTATAATGAACCATTTTTTGCAGGACATTTTCCACAGGAACCGGTGATGCCGGGTGTGTTGATCGTGGAAGCAATGGCGCAGGCCGGAGCGGTAGCTATTTTGTCTATGGATGAATTTAAGGGCAAGACGGCATATTTTGGCGGCATTAAAAATGCAAAGTTCAAAAAGAAAGTTGTACCTGGAGATGTACTTCGTTTGGAAGTTTCCATTGAAAAATTAAAACGTAATGCCGGAATAGGTGTTGGAACTGCATATGTTGGTGACAAGGTTGCTGCACAGGCAGAAATAATTTTTATGATTGGCTGATAGTTTGACAGAGAGAATGGATCAAAACTCGGATAATAGATCGTAGAAATGTTGAGTGATTGGAGGAGCAGATGTTTGATAAGATATTGATCGCAAACAGAGGAGAGATTGCGGTGCGGATAATTCGTGCCTGTCGGGAAATGGGCATCAAAACAGTTGCTGTTTTTTCGGAGCCTGACAGGGAGGCATTGCATACGCAGCTTGCAGATGAAGCAGTATGTATCGGTTCTGCCAAGGCGGCAGACAGTTATATAAACATGCCAAATATCATTACGGCTGCTGTAGAGACTAAGGCGCAGGCAATTCATCCGGGATTTGGTTTTCTGTCAGAGAACAGTACATTTGCGGCAATGTGCGAAGAATGTAATATTAAGTTTATAGGTCCGGCACCATCGGTTATTGATGCATTGGGCAATAAATCCAATGCAAGAGAAATGATGATCCGTGCCGGCGTACCGGTTATTCCGGGAAGCGATGGTGTTGTTGCTGACAGAGAGCAGGCGCACGAGGTGGCAGGAAAGCTGGGATATCCGGTTATGGTCAAGGCATCTGCCGGCGGTGGCGGCAAGGGAATCCGCATCGTGCGTACTGAAGATGAACTGGATCAGGCATTTGAGGCAGCACAAAGCGAGACGAAAGCAGCTTTTGGTGACGATCAGATGTATATGGAAAAAGTGATCGAACATGCCAGACATATTGAAGTACAGGTGCTTGGCGATCATTTTGGTAATGTGATCCATTTGGGAGAGAGAGACTGTTCATTGCAGCGCAAAAATCAAAAAGTATTAGAAGAAGCACCGTCTCCGGTATTGTCCGAAGAGACCAGAGAAAAGATGTGTAAATCTGCGGTCCTTGCTGCAAAGGCGGCAGGATACGAAAGTGCAGGAACAATTGAATTTTTGTATGATCATTCCGGACAGTATTACTTTATGGAGATGAATACCAGAATTCAGGTGGAACATCCGATCACGGAGATGATCACGGGAGTTGATATTGTGAAAGAACAGATCCGCGTGGCAGCCGGGGAGAAGTTATCATATGAACAATCGGATATTCATATTACAGGGCATGCTATAGAATGTCGAATCAATGCGGAGAATCCGGATCGAGGATTTGCACCATGCCCGGGGCTTGTCGACTATCTGATGCTGCCAAGCGGTGGCTTAGGTATTCGTGTGGATACGGCAATTTATGAAGGATATGAAATCCCACCGTTTTATGATTCTATGATTGCAAAGGTGATCGCCCATGGCAGGGATCGAGAGGAAGCGATCGCTAAAATGAATCGGGCCCTGTATGAGTTTATTATCAATGGCATTGATACGAATATTGAATTTCAGAGCCGCATCTTAAATAACCCGGATTATTTGGCAGGACAGTTTGATACTTCGTTTTTGGAAGATAATTTATTGCAGCAGTAGTGTAATGCATGGAGGAGCAGGATGAATTTATTTGGAAAGAAAAATTATATTTCTCTGGAAAAGCCGGAGACACGCAGACCGGAAAGACGGATGAAGTCCAAAGAACCGTCAATTCCGGATGGAATGTGGATCAAGTGTAATTCCTGTAAAAATATTATATACAAAAAAGAAGTGACAAAATATAAACTTTGCCCGAATTGCGAAGCACATTTTCGAATGAGTCCAAAGGAACGTATTGCGATCACCTGCGACGAGGGGACCTTTGAAGAATTTGATGCTGCGATGCATCCTAAAAATCCGATGGGATATCCGGATTATGATAAGGTGATCGAGAAAGCACAAAAAAAGGCACAGATCACCGAGGGAGTTGTTACAGGACGTTGTCAGATAGAAGGACACGACACAGTTATTGCCATTATGGACAGCCATTTTATGATGGGAAGTATGGGGTCTGTGGTTGGTGAAAAGGTAACTAGAGCAGTGGAATACGCGACAGCACACGAACTGCCGATTATTATTTTTACGACGTCCGGTGGCGCCAGAATGCAGGAGGGGATCATCTCTCTGATGCAGATGGCAAAAGTATCGGAAGCGTTGGGACGGCATGATGCAGCGGGATTACTATATGTCACAGTACTGACAGATCCGACAACTGGTGGCGTGACGGCAAGCTTTGCAATGTTAGGAGACATTATATTGGCTGAACCGAAAGCTTTGATCGGATTTGCAGGACAGCGTGTGATCCAAGGGACGATCCATCAGAAATTGCCGGAGGGATTTCAGAGGGCAGAATTTCAACTTAAAAATGGTTTTGTGGACCGCATTGTTCATCGCGAAAAAATGCGGGAAGAGTTGGGAAGGATCTTAAAACTTCATAGTCGAAAATAATGGAGGTAGGCAGCATGAGCAGCAATACGGTAAGTGATACAATGAAAACAGTATCCATAGCTAGAAATATAAAGCGTCCAACGGCAAGAGAATTTATTGATCAATTATTTGATGAATTTATGGAATTTCATGGGGATCGTTATTATGCTGATGATGGAGCAATCGTTGGAGGCATTGCATCTTTTCGGGGAGAACCGGTTACGGTGATCGGTATTCAGAAAGGGCATACTCTCGAAGAGAACGTTGCTTGTAATTTTGGTCAGCCAAATCCGGAAGGATACCGCAAAGCACTTCGATTAATGAAACAGGCAGAAAAGTTTCATCGTCCGGTCATCACGTTGATCAACACGGCGGGTGCATACTGCGGTATTGGTGCAGAAGAACGTGGACAGGGTGAGGCGATCGCGCGGAATCTTATGGAAATGTCGCGTCTTAAAACGCCGATCATCAGTATCTTTGTGGGAGAAGGCGGTAGCGGCGGTGCACTTGCACTTGCAGTTGGAGATACGGTGTGGATGCTGGAGCATGGTATGTATTCGGTGTTATCACCGGAGGGCTTTGCCAGTATATTATGGAGAGATCCTTCCAGAGTCGATGAAGCTGCAGAGCTAATGCGCATGACAGCAGATCATTTGCTGCAAAACAACGTGATAGATCGCAAATTTACAGAGTCGCCAAATGGCATCGAAAAGGATCTGCCTTACACGACAGACCAGATTGCCAAGGCGTTGGCAGAGACGTTGCCTAAATTGCAATCTACACCTGTAGAAGAGTTGTTGGAAAAACGTTATCAGCGATTCCGCCAATATGGGGAATTTGAACAATAATAATGCAAACAATAAAACCGTCCGGACATATCAAAATGATATGGACCGGGCGGTTTTTTGTATATCTTGGTGTGTCAATATATAGGTTTTATAATTGCAATAGTATTCTGTATGGCTTAGGAAAGCATACGTATACCGTTTGATTCAATCTTAATCCTGCCGGCTTTTTGGAGATGGCCAATGGCTCGCTTAAATGCATTTTTGCTCATATGAAATTCACGCTTGATGACTTCAGGATCACTTTTGTCGTGATAAGGAAGGAATCCGCCTGCCGTTTCCAGACAATCGTAGATCACTTCCGCATCTTCATTCATTTGCTCAGGAATCTTTTTACGGACACTTAACGTCAGTCTGCCATCTTCTAACACCTGTGCAACGCGTGCATATACCGGTTGATTGATGCGGTAGGTCTCAAAGACTTCTTTGTGTGGTAACAGAGCAGAGTACATATCATCTACGGCGATAAACACGCCAAAATTCTCGCTGATCTCATAGACGCGTCCAAATACTTCGTCGTCTTTTTGATAAGAAGAATCGCTGCGCAGTGATTCATAAACTTTCATAGAAGCACAGAGACGGTCGCTTTTATCAATATAAAGGGTGACTAATACGGCATCGCCCTCTTTGACCGGATACAATTGCTCCTTAAAAGGAAGAAACAGATCTTTACTCAGTCCCCATTCCAAAAAAGCACCGATCGGAGTTACTTCTTTTACATAGAGTCTTGCAACACCGCCTAAGGTAATATCCGGCTCTAAGGTTGTTGCAATTGGTCTGTCTTCGGAATCTTTATACACAAATACATTTAGTACATCTTTAAGCTGTGTGCCTTGTGGTACATGGGCTTTTGGAAGAAGGATCTTGTCCTGCTCAGCTCCTGTCGGGGTATTGAGAAACACACCAAAGTCGGTCTGCTTGACAACGATCAATTCTTGAAATTTTCCAAGTTCTATTTTACTGGTCATAATTATCCTCCATGAATTTAATACTTTCAGTATACTGTTATCTGCAAAAAAATGCTAGTACAATTCATTAAATAGTGTTACCATGTAAAAAATGATAATTGGAGGTTTTTATTATGGCAAATGTAATTAGTACAGATAAGGCACCTGCGGCAATTGGACCGTATTCTCAGGCAATCGAGGTCAATGGTATGATCTACACATCCGGCATGATCCCGATCGATCCGTCAACAGGGGAGTTAGTTACCGGTAGTGTGGAAGCACAGGCAGAGCAGGCAATATCTAATTTGGAAGCACTGTTAGCAGCATCCGGTTCTTCTATAGAGAAGGCTGTTAAGACGGTTGTGTTTATCAGCAACATGGATGACTTTGGAAAGATCAATGAAGTATATGCGAAACATTTCAAAGAGCCATATCCGGCACGATCCTGTGTTCAGGTTGCCAGACTGCCAAAGGACGTAGCAATCGAGATCGAGGCTGTTGCCGTTAAAAACTAAGACAATTGCTGCAGTATGCAAAGTTTTTTTGTGATTTCTTATTTTGTTAAGTCTCTGATGAATACATGCCTGAAGGTATGTCTGAGATGTCCCGGTTTAGCAAGGTATCATCCATTTTTGGACGGGACGCTTTCGCTACGATGCGCTACGTTACGTTACTTAATGTCTCTGAAATACGAGACATAAGTAACGACGAGTGCAAAGTCCCTTTCAAAAATGATGAATACCTTGCTTCCGGGACTTCGAGTTCCCGAAAGGCATGTAAATCAATCATCAGAGACAACAAAATTTAGAAATCACAGTAAAAACTAATTGCAACAAGGCAATTGCTATAGTTTCTTGATGGCAGATTTCACTGTATGGTGGCTGCAAAATATGATAAAAACATCGACATAATAAGCAATATGTGGTTGTGGGAGATTTGGGGTATGGGAAGTTTGCGTTAAGAATATGACCGGGATGTCTGTGTAAAGTGTTTTTCGGATTTATGGAAAATGGGAGAAATATGAATGTGGACTATAAGAGTAGAATGCAAATTGTAACAAAATGTAACAATTTGGGATGAGTGAAAAAGCCATCTTATCAGTGGAAGATACTGGAAATACGTGTAAATTCCATTCGTATTCTGTTGTAGAACTATTGACAAGATGAATTTAGGTTGTTATAATGACAACTGTTATGTAATAAATTTGTAATAATTATTACATGAATAAGTGCTTGAAGAAACTTAGAATAGATTACAAAGGATTGTTTACAGTTTGGAGGCTTTTATGATTAAGACACATTGGGTCAAGACAGCCGCGGTTTGTGGAACGGCACTGACACTTGCATTAGCGGCAGGTTCAGTAAGAGTAGATACGAATGCTGCAACCATGTGTAAAGAGACAGAGATGGCAGGACTTTCTCTTTCTTTGGACAAGCATTATGCAGACGTTTATAATGAAGAGGAACAGGAAGAAAATATTGATGCAACTGAGGCGCCGGCAGCGACTGCGTCACCTGTAGCAACACAGGCAGCTGTGACACCTGCAGCGACAACAGCACCAACGGCAACGCCGGTACCGACACCACATGTTACAAAACAGTTTGTCGATACAGCGATCTCCATTGCAGATGATTATGTGAATGTTCGTAAGAAACCGAATACAGATTCCAAGATCCTTGGAAAGCTGTATGAAGGATGCGCAGCAAAGGTACTGTCTAATAAGAATGGCTGGGCTAAGATTGAGTCCGGTAAGGTGACAGGTTACATTAAGAGTGAATATTTGGCAACAGGTATTAAAGCACAGAAGCTTGCTGCTAAGTATGGTAAATATTATGCGAAGGTAAAACCGGGAACCGTTACATTAAATGTTCGTACGAAGCCAAATACTTCTTCTACGATCATGACACAGATCCCGGAAGATGAAAATTATGAAGTTGTCAAGATCGGTAAGGATTGGGTTAAGATCTCTATCGATGGTGAGGATGGTTTCGTAGCGAGAGAGTTTGTTTGTCTTCATGCGAACTTCAAGAAAGCAGTATCCATTGCAGAAGAGAAGGCTGAGGCAAGAAGAAAAGCAAGAGCAGAGAAGGCAGAGCAGGAGCGTTTGGCAGCATTGGCAGCAGAGCGTGCGCGTCAGCAGTCTGCAAGCAGTTCTTCCAGTTCATCTTCAAGCTCTTCCGGCAGCTCATCTTCTAGCAATAGAAGCAGTTCATCTAGCAATAGAAGCAGTTCATCTAGCAGAAAGAGCAGCAGTTCTGTAACAAGAAGAAGTTCTTCCAGCAGAAAGAGCAGTTCATCTAGCAGAAAGAGCAGCTCCTCCAGCAAGAAGAGCAGTTCATCTAAGAGCTATAGTTCATATACGGGAAGCGGCAATGGTTCAGAAGTTGCAAGCTATGCACAGAACTTTGTTGGTAACCCATATGTATATGGTGGATCCAGTTTGACTAGAGGAACTGATTGTTCCGGATTTACAATGAGTGTTTATGCACAGTTTGGATATAGTCTTCCACATAGTGCAGCAGCACAGTCAGGATGTGGTTCTAAGGTAAGCCTGTCGAACGTACAGCCGGGAGATTTGATCTTCTATCGTAACGGTAGTCGTATCGGTCATGTGGCAATGTATATCGGTGGTGGACGTGTAGTACACGCCAGCAACCCAAGTGATGGTATTAAGATTTCCAATATGTACTACAGAAAGCCTTGCGGCGCTCGTAGAATTATTGGTTGATCATTAGGTATAATGACGTTGAAGAAGAGGAGTACGTTTTCGGAGTTCACAGAGAGAATGGTTCATTGGCTGAAAGACCATTTGAATAGAACGAAAGCAGAAGGTAGCTTCGGAGTCATGTCTCTGAACAGATAGTAAGAGACATCGGTTCATCTCGTTATCGATGCAAGAGGTAATGTGATTTTTACATTGCGATCAAAGGTGGTACCGCGTATAATCGCCCTTTGCACTATGTGCAGAGGGCGTTTTTTACTTTATAGGAAACCTCTCGTTTCCTATAAAGCAATAAACGCTCCGCGAGGATGCAAGTGTTGTATGTTAAGAGAAAGGAAAAAGATTATGGCAAAAGAGTTGGAAAAAAATTACAATCCTGCGGATATTGAGCAGAGAACGTATGACAAGTGGATTGCAAAGAAGTATTTTCATGCGGAGGTAGATCGTGACAAGAAACCATTCACGATCGTTATGCCACCTCCAAATATCACAGGACAGCTTCATATGGGACATGCCCTGGATAATACACTGCAGGATATTTTGATCCGTTTCAAGAGAATGCAGGGATATGAGGCTCTTTGGGTACCGGGTACCGATCATGCTTCGATCGCTACAGAGGCAAAAGTTGTAGAAAAGCTGCGTGCCGAGGGAATCAGCAAAGAAGATATTGGAAGAGAAAAGTTTCTGGAGCATGTTTGGGACTGGAAGAAGCAGTACGGTGGCCGCATTGTAGAACAGCTCAAGAAGATCGGCTCTTCCTGTGATTGGGATAGAGAACGCTTTACGATGGATGAGGGATGCTCTAAGGCAGTAAAAGAAGTGTTTGTAAAGTTATATAACAAAGACTTGATCTACCGTGGAGAGCGTATCATAAACTGGTGTCCAAAATGTCTGACTTCTATTTCTGATGCAGAGGTTGAGTATGAGGATCAGGCAGGTCATTTTTGGCATTTGCGTTATAAGACAACGGACGGAACCGGTTATATTGACTTGGCGACAACGCGTCCGGAGACATTACTTGGTGATACGGCAGTAGCAGTTAATCCAAATGATGATCGTTACAAAGATATGGTGGGTAAGACTTTGGATCTTCCAATTGTACATCGTCAGATCCCAATTATCGCAGATGATTATGTTGATATGGAATTTGGTACAGGTGTTGTAAAGATTACACCGGCACATGACCCGAACGACTTTGAGGTAGGACTTCGTCATAATCTGGAGGTGATCAATGTACTGACAGATGATGCCAAGATTGTAGAAGATTATCCGAAATATGCTGGCATGGACCGCTATGAGGCAAGAAAAGCGATCGTTGCTGACTTGGAGGCAGAAGGTGCTCTTCTGAAAGTAGAAGACCATGAGCACAATGTAGGTACCTGCTATCGTTGTCATACAACTGTAGAACCACGAGTATCAAAGCAGTGGTTTGTTGCTATGAAAGACCTGGCAAAGCCGGCGATTGATGCAGTGAAGAATGGAGATACAAAGTTTGTACCAACACATTTTGAAAAGACTTATTTTCATTGGTTAGAGAATATTCGTGACTGGTGTATTTCCCGTCAGCTTTGGTGGGGACATCAGATTCCGGCATTTTACTGCGATGATTGTGGTGAAATGGTTGTTACGAAAGAAGATACCTGCAACTGTCCAAAATGCGGCAAGCCAATGAGACAGGATCCGGACACGCTGGATACTTGGTTCTCCTCCGCACTGTGGCCTTTCAGTACACTGGGATGGCCGGATAACACTGAAGAGATGGATTATTTCTATCCGACAAGCACTCTGGTAACCGGTTATGATATCATTCCGTTTTGGGTTATGCGTATGATGTTCTCCGGTTTGGAGCATACCGGAAAGGTGCCGTTTGATACAGTATTGATCCACGGACTGGTAAGAGACAGTCAGGGGCGTAAGATGAGTAAATCTCTTGGCAATGGTATTGATCCTTTGGAGGTCATTGATAAGTATGGTGCAGATGCGCTTCGTTTTACTTTGGTAACCAACAATGCACCGGGTAATGATATGCGTTTCTACTGGGAGCGTGTAGAGGCAAGCCGTAACTTTGCCAATAAAGTATGGAATGCTTCTCGTTTCATCATGATGCACTTAGGCGATAATGTGATCACAGAGCCGGCAAAAGAGGATCTGGAAGTGATCGACCGTTGGATCTTGTCTGCAGCAAATCATGTGGCAGCAGATGTCACAGAGAACATGGAGAAATATGAGTTAGGTGTGGCAGTACAGAAGATTTATGACTTTGTATGGACAGAGTTCTGTGACTGGTACATCGAGCTTGTTAAGCCAAGATTATTTGCTAAGGATGAAAATCCTGCTTCTGCAAATGCAGCTTTCTGGACATTAAAGACAGTATTGATCCAGTCCTTGAAACTGCTGCACCCATATATGCCGTTTATCACAGAGGAGATCTTCTGCACATTGCAGTCAGAGGAAGAATCCATCATGATCTCCAACTGGCCGGTTTACCGCAAGGAGTGGGAAGATGAGCAGTCTGAAGCAAAGGCGGAACTCATGAAAAATCTGATCCGTGGTATCCGAAATATCCGCACGGAAATGAATGTAGCACCTTCCCGTAAGGCAGTTGTATATCTCGTAGCAGATGACGAGGCGACAGGAGCAGCTTTGGAAGAGCTGATCCCGGCATATCAGCATATGATCTCTGCATCAGAGGTTCATGTACAGGCAGACAAGACTGGTATTGAGGATAATGCAGTATCTGTTGTGATCGATAAGGCAACTGCGTATATGCCTCTTGCTGATCTGGTTGACTTTGCCAAGGAAAAAGAGCGCCTCACCAAAGAAAAGAAGAAGTTGGAGGGCGAGTTGAAGCGTGTCAATGGAATGCTTGGAAATGAGAAATTTATGAGTAAGGCACCGGAGGCAAAGGTTGCGGAAGAACGCGCAAAACTTGAAAAATACACAGCTATGATGGCGAAAGTGGAAGAGGAATTAAAAGCCTTAGAAAAGTAAGAGAAAATTCATCGTTCCCTTTCTTGTAATATAAGAATCCTTATGCTAAAATCAAAAGAGGAGGCAGTATACACATAAGTGCGTACAGCGTCCTCTTTACAAAATGATAAAATGCTTATATAGCAGCCTGTAACACGACAGGTCGTAGTAGAGTAAGGCATATCTTGTAGGGGGAAGGGGGCGTTTGACTGTGACAGATTTTCAGACAGAGAACAATCAGGAATCAATTCAGATCATGGTTGCAGAGGATCAGCTTTCCGCGAGTGTGTGGATTCAACAAGGCGAGAGTCACTACACGGCAGCATTGTTGAAAAATCGGCTCAGTGAGGCAGGCGTCACCAGTGGACTGCAGGAGGAGACAATTCAGCAGCTGGCAAACGGATTGCTGTATGATCAATGGGTTGTTGTTGCGAAGGGAACGCCTTCCGTGAATGGAGAAGATGGCTGGTATGAGTATGCCTTTCATCGGGAAACGGATCACAAACCCAAAATATTGGAAGACGGTTCGGTGGATTACAGCCAGTATGGCAATATCCCTTCCGTAGAAGAAGGAGATGTGATTGCCGTCTATCATCCGGCGACGGAGGCGAAGGATGGTATGGATGTACATGGTAATATTCTGGTCGCCCGCAAGGGAAAGAATCTTGCCAGATTATTCGGAAAAGGTTTTGCGTGTGCTGAAGATGGATGTACCTATATCGCTAATCGCAGCGGTAAGATCGTGGAGACCATGGATAAGATCTTTATCGATCAGGAGTTTGTGGTCGAGGGTGATCTAACCAATTCCACAGGCAGTATTTGTTTCCGAGGAGATATTCGCATCCGTGGAAATGTAGGATCCGGAGTATCGGTTGTTTCGGAGAAAGGATCCATCTTGGTTGATGGATTTGTGGAAGGAGCAGATTTGCAGGCAAACCGTGATATTACCTTGAAGAATGGTATGCAGGGGAATGGAAAGGGATTTATCCGGGCAAAAGGAAATGTCAACGCGAAGTTTTTTGAGCAGTGTACGATCTGTGCGGACGGATGTGTCAATGCGAATGCGATCATGAACTGTCAGATCGAGGCAGGAGAAGATGTGGTCGTGTCCGGTAGATTTGGCAGCATCATAGGTGGTCATATCAGCGCCCAAAGGCAGATCAAGGCAACCAATATCGGAAATGTAGCTGAAGTGGAAAATCAGGTTGAAGCAGGTGTTGCGGAAAATCTTGTGACGAAGATGAATCTGCTGACGGAGTCCAAGAAAAAAGCATTGGATGAATGGGAGCGGATCGCGCAGGGGATTGAACGCATAGATACTCTGATGGAGCAGACGAAAAATGCTGCTTTGATGGAGAAGAAGCGTGTCTTAATGCGTGGTAAAATAGAAAAAGATGCAGAAATTAGTGAACTAGAGAAAAAGATACAGGCGACTGTCCTGGCAATGGAAAAGGCAAATGTGGCGAAGGTTACAGTTGACCGTTATGTGCATCCGGGAACCTGCATTTCCGTCAATGGAATGAAAACACAGGTACAAGAGCTGGAGCAGCATGTAGAATATGCCCGCAGAGGCAATGGGATCATCGTATATCATATCGATGAAGCATAGCGGGGCGTCAATGCCGGGATGACGAAAGAATTAAGAAAACATCGTAAGACATAGGCATGAGAGCAGTTTTCATGCGATGTCGAAGTTTGCGTAGAAATAGCATTGCAGTAGAGCAGGAGGTAGAGTATGATTGATTTTGAGGCAGAATTAGCAAAGTTTCAGCCGAGTCTCGATGTGGAGCAGGCAGAAGATGCAATTTATGGAAATAATACAACGGATGTTACGGATTTGCTGCAGACGATCCTAAAAGGTAAGATGGAAGGTAACAAAGCTCCGGAGGAGTGGGTGGAAGAACGATGAATTGTCCAAGATGTAATGTGGCGGTAGCCTTTACGAAAAATCGATGTGATAATTGCGGACAGGAGCTTCGAAGTTATCGCAAAACCGTAAGCCTGTCTAACAGTTTTTATAATTTGGCATTAAGCCAGGCGAAAGTGCGGGACTTATCCGGTGCGATCGTTTCCTTGAAACAGAGTCTTCAGTTCAATAAATTAAATACCAGTGCTAGAAATCTGCTGGGTTTGATCTACTATGAGGAAGGCGAGATCGTAGCTGCGCTGAGTGAATGGGTTCTTAGCAAACATTATCAGGACAAAGATAATGATGCGGAAGAGTACATTCGTGAAGTTCAGTCTAATCCGAACAAGTTGGATACGTACAATCAGACGATCAAGAAGTACAACACAGCATTGCAGGCGGCAAAGCATGGGGATGACGATATGGCGATCATCCAGCTCAAAAAGGTTGTCAATCTCAACCCGAATTTTATACGTGCAAGCCAGCTTTTGGCATTGCTTTATATGAAGACCGAGCGTCGGGATAACCGTGCGAGAGCGTATCGTTTGATGCGTGCTGCACATAAGATTGATGTGACGAATACGACAACGATCCGCTATCTGAAAGAACTCTCAGATATGAAGAATAAGTCTTCGGATCCTGTAGTGAAAGCGGTAGAAAAAGAACAGGAAAATGCGAAGAAAGCTTCAAAACTGCCAAGTGTGGAGATGGATGCGTACAAGACGATCACACCATACAAAGAAGAGCGGCCATCCGTTATGCCATTTGTTAATATTATCATTGGTGTGATCATCGGTCTGGCTGTGATGTATTTTTTGGTGATCCCGCATATGCGTGCCACGCTGGCAAGTAATGCAAACAAAAACTTCAAGCAGTACAGTGAAAATCAGGCGGCAAGTGACAGCGATCTGTCCACACTAAAAGATCAAAACAAATCTTTACAGTCTCAGGTTGAGGAACTGCAGAACAAGATCAAGGATCTTCAGGGCGGGGATCCTACACAGGTATCTGGTGTTCAGGAAGTGTATGATGCGTTAATTGGCGCATACGATGACTATCAGAAAAACAAAAAGGCTGATGCTGCGGATAAATTGGTGAAGATCAATGCAGACAGACTGACTTCGGACGTTGCAAAATCTTGCTATGATAAGATCAAAAAGGCAACCTATGCGACTGCGACAAAGAAGTATTTTGAAGAGGGACGTGATGCCTATAATGGCACCGGTTCGTATTCGAAGAGAGATTATGACAAGTCCATTAAGTTGTTAGAGAAGTCATTATCTTTTGATGAAAATAACACAGATGCCATTTATTTCTTGGGCCGCTGTTATCAGCAGAAATCAGATGTCGAGAAGGCAAAGAGTTATTACAACAAGATTGTAGATAACTATCCGGATTCCAAGCGTGTCAGCGAAGCGAAGAGACGTTTGCGGGAACTTGGCGAATAAATTACCAACTGGATAAAATGATAGGTTTCCCTGTCAGAGTATACGAAGGAAAGAATACTCTGGCAGGGATTTTTTCCTTTATAGGAAACTTGTCGTTTCCTATAAAGAAAAAAACGCTCCGCGAGGATGCGATCACCGCACAGAGGAAGATTGCATACGCAATTGTGCGGTGACGCGCAAAGTGGGCAAGCCCACTTTGTTCCGTTTAAAAATAAGGGAAGGAAGGCGATTAATAATGGAACAAGTACATTATGAGCTGCAAGGACAAAGTTTGATCGTATATGTTACCAAGGAATTAGATCATCATGCGGTGATCGATCTGCGGGCGACCTCGGACAAGCTGATCCAGGCAGGAAATGTGAAACATATTATTTTTGATTTTTCAGATGTTGATTTTATGGATAGCTCAGGGATTGGATTGATCATGGGAAGGCATAAAAAGGTTATGTTTCTGGGAGGTAAGACAGCTGTGACAGGTGTTGGCAAGAATATTGACCGGATCTTTCGAATGTCCGGTTTGTATCAGATCGTAGAGAAGTATGTCACACCGCAGGAGGCGGTGGAAAATCTGTGAGAGGGCAAAAGTTGTTATGCAGCAGGAACGGAAGCGTCAGACAGGAGGATCAATTATAGTAAGGTGAATGAAAAAGAGAGGTAACAAATTGATAGGGGTAGTCAGTAATTAGAAGGTATAGAGTGCAGGACAGGAGGAAGATAAGGCATGAAACGGGAAATGACATTAACAATCGATAGCGATTCGGCAAATGAAGCTTTTGCGCGGACAGTAGTGGCAGCGTATGTGACGAGGCTGGATCCAACGTTAGAAGAACTGGCAGATATTAAAACAGCAGTATCGGAGGCGGTAACCAACAGCATTATTCATGGTTATGGTGGAAGAGAGGGAGAGATTACGATCGTCTGCAGGATCTGCGGCAAACAGATAGAAGTTACTGTGCGCGATGAAGGCATTGGTATCGAAGATATTCCAAAGGCGATGGAACCTTTGTATACGACGAAACCGGAATGGGAACGGTCCGGAATGGGCTTTGCTTTTATGGAAGCATTCATGGATGAGCTGCAAGTGATCTCAAAATTGGGGGAGGGGACAACCATTATTATGAGTAAAGAAATTGGAAAGGCGCAGGCAGAGGAATGAATCGCAATATGGACACGTTAGAACTGCTGAAAAAGGCACGTAGTGGAGATCGTGTTGCGAGGAACCAATTAGTAGAACAAAATGTCGGTCTGGTTTGGAATATTGTGAAAAGATTTCATGGCAGAGGATATGAAGCGGATGATATTTTTCAGATCGGCTGCATTGGACTGATCAAAGCAATTGATCACTTTGATCTTAGTTACGATGTGAAATTTTCAACGTACGCAGTGCCAATGATCACCGGGCAGATCAAGCGTTTTTTGCGGGATGATGGCATGATCAAAGTAAGCCGCACTCTTAAGGAAAATGGCTGGAAGATCCATCAGGCAGGAGAACGGCTGCATCATGAGTTAGGACGTAGTGCAACGGTAGATGAGATCGCTGCGGCAACAGAACTTGAGCGTGAAGAAATCGTTATGGCATTGGAAGCCAATCGCGAAGTCGGAACGATAGATCGGATGCTTTATCAGGAAAGTGGCAAAGAAATGCAGTTGATCGATCAGGTCGTACAGATGCCTGGAAATCGTATTGGCAGTCTCGTGAGTGGACAGGATATGACAGGAGTTCTTAATGACAGCGAGAAAGAACGAGTGCTTGATCATATGTTAGTAAAACAGTTATTGGAAAGCTTGGAAGAGCGGGAACGCCGATTGATCGAATATCGCTATTTTGATGATATGACGCAAAGTCAGGTTGCAGAAAAGCTACACATTAGTCAGGTACAGGTAAGCCGCTTAGAGAAAAAAATATTATTAAAACTGCGTGGAGAATCCGGACTTGCATAAAGCAAATACATATCGGTGTTGTTTTGCAAACACGTGCATAAAACGTGAGGAAGCGGGCAAGATAATAGTATTACAACGCACACTTTGCACATTTAAGCTCACTGCATGACTGCATAATATTATTATCAGTGTAAGATGTTTCATGGGCTCAAACTTCGCACATCCGAAACTGCCGGCGGGTCACATATTGCTTATTAAATCAAGGGATACTAAGTATTTTACAGCCGCAACATAGCGATTTCTGCCGGCAGAGAACTGTAGTAATCCTGTGGATAATGAAATGTTTGGAAAGTGTGCAGAAATGAGGTTGATTTGAAAGATAATACGATTTATATGAAATTAGATCAGAGTGTGCAGGTTGTGAACAAAAAGGTAACGATCGGTGATATTGCACAGATTCAATGCAGTGATTATGCAGTAACCAAGCAGATCAATAAGATCATAGCATTGCAGGTAAAAGGCGACAAAAACCAAAAGAAAGTCATTTCGTCACTTAAGCTGATCGAACTGATCCGCAGGGAAATTCGAGAAGCACAAATTATTCTGGTAGGTGAGACGGATGTTGTGGTTGAGTATCATATTCCCAAACAGGAAAATAAAGCGTTGGAATATTTAAAGTTGTTAGTATTGACATGCATTGTCTTTTTTGGATCAGCTTTTACGATTATGACATTTGATACTGATGTTAGTGTTGGAGATCTGTTTAATCAGATCTATCTGCTGGTCATGGGACATGAAAAAAAAGGAGCATCTGCGTTAGAACTGTTTTATAGCATTGGAATTCCAATTGGGATCTTAGGTTTTTATAATCATTTTAGCGCTTCAAAAGTGAAAGAGGATCCGACGCCAATTCATATTGAAATGCGCAATTATGAAGAGGAGATGAATAAGGCGATCGTTGCGGATGCATCCAGGGAGGGAAGTGAGATCCAGTGACAATAGTATTAGCTTTTATTGGGTTGGCAGCAGGATTAGCTGTTGCCAGTGGAGTCTTTGCGCTGATCACCATTCTGGGAGTAATACCACGGATGACAGACCGCTTTGGGTTAGCCTCACGGACATATCCGATGGAAACGGTAATCATGCTTGGCGGGACAGCAGGAAATCTGTTGTTAATATATGAGCCGCATATTCCGTTTGGCGTTGTATTTTTGGCGGTCATAGGATTGTTTTCCGGGGTATATATCGGCTGCTTGTCCATGGCATTGGCAGAGGTGCTAAAGGTTATTCCGATACTATGTACCCGTACGAAATTGCAGCATGGTATTGCCATCATCATTACCGCAATGGCGATAGGCAAATGCTTAGGAACACTATACCAAATGTGTTTATAAAGGGCATTCGCAAAATGTTATATACCAAAACTTCCCATACCTCAAATCCTCCACAACCACATATTGCTTATTATGTCGGTAATAAATAAACTATTTTGCAGCCAATATATTTAATTATTCTGTCATCAGAGAACTAAGATAATTGCCGCAGAACGCAAAGTTTTTACGTGATTTCTTATTTTGTTAAGTCTCTGATGAATACATGCCCGAAGGATTGTCTGAGATGTCCCGGTTTAGCAAGGTATCATCCATTTTTGGACGGGACGCTCTCGCTACGATGCGTTACGTCACGTTACTTAATGTCTCTGAAATACGAGACATAAGTAACGACGAGCGCAAAGTCCCTTTCAAAAATGATGAATACCTTGCTTCCGGGACTTCGAGTTCTCCGAAGGGCATGTAAATCATCCATCAGAGACAACAAAATTTAGAAATTACTGTAAAAACGAAATGCGGCAAGGCAATTACTATAGTTCTCTTATGGCAGAAATCGCTCTTTGGCGGCTGCAAAATGTTATATAGTCATTGACATAATAAGCAATATGTGGTTTTGCAATAACTTCGAGTATGGGAAGTTTTAGGTATGTATATTTTCCGGCATAATAAAGCAATATGTGGATATGTAGTTGTTGGTGGTGTGGAAAATTTGATGGGAAATTTTGATTGGAAGGAGAGGAAAAAATGGAACAGAAAAAAGCTGCAAATCCTTCGATTGAGGAGGTATTGGCTGAGAAAGATGCGAATAAACAGAAAGAAATTTATAACGAATATGTTAGTAATATGACACCAAAACACAGTTGTTTTTGGAATTGTATTAAGGCTTTTCTTGTCGGTGGTTCGATTTGTCTGCTGGGAGAAATATTGATACAGTGGTATCAGTCTATGGGGAATGACAGAGAACTGGCAGGTTTATATGGAACACTTTCTTTGATACTGATCAGCATACTGCTTACCGGCTTTAATGTGTATCAAAAGCTTGGACAGTTTGGCGGTGCAGGAAGCATTGTTCCGATCACCGGATTTGCAAATTCTGTAGCATCGCCGGCTTTGGAGTTTGGCGTGGAAGGTGAAGTGTTTGGCAAAGGCTGCCAGATATTTAAGATTGCGGGACCGGTTATTTTGTATGGAATATTTTCAAGCTGGGTACTTGGCGTGATCTATTGGCTGTGGAAGATGATGTAACTATAATTAGCAAAATGTGTTATAATGAATAACGAACCGCTCCCTTGTGTCCCGGTACACCGGACACAAGGTTTGTTATATCAATAAATGTGTGCAGAAAAGAGGTTTATTATGAACGAGAATGTGAGAAAAAGAAATGCCGTATTGGCGCAGACTGTGATCAAAGGTCTCGAGTCAAGAAACATGACAGGGTATTATGCAAAAGACAAGGAAGAGGCATTAAAACAGGCATTAGATATTATTGGTGAGGGCAGTACCGTAGCTATGGGTGGTTGTCAGAGCGCCAATGAGATCGGTCTTATCCAAGCATTAAATGAAGGAAATTATCACTACATAGATCGTGCTAAGATGGAACCGCGCGAAAGTCTTCTGGCGGCATACGATGCAGATGTATTTTTGTCCAGCGCAAATGCGATGACAAATGATGGAATTATTGTAAATATAGACGGTAACTCGAATCGAGTTTCCTGCATTGCACAGGGACCTCACAAGGTAATATTTATTGTGGGAATGAATAAGGTATGTTCTGATCTTGATGAGGCGATGAAACGTGCCAGAAATGTTGCAGCTCCATCCAATGCGCAGCGATTTGACATCAAGACTCCTTGTCGCTTGACTGGTAAATGTGCCGATTGCAAGTCTCCGGATACGATCTGCTGTCAGTTTTTGATTACCAGATATTCGCATCATGCAGATAGGATCCATGTAATTCTTGTGAATGATGTACTCGGTTATTGATCTGTCAGGTGACAATGCCGAAGTATTTCTGAAATAAATGAAAAAAATATGTGGTAATTTATATGAAAAAGAGAGTGTAGGCGTACTCTCTTTTTCATTTTATACTGAATATATCACAAATTCACGGCGTAAGGGAGCTTGTTCACTTGCGCATGTTAGACATAGGATTACCGATAAGAGGAGAGCTGATCGGTAGAAAGGAGTAATGAGAATGAGGACACGAAACATGATGACGCCGATATTGGCAGCGGCACTTGGGTTGACGATTGCTTTTGCGGCACCTGCAGCGTATGGCTGGAGCCAGACTGCGTTGGCAGCTGAGGAGGAGCAGCAGCCGATCACAGTCAGTATGTCCGCCGGAAGTGGCATTTACGCAGAGGCATTTACGTTGACATTGACCAGTGAAGGAGCTAAGACAATCTATTACACATTGGATGGCAGTGATCCAAAGACCAGCAGTACAAGAGCAGAGTACACAGACGGTATTGCGATTAAGGATCGGAGTAAGGAAGCTAATTACGTATCCGCTGTAGATCCATTGTTATTTGACAATGCCAATGTAAGATGGAAGAAGAGGACAAAGTCGTACACGACAACACGGAAAGCACCGGCTGACGCTGACGTTGATAAGGGAACGGTTGTCAAAGCAGTGGCGGTAGATGCGAATGGCAATTTTGGAACTGTCGAGACGAATACATATTTCGTCGGTACCGTGGCAATGCATATTAAAAACGCTCAGAAGAGTGCGCAGGCAGCTGGAATCCCGCTATCTGTGATGTCAATTTCAATGAATTACGAAGATCTTTTCGATTATGAAAAAGGAATCTATGTAAAAGGCAAGATCTTTGATGAGGCAGTGGCAAAGTATTTGGAGGAGAATCCAAAAGCCACCACAGACACGATGAACGATCAGGCGAGACGTTTGCCGGCGAATTATAATCAAAAGGGTAAGGATTGGGAGCGTAATGCTCATATTGATTATTTCGAAACGGATGGAACAACGCTTGACTGTCAGTTGCAGCAGGATTGCGGTATCCGTATTCAGGGAAATTATTCCCGTTCGGATCTGATGAAAGGATTGCGCTTGTATGCACGTGCGGATTATGGCAAGAAAAACTTTAAATATCCATTCTTTGAGAATGCCAAAGATGATAGCGGAAAGACGATCACAAAGCACAAAAAGTTAGTGCTTCGCAATGGTGGAAATTATGCGTTTGCAGGTACAAAATACAATGATGCCTATTGGCAGAGTATGTTGTCAGATCTGGATTGCGAGACGCAAGGTTCCAGAGCATGTGTTGTTTACATCGATGGTGAATATTGGGGATTGTATATTTTACAGCAGGATTTTGATGACAGCTATTTTGAAGAGACACATGGTGTAAACAAAGATTCCGTCGTTGTTTATAAAGCTTCTGATGCAGATGCAGATGAGGAATATGGTTACAAATTGGATGAAGGGACACTTCCGGATGGAGAGACGGATGTAAACTATTTCTATCGTGATCTTATGAACTTTTTTGCAGAGCATAAGAACCTAAAGAATGATGCGGATTATGAGGCGTTTTGTAAGCTGGTAGATCCGCAGTCAGTGATGGATTATTTTGCTGCGCAGGTATGGATCAACAATAAATGGGACTGGCCGGGCAAGAATTGGTCAATGTGGCGCACCACAACCGTGGATCCTAATAATGCATACGCTGATGGAAGATTCCGTTTTTGTTTATATGACTTGGATTTTGGCGGATGTGGTGGATCAGGAGAGGCATACGCAAATACGATCCGCGATGACAATTACAATACGAATGTAGACGCCGAAGGAAATTATTACAATGATCGTGGACTGCTGGGACAGAACTTGAAAGAGGCAATGAATCCGAGCATTCAATGTTTCATTATGTTAATGTCGAATGAAAAATTCCGGAATGCATATAAGCAGGAATTATTGGATCTTTCTAAGAAAAACTTTGAATCTTCCAAAGCAACCACAGTATTGACACAGTTTAAAAATACATACGAGCCATTGTTTGCACAGTATTATACCCGTTACAATTGGAGTAATGATACAACAAACGGATATGCAGGTTACAACAGCTTGAAATCTTTTGTGGAGCAGCGTCCAAATGGCATTGCACAGATGAACACATGGATTGATAACTTTTATAAGACCGGTAAGGACGAAGAGGTGATCGTTATACCATCGCCGTCTCCGTCTGTGACACCTTCAACCGAACCGAGTGTAAAACCGAGTGCATCACCTTCGTCGAAACCGACACCGGCACCTACGGTGAGTCCGACGAAAAAGCCTGTACCAAATCCTGGACAGACGAAAAAAACTGCCAAGACAAAGAAGATCAAAAAGCTTAGTGTTAAAGCTAAGAAAAAGACAAAAGTGATCCGTGTAAGTACAGTTGGCAAGGCACAAGTAACGATTGTTGTTTCCAAGAAGATTATTGTGAAAGGCAAGAAGAAAGTTAAGAAGATAACTAAGAAAACTTCGGCAAAAGGAGTAGTTTCATTTAAGTTATCAAAGAAATTAACGAAAGGAACGAAGATTAAAGTTACTGTCCATAAAAAAGGATACAAAACGAAGAAAAAGAGTATTAAAATAAAATAGGATGAGTGCTCTATGCTATTATGTATGACAGAATAGCGTGAAATAAAAAAAGTCGCCATAGTGTGCCCACAAAATCGGACACACTATGGCGACTTTTTTGTGGGATAGGAAATTGCTGTTGTGTAGCGTGACATCATCGCCAAGAATTGCTTTAGCAATTCTTGCAAAGCAAAGCGCTGGCTTTGCTTTTTTGTTTGCAGTTTTGCATTAGACCTGTTATGATAGATTATAGGTAAGAAGTTGGACGGAAAACGGCAAGGAGGGAGGAACTATGAGCCACGAGGAAAAGGTTTATACAAAGCTCAAACAGCATTATCATTGCGCACAGGCGATTTTTGCCACGTATGCTTCGGATTATGGTATGGATCAGGAAACGGCATATCGCACGATGGCATGTTTTGCAGCGGGAATGTATACGGGAAGTGTGTGTGGTTGTGTTACGGCGGCGCTTGCTGTATTGGGGTTGGCCTATGGATTTTCAGATACAAAAGATAGAGAACGGGAAATTTTTGGAACTAAGATCGCGGAGGAGTTTGTTGATCGTTTTCAGGAGCGGATGGAAGGCAAATTTAATTGTGCAGATATATTGGAAAATAATATTAGTACTGCAGAGGGGATGGCGTCGATCCGACGTGAGGGAATGATCAAGAAGAAATGTACGCAGGCTATACAGACCAGTATTGAGATTTTGGAAGATATGCTGCAGGCGTATCCGGGCATGTTGGCGGGGAAACAGGCAGAACCGTCCTGTGACGAACAGGAGATAGAGAAAATAACATATTTAGTGAAACGTGCTCAAAAGATCCAGCATTTTGAATCGAATGTACGCGATCTGATCCTCCATTCCTCCAAAAGTATTGCATGTATTCAATTTGATATCAGTCGCTTTAAGATCATTAATGATATTTATGGAGAGCGGATGGGCGATCAGATATTGCAGTTTATCAAAGACAATCTTGCAGAAATATGCAATGAAACACAGTATTATCTCAATTTACGAAGCGATGTATTTGTTGTGCTGAGCGAGTTTCAACATGAGAGCGAGTTAGATGAGTTGATTCGTCAGATTCAGGCACGTTGTAAAATGTTCAAAAATATTAAATTGACATATTCCATTGGTGTATACATTGTAAATGATCGCAAGATGGATCTGCGTCAGATTGAAGATCGAGCCGCAATGGCACGCAAAAAGGCAAAAGGTAATATGATGAACAATGTTCTTTACTATCAGGAAGAATTTAAGGAAATGTTATATATCCGCAAATTTATTGAGGAAAGTATTCCTTCTGCAATTGATGAAAAACAGTTTCAGATGTATTTGCAGCCGAAATATAGTATAGTACAGAATCATATTGTCGGGGCAGAGGCGTTGGTCCGTTGGCAGCATCCGGATCGCGGTATGATTTATCCGAATGAGTTCATTCCGGTCATTGAGGAAAATGGCTATATCAAGAAAGTGGATTACTATATTTGGAAAGAGGCATGCAATTTTTTGAAGCGGTGCGAACAAGCTGGTATTAAAAATTGTCCGGTTTCTGTGAATGTGTCCAGACTGCATTTGACAGACACTGTTTTTATGGATTATCTGGCGCAGACTATTCATGAGGCAGATATTCCGAAAGAACAGCTGGAGTTAGAGATTACAGAAACCATTGGGGATGAGCAGATCAGCAATATGGCGGAGTTACTCAAACAACAGGGATATAAGTTGTTAATGGATGACTTTGGAAGTGGTTATTCTTCCTTAAATATTTTATTAGAGACACCATTTGATGTCATCACATTAGACAAGAAATTTATGGAAAATATGATGGTTTCCGAAAAGGGTCGGTTGATCTTAGAATATGTTGTGGCGATGGCAGACAAGTTGGGACTGGAGCTGCTGGCAGAGGGCGTTGAAACGGAAGAGCAAGTTGAATTATTAAGAAAAATTGGCTGCGATAATGTGCAGGGATATTATTATGCAAAGCCTATGCCGGTGGAAGACTTTTTTGAACTGCTTCAAAAAGATCGACAGAGCATAAATTCTTTGTAAAAAGAAATGTTGTATTGTTGATAAAAGGTATCAATTTCCAGCTTGTAATAAACGATGATTCATGTTAGTATAACTTGCGGATAAATAAATACTTCGCATCTTCATATACATGAATAAAGTATGTTTGAAAGAATGCAAGTGAGACAAATGGCACAATAAGAAGGAGGTCAATATGGCAGACTTTAAGGAATGGGAAGGTTTTGAAGGAAGACTTTGGAAAGAGGGCATTGATGTACGCGACTTCATCCAAAACAATTACAAACCATATGATGGTGATGAGTCTTTCTTAGAGGGACCAACAGATGCAACAGATAAATTATGGGGCGAGCTCCAGAAACTCCAGAAAGAGGAGCGTGCAAAGGGCGGCGTTCTTGATATGGAGACAGAGGTTGTTTCAAGTATTACAGCATATGGTCCCGGATATATCAGCGATGAGTTTAAGGATTTAGAGCAAGTTGTTGGTTTGCAGACAGATAAGCCGCTGAAACGTGCGTTCATGCCTTATGGTGGTATTCGTATGGCAGAGCAGTCCTGTCAGATGTATGGTTATGAGCCAAGCCCGAAACTGCATGAGATCTTTACAAAATATCATAAAACGCACAGTGACGCTGTCTTTGAGGTATATACACCGGAGATGAAGCGTATGCGTCATAACAAGATCTTAACGGGTCTTCCGGATACGTATGGTCGTGGACGTATCGTTGGCGATTATCGTCGTGTTGCTCTTTACGGTATGGATTACCTGATTGAAGAGAAGCAGAAAGATTTTGCCGGTACAGAGCGTCGTGCAATGCGTAGTAAAGATTATCGTATCCGCGAAGAGCTGGCTGAGCAGATCAAATGCTTAAAAGATATGAAAGCTCTTGGTGAGATTTATGGTTTTGATATTTCAAGACCGGCTAAGAATGCAAAAGAAGCATTTCAGTGGTTATATTTTGCATATCTTGCAGCGATCAAGACACAGAACGGTGCAGCAATGTCCGTAGGTCGTGTATCTACTTTCTTGGATATTTATATTGAGAGAGATATGGCAAACGGTGTATTGACAGAGAAAGAGGCACAGGAATTAGTAGATCATATTACGATGAAATTCCGTATGGTTAAGTTCGCTCGTATTGAGTCTTATAACCAGTTGTTCTCCGGAGATCCTGTATGGGCTACTGTAGATGTAGCTGGTATTGGTATGGATGGACGTTCTCAGGTTACGAAGACATGTTTCCGTTTCCTGCATACGTTAGAGAACATGGGACCTTCTCCAGAGCCTAACTTAACAGTATTGTATTCCTCTAACTTGCCGGAAGCATTCAAGAAATATGCAGCTCATATTTCTATTGCAACAAGTTCCGTACAGTACGAGAATGATGATGTTATGCGTCCGGTATGGGGCGATGATTATTCTGTATGCTGCTGTGTATCTGCAACAGAGACAGGTAAAGAGATCCAGTTCTTCGGTGCTAGAGCAAACCTTGCTAAGTGCTTGCTTTATGCGATCAACGGTGGTGTTGATGAGAAGACCAAGGAGCAGGTTGGACCGAAGTATCGTCCGATCACATCCGAGTATCTTGATTACGATGAAGTTATGGAAAAATATGATGAGATGATGACATGGCTCGCACAGACTTATGTAGAGACATTGAACATGATCCATTATATGCATGATAAATATTACTACGAGGCATCTCAGATGGCACTTATCGATACCGATGTAAGAAGAACATTTGCTACCGGTATTGCAGGTTTCTCACACGTTGTAGATTCTCTGTCAGCTATCAAGTATGCTAAGGTAAAAGTGATCCGTGATGAGGATGGATTAGCCGTAGATTATGAGATCGATGGGGATTTCCCTAGATATGGTAACGATGATGAGCGTGCAGACGAGATCGCAGTATGGCTGCTTCGTGAGTTCATGAGAAAGCTTCGTAACTGCCACACTTACCGTGACTCTGAGCCTACCACATCAATCCTTACAATTACTTCTAACGTTGTATATGGTAAGGCAACCGGTTCCCTTCCGGATGGAAGAAAAGCAGGAGAGCCACTTTCACCAGGTGCTAACCCTGCATACGGTGCTGAGCAGAATGGTTTGCTGGCATCCTTGAACTCTGTAGCAAAATTGCCATATGAGGAAGCATTGGATGGTATTTCTAATACGCAGACGATCAACCCGGATGCATTGGGACACAATCCGGATGAGCGTATAAAGAATCTTGTTCAGGTTATGGATGGATACTTCGATCAGGGTGCACATCATCTGAATGTCAATGTGTTTGGCAAAGAGAAGCTGATCGACGCTATGGAGCATCCGGAGAAAGAAGAGTATGCAAACTTCACGATCCGCGTGTCCGGTTATGCAGTTAAGTTTATCGACTTGACAAGAGAGCAGCAGCTCGATGTAATTGCCAGAACATGTCATGAGTCTCTGTAAGTTGCAGCGAAGCACATTTTCAAAATGACTTGAGAATGCGACGGCATATGCGATGAAATATTCATCTTTGAGAATGTTTTCGGCATGTATGATCTGTATAAACCAAAGAAATATGGGGCAGTCTTTTCTATAAAGGGCTGCTCCTTTTCTGCTACAGAGGTGGACTTAGAAAGGAAAGAAAACGATGGAACAAACAAAAGGTTATGTACATTCATTAGAGAGTTTTGGATCTGCAGATGGTCCCGGTGTGCGATATATTATTTTTTTGAGTGGCTGCGCAATGCGTTGTCAGTTTTGCCATAATCCGGATACGTGGGATATGCAAAAGGGAACTCTATATACTGCCAAAGAATTAATTGATAAGGCTTGGCGCTATCGCAATTATTGGGGCAAAGACGGTGGGATCACCATTAGTGGCGGAGAACCGCTTTTGCAGATCGACTTTCTGACAGAGATATTTACTTTGGCGAAAGAAAAGGGGATTCATACGACGCTTGATACAAGTGGAAATCCGTTTACCAGAGAAGAGCCGTTTTATTCCAAGTGGAAAAAATTGATGGAAGTAACAGATCTTGTTATGCTGGATATTAAGCACATTGATGAGAAGGTACATCAGACACTTACCGGACAAACCGGGGAAAATATCAAAGAGATGGCAAGAGAGATGTCGGATATGGGGCAGCCAATGTGGATACGTCATGTGCTCATCCCGGGGGATAACAGTCAGGATAAATATCTGATCGAAATGCGGGAATTTATCCAAACATTAAAGACGGTAGAGCGCGTAGAAATTTTGCCGTATCATACACTGGGTGTATTTAAATGGGAACAGCTTGGAATTGATTATCCGCTGAAAGGCGTTAATCCACCGACCCGGGAAGAAGTGAAACACGCAGAAGAGTTATTAGGTATTTAAGAGATTTATAAGTGGTTGTAAAGTCTTACGGACGAGGTTACGGATATGGAAAATAGAACAAACAAAAGAATGCAGTGGGTGATTCGTTTTGGGTGTATTTTGGGACTGATGACAGCACTTTGCGGTTGCTCCTCTACAGAGGTTGTTAAGGTTGCTAAATATGCGGCGAAAGAGGCGTTAAAGACAACCGCGCCACAGCAGGATCGCTCAGAAGGAGAAAGTTCCTCGGCAAAAGATGCGGATGGGAAAGATTCCGACAGTGCAACGCAGTCTTTAGATAATTTAAAAGATTATGCGGCGTACAACGGGGAACCATATGTGGAACTGAATGATAATGTTCCGAATTTCACAACCCGTGAAAAAAACAACACCAAAGCATTTGAGAATTATCATCGTCTGGATGCATTGGGACGTTGTGGCACAGCTTATGCCAATATATGCAAAGAGCTTATGCCGACGGAGAAACGTGGTGCGATCGGTATGGTAAAGCCTAGTGGATGGAACACTGTTAAATACGATGTCGTGGATGGCAAATATTTGTATAACCGCTGTCATTTGATCGGATTTCAATTGGCAGGTGAAAATGCAAACAAAAAAAATCTGATCACGGGGACTAGATATTTAAATGTAGACGGAATGCTTCCTTTTGAGGATGAAGTGGCAGATTATGTTAAAGATACAGATCACCATGTTTTGTATCGTGTTACCCCTGTTTTTAAGGGTGATAATCTAGTGGCAGAAGGAGTCGAGATGGAAGCTTATTCTGTGGAAGATAAAGGTAAGGGAATATGTTTCCATGTATTCGTTTATAATGTGCAGCCGGGCGTTACGATCGACTACGCAACCGGAGAAAGCAGGCTGTCTAAATAATCGCAATCATACTAACTTCTCTCGTTTCGTCAAAGAACATTTTGTCGAGACGAGAGGGGTTTGTTTTATATAAGAAAGATTTGTTTTATATAAGAAAGATTTGTTTTGTATAAGAAAGATTAGTGTTGACTTTTAATGATAACGTACATATAATATATAGAACTTCAATTATGGAGTGGCTACGAAAACTCTTTGCACTGCATTTAGCTACAGTACAAACTGAACAGGCCGGATATCTTATCTGGGGCCGGGTCACATCGTGACAGTGGAATGAATTGTTTCATCCGCGGGACAGTAGTATTACTGGTTCTTCGCGGATGTTTTTTAATTAATAGGAAATTGCTGTTGTGTAGCGTGGCATCATCGCAAAGCGCTGGCTTTGCTTTTTTTATTTTTTATTGGAGAGGTTATTATGAGCATTCAAAACAACAAAGACAATATGGAAACAGTAGCAATGCGGGTGTGCATTGTAAGTATTTTTGGCAATACAATATTGTCATTGATCAAATTGCTAGCCGGTGTGATCGCTCATTCCGGAGCGATGGTCAGTGATGCGGTTCATTCTGCATCGGATGTGTTTAGCAGTATTATTGTGATCGTTGGAGTGAAGTTGTCTGCACAGGCTTCTGATAAGGAGCATCCATATGGACATGAACGGTTGGAGTGTATTGCGGCACTTCTGCTTGCAAATATTTTGTGTCTTACCGGTATTGGAATTGGCTATGGAGCTGTCAAAAATATTATAGCGGGAGATTATGCACATTTGCAGACACCGGGACTGCTTGCAGCAGCTGCGGCAATATTGTCTATTATTTCGAAAGAAGCAATGTTTCAGTATACTAAATATCATGCGAAACGTGTGGATTCCGGAGCACTGATGGCGGATGCCTGGCATCATCGATCGGATGCATTTTCTTCTGTTGGTGCTTTGATTGGTATTGTTGGAGCACGTTTAGGATTTCCGGTTCTTGATTCTATTGCCAGTGTAGTAATCTGTTTGTTTATTGTAAAGGCAGCGTATGATATTTTTATGGACGCAACGGACAAAATGGTTGATCATGCCTGTGATGATGCATTGGAGAATGAGCTTCGGGAGTGTGCCTGTAGAGAAGAAGGTGTGCTTCATGTTGATATTATGCGTACTCGTGTGTTTGGAAATAAGATCTATGTTGATATTGAGATCAGTGCAGATGGCAACAAAACGTTATTTGAGGCACATGAGATCGCAGAACATGTACATGACGCGATAGAACGCAATTTCCCAAAGGTAAAGCATGTTATGGTGCATGTCAATCCGCATTTGCTGTCGGAGTAAGCAAGGTGTTGTGCACGTCAATCCGCATTTGCTGCCAGAGTAAGCAAGGTGTGGAGCAAATCAATCCGCATTTGCTGTCGGAGTAAAATGGCGGCAAAATAGAAACCATCTTTTCAGATCCCTTAAGTGAGAATACACTTGGATAGCAGTGTGATCACTTGAGGGATTTTTTCGCTGGTCAGGCCGGAATAATTAATGATCAGTGTATGTGCCGGAATATTAGGGCTTCCTTTTTCATAATATTCGGACAAAAAAGATAGGTGAAGACCATATTCTTTTGCTTTTGCAGACAAAGCATCATCTGGGAGTGAGGTATCAATATACAGCAGAAAGTGAAGTCCTGAATCTTCTTCTGCGATATTGCAATGTGTGGCAAGTGCGCTATTAGCAATGGCATCCAGCAGTTCGTCACGTATTTTGCGATAATAAGTACGCATACGGTTAATATGTTTTTCGAAATAACGGTCTTCAATAAAACGTGCCAACGTATACTGCTCAAAGTTGGATACGGTACAAGAGTAAAAGGACAGGCGTTTTGCAAACTGTTCCAGCAAATGTTTAGGCAATACCATATAGCTGATTCGTATGGTTGAAGAAAGGCTTTTGGTAAAGGTGTTCATATAAATGACACGTTCTGATTGGTCGATACTTTGCAGCGTTGGGATAGGTTTGCCGGATAATCGAAATTCTGAATCATAATCATCTTCAATGATATACCGGCCCGGCTGCCTGGTTGCCCAAGCCAACAGTTCATAGCGGGTCCCGATCGGAGTGACGATGCCGGTCGGAAAATGGTGGGACGGTGACAGATGTACAATTTGTGCTCCGGAAGATTCTAATTCCAGTGTATCGATACCCTTAGCACTGATCGGTATATAGCAATATTTGACACGACTATTTTCATATATTTTCGCAATCTTATGGTAGCCGGGATTCTCAACTGCATAGACTTTGTCCTGACCGAATAATTGAATCAGAAGACCGTATAGATACTCGGTTCCGGCACCGATAATGATCTGCTCCGGTGTCACGTCCATACCTCGAAAATCTTTGAGCTGTGTGCAGATGGCGTGACGAAGATCCCATACGCCACCCCAAGGAGGTGTCTGCATCAGTTCCACGTGACGGTTGAGAAGAGTCTCGCGGATCAGTTTAGACCAGACAGAAAATGGAAATTGCTCCGGATTCATTTGGTTGCTGGCAAGATCCACCTTATATTTGTCGGGCATACGTAGACTGTTCGAAGTGGAAGATGTTGTTTGCGATATGGAGAGAGTAAGGTCAGATAAATTTCTGACATAAAACCCTTTCTTGGGAATGGAGTAAATGTATCCTTCGGCTTGAAGCTGGGCGTAGGCATTTTCTACGGTAATATTGCTAACCCCTAGATTTTTGGCAAAACTACGCTTTGATGGCAGCTTTGTCTCGGCGGTCAGATTACCGCATAAAATATCCTCGCGGATACATTGGTACAGATGGTGGTACAGGCTATCTGACCCTATATTAGTAAATGAATATGTAAGCATTGGTATTATATCCTCCAAACTGACTATACTGACTATGGTTAAATTGGATATTTTCACATAGTCAGATTATAGTATACTTTACTTCAGTTACATTTGCAAATAATTCCGATAAGTTTTGTCGGGATGCCTTATGTAAAGAAATCAAACTTCGCACAGCCGGAGCTGCTGTCTGAGGCTTGAGTAAAGAAAATGGTGTTATGAGAATATTGTGTCTGTGCACACTTGATACAATATTGAAACGCTTGAAAATGTGTGCAGAAATGAGGATAGTATGAGCAGACAGTATGAATTAAACAAAGAATTGGCACAGATGTTAAAAGGTGGCGTGATCATGGATGTTACGACTCCGGAGCAGGCAAAGATCGCTGAGGCAGCAGGTGCGTGTGCTGTTATGGCATTGGAGAGAATCCCGGCAGATATTCGTGCAGCCGGAGGTGTATCACGTATGAGTGATCCGAAAATGATCCGTGGTATTCAGGAAGCAGTATCTATTCCGGTTATGGCAAAATGCCGTATCGGTCATTTTGTAGAGGCGCAGTTATTAGAGGCAATTGAAATTGATTACATTGATGAGAGTGAGGTACTTTCTCCGGCAGATGATGTTTACCATATTGACAAGACAAAGTTCCGCGTTCCGTTTGTATGTGGCGCTAAGGATTTAGGAGAGGCACTTCGCCGTATCAACGAGGGAGCTTCCATGATCCGTACCAAGGGTGAGCCGGGAACCGGTGATGTTGTTCAGGCAGTGCGTCATATGCGTATGATGAACAGTGCAATTGCTAAGATTTCCGCTATGCGCGAGGATGAACTGTTTGATGAAGCCAAACAACTTCGTGTACCATATGAGCTGGTTCAGTATGTACATGAGCACAAGAGACTGCCGGTTGTAAACTTTGCAGCAGGTGGTGTCGCAACTCCTGCAGATGCCGCATTGATGATGCAGCTTGGTGCAGAAGGTGTCTTTGTAGGATCCGGTATCTTCAAGTCCGGTAATCCGGAGAAGCGTGCAAATGCGATCGTAAAAGCAGTTACAAATTATACCGATGCGAAGATGATCGCAGAACTTTCTGAGGATCTTGGAGAAGCTATGGTTGGTATTAATGAAGACGAGATTGAATTATTAATGGCTGAGCGAGGCAAATAATATACTTGACTCAAACTTCCCACACCTCAAAGTCTCACAGCCATATATTGCTTATTATGTCAATGACTATATTGCATTTTGCAGCCACCAAAGGGTGGTTTCTGCCATCCGGGAACTATAGTAATTGCCTTGCCGCATTTTGTTTTTACAGTGATTTCTAAATTTTGTTGTCTCTGATGGATGATTTACATGCCTTACGGAGAACTCGAAGTCACGGAAGCAAGGTATTCATCATTTTTGAAAGGGACTTTGCGCTCGTCGTTACTTATGTCTCGTACTTCAGAGACATTAAGTAACGTGACGTAGCGTATCGTAGCGAAAGCGTCCCGTCCAAAAATGGATGATACCTTGCTAAACCGGGACAACTCAGACACTCCTTCAGGCATGTATGCATCAGAGACTTAACAAAATAAGAAATCACGCAAAAACGTTGCGTTCTGCGGCAATTATCTTAGTTCTCGGATGACAGAACAATTTAGTTTGTCATCTGCAAAATGTTCTATTTATTGCCGACATAATAAGCAATATATGGTTCGGGTAATAACTTCCGGTATGGGAAGTTTGAGTACTTAAACTTCTCATTATAAGTAATGTGTAGTTTGATCATGTTTTTCAGTGTGGGAGGTTTGGGTTATATACTCACTGTTAGTGCAGAGAAAGGAATGTAAGATTAGTATGAAAGTTGCAGTGTTGGCAGTACAGGGTGCGTTTGAGGAACATGAAAAAGTGTTGCAGGAGCTTGGGGCGCAGACGATCCAATTACGTCAGGCAAAAGATTTAGAGGAGTCGTTTGATGCATTGGTGCTTCCGGGCGGTGAGAGTACCGTTCAGGGTAAACTTTTACGGGAGTTAGATATGTATGAGCCGCTGCGCGCAAAGATCGCAGCAGGACTTCCGGTATTGGCAACCTGTGCCGGTCTGATCCTTTTGGCAGAACATATCGTTGGAGACGATACCGTTCATTTTGGAACATTACCGGTGACGGTGAAGAGAAATGCATATGGAAGACAGCTTGGAAGCTTTCATTATGCGGAAGGCGAGTTTGTCGGGATCGGAACCTTTCCGATGGAATTTATTCGTGCACCATATGTGGAGAGTGTTAGTGATGGAGTAGAGGTGCTCGCTGAGGTGGATGGCCGCATTGTCGGTGTTCGCTATGGCAAGCAGCTTGCAGTAGCTTTTCATCCGGAACTGGGTGGAGATCACCGCATTCATCAGTGGTTCTTAGAGGAGTTTATAAAGCAGTAATTTTTAGTGTGATGATACCTGTTCTTAAGGAATAGACGGAAATAGCCGATATCAATATTGCGTGGAAGATCACGCGGTATTGGTATCGGTTATTTTTTGATGGGGAGGATTTTTTCGATGATTACGAATAGTAAAGAAATTTTGTCGCAGGATGAGAAGACGGCATTGCGGGAACGCATTCAGGATATATGTAAAAAGGCAGTGTCGGAATTGATGGATCCAACATCTCAGATGAGCGATGAAGAGAGGGCACAATACGAGCAAAAGATTCTTCAAAAGTTAAAACAGGGGAAACGCTTGTCTTCGGCAGAGATGAATTATTTGCAGATTCATAATCCAACGATGTATCAATCGGCATTGCGGGTTCAGAATGCTAAGGAACGTTTGCAGACACGTTTGGAACATTGTCGTTCCAAAGAGGAAGCAAACGATGTGATCGCAATGGAAATGAGTGCAGTTAGTGATAAAGATCCGGACAGAGAATATATGCTGGCAGGATTACAGGAGACGGCCAAAGAATATCGTCAGGACAGCCACTACAGCAGACTTCCGGATACGAGGGAACAGGCTAAAAAAACGAAGAATCGTGCTTATCATTTTGAAGAGGACGATTCAAAGAATACCGTGTATTCGCCAATTATTGAGGTGATGGAAAGTCTGCCCGTGTTTGATCAAATATCATAGCGATTTCTGCCGGACAGAGAAATACCCATCATAAGAAGACCCCACTTTTTAAGACTCTCTGTTTCTCATTTTCCTAATGTTTGTGTGATCATATTCAAAATCTGCTCTTTGTCAGCCGGTTTCAAAATATATCCCGCCGGCTGTAGCTGCAGTATTTCCTTGATATGTTCTTTCTTGGCTATACTAGACAAGAACACCACGGGTATCGCAGCAAACTGTGGATTAGCGCGGATCCCTTTGTATATTATCTTGCCATTGACAACCGGCATCTCATATGCCATAAAAATCATATCCGGACAGTCTCTCTGCATTAGGTCTAATGCCTGTGATCCGGACACGGCGATCGATACACGATATCTGCCTTCTACAAGTGCTTTCATGCTGCGCAGCAACAGTGGATTATCATCAATAAATAAATATTCAATCCATATGTTTGAAACTCATACATGCTGCCAACTACCACAGTCGGAAGGTTCGCATTCTCTCTTAATAATATATTTAACCCCATCACATCTGCCCTGCTTAACCGGCTTAAAAAAATCAATACAATGTCCGGCTGAAAAATATGGAGCAATTGCCCTGCCATCCCTGCATCTGCAATGTAAAGCTGCACTTGAAAATATGGCAGCATCGCTTCATTCATATTTTTTACGATTTCGTTCATCTCCGCAATAAACAATACTCTTTTCACATCAATCCCTCTTTTCTAAGTGCTTTTCCAATGCTCATCAGCTTGTACACAGTATCATAGAGATAGCAGCTTATTTTGGTCGTGCACCAGATCATTATAACAGGTCAAGTCCCGGAATCCGTTTATCAGTGTGATCCTACCTGCTGCCAACGGCAAATTAGGTAATATTTTCTCTGTGCTTGCCAACTCATACAATTGAATCAGCGCATTTTGCATTTTCTCAGTATCGTTCCACGGAATAATAATGTCCAAATGTAATTTCATCAAAGGAATCTGTTCCACGTATTGACAAAACTCTTTGGCTTGCTTCAGATCCCCATAAAATGCACAGATCAATGCAGCAGCTGTTGCCAGATAGGGCGTTTGCTGTATTTTTTCCACCGAAAATACTTTCAAATATTTACGGCAATGTTTAAATCCGTTCAAGCAACATGGACATGCCAAAATACGTACCATTTGATCTCTCAGTGTATCAAGATCTCTATTTTTCACCAATTCGTCTAATTTTTGCTGGTCAAAAAATTCATTATCACGATTTTTCATAAAAATCATCCACTCCCTTCCCGTCACGATATAAACTGCATTTGCCTTGTACATCTATCATATGGAGATTCTATCCGTTCGTAAACTACCCGAAAGGGTAGGGCTTCTTCCTTTTGTTATGACTTCCAATTTGTAGCATCGTGGATCTGCCTGTATATTGTGGATTGAAGGTTATTAAACTCGCAAACCCGCTCCTTCAGAGCTTATTCGCTTGTTACACAAGCTTATTTGCTCGTTAATGAGCCCAGAAAAACAAATGTCTGCTTCGCAGCCGCTTGTTTTTCTCTGAGGCTCATAATAACATAGTTCGTGTAGGAACATGAGAGATGACGATAAGTTTGAGTTATTAAGATTCTATAAAATTAACGTGAAATGCGTTGCATTTCAAAGAATAAATCCACTATAATGAGTAGGGTCCTCGTTATAGTGGATTTATAAACATGAATAAGAAACTGCTGTTATGTAGTGTGTTATCACCAAGAATTGCTTTAGCAATTCTTGTAAAGCAAAGCGCCTGCTTTGCCTTTTTGTATAATAAATATAGGAAGGGTTGGTTATGAAATGAAGCGAGTAGTTGTAACAGGTATGGGTGCTGTGACGCCAATTGGAATTACGGTAGAGAAATTTTGGGAGTCTGTTTTGGAAGGAAAGGTTGGTATAGGACCGATCCAAAACTTTGATACGACACAGTATAAAGCAAAGTTATCGGCAGAAGTAATAGATTTTGATCCAAAAGCGTATATTGAACCAAAAGCTGCCAAACGAATGGATCGTTTTAGTCAGATGGCAGTGACAGCTTCCATTGAGGCGATGCAGGATAGTGGTCTTAACATAGAGGAAGAAGACTCCTACAGACTGGGCGTTTGTGTTGGATCCGGCGTGGGAAGTCTCATGGGAATTGAACGTGAATACGATAAGATGTTAGCCAAGGGACCGGGAAGGATACATCCGCTTACAGCCCCATTGGTCTTGGGAAATATGGCAGCAGCCAGTGTCGCTATGTATCATGGCTTTCAGGGAAAATGCATTGATGTAGTGACTGCCTGTGCAACCGGAACCAACTCGATCGGAGAGGCGTTTCGCTCTATACAGCATGGAGAGGCAGACGTGATCCTAGCGGGAGGCGTTGATAGTTCGGTAAGTCGCTTTGGTGTTGCAGCATTTCAGGCACTCACTGCATTGACCGATTCCGAAGATCCGACAGCTGCATCCATTCCATTTGACAAGCGTCGTAATGGATTTGTTACCGGAGAAGGCGCCGGTATTTTTGTATTAGAAGAATTAGAGCATGCCAAAGCAAGAGGCGCACATATTTATGCAGAGATTGGTGGATACGGGGCAACTTGTGATGCGCATCATGTTACGACTCCGCTGGAGGATGGTTCTGCAGCTGCACGTGCAATGACGCTGGCGATGCAGGATGCCGGTGTGGCTCCGGAAGAAGTGGATTATATTAATGCACATGGAACAAGCACAAAATACAATGACTTATTCGAGACGAGAGCAATTAAGCTCGCTTTTGGAGATAGTGCATATAAAGTACACATCAATTCCACGAAATCCATGATCGGCCATATGTTTGCAGGCGGTGGTGCCGTAGAATTGATCACCTGTGTCAAATCGATCAATGAAGGATATATTCATCCGACGGTCGGTCTGCTCGAGGATGACCCGGAGTGCGATCTGGATTATACAAAGGGTGAAGGCATTCATACGCCGGTGCATATTGCGATCAGCAATTCATTAGGTTTTGGTGGGCATAATGCAACAGTACTGGTGAAAGAATATCAGGATTAAAGCAGGGAGGCTTTGCGATGGAACAGCGAATTATACAATATGTCTCTTATCTGAAAGGTATTTACCTCAAAGAATACGATGATGAAGAACGGAAAAAAATATGTGAGCAGGTGCTTGTGCAGATTGGATTTTTTCAGCATGAACGACTGATTCATTTGATCGTCACGGTCACTTTTGCGCTATTGGCGGTAGTGACCTTTGGCATATGCGCAGTGGCCCCATCTGTGCCATTTTTTGGACTGGAGTGTCTCCTGCTTGTGCTGCTGATCCCTTATATCAGACATTATTATATTTTGGAAAATTCTGTACAGACGATGTATCGTTGTTATGATAAATTAAGCAAAGAAGCGTTTCATGAAATTCCGAAAAAGGGAGAGAACAAATGAGAATACCGAAATTTTTGGAAGCGTCCGGGACGATTGGTTTTGTTGCACCGGCCTTTGGCTGTAATATGGAACCTTACCGGAGTGGTTTTGATGCTGCGCAGAAAACGTTTGCGGCATTGGGACATACCATGATATTAGGCCCGAACTGCTACGAAGGCAGTGGAATTGGGATTAGCAATACACCGGCAAAATGTGGAGAGGAGATCAATACATTTTTTGCAAAGAAGGAAGTAGATGTGCTGTTTTCCTGTGGTGGTGGCGAATTAATGTGTGAAGTGTTGGATTATATTGACTTTGAACGGATCGCTGCATTGCCGCCTAAGTGGTATATGGGATATTCGGACAATACGAATCTTACATTTTTGCTTCCAACGCTTTGTGATACTGCCGCGATTTACGGACCTTGTGCACCGGCGTTTGGAATGAGAACATGGCATCCGGCAATACAGGATGCGTATGATCTGTTACGTGGCAACAAGCAGGAAATACATAGTTATCCATTGTGGGAAAAGGAATCCTTAAAGACGGAGGATAATCCGCTGGAGCCGTATCATGTTACGGAACCGGTCGTATTGCACTGTGAACCTGCAGAGCAGCCGATCCGTATGGAAGGGCGTTTGATCGGTGGATGTTTAGACTGCTTAGGAAATTTAGTCGGTACCAAGTACGATAAGGTAAAAGAATTTGCGGACAGATATCAAGAGGATGGATTGATCTGGTTTATGGAAGCGTGTGATCTGAATATTATGAGCATACGTCGAACATTGTGGCAATTATCGCATGCCGGATGGTTCCGGCACGTAAAAGGATTTTTGATCGGGAGACCGTTATCCTTTGGGGAAGAGGCTTTTGGTATGGATCAGTATGAAGCTGTAGTTTCTATGCTTCGTCAATATGAAGTGCCGATCGTTATGGATGTCGATATCGGACATTTACCGCCGATGCTGCCGATCATTAGTGGTGGCAAAGCGAGCGTGACGGTCGCAGATGGTGCGTTGGATATTCAGTATAAATTTTAATCTTACAGTAACAGAAAGGCGGAGATATGCCTAAATTTAGTGTGAAAAGACCATTTTTGATCTTGGTCGGTGTTATTATTGTATTGGTACTTGGAGGTGTCAGCTATTCTAAAATGACAACGGACCTTCTGCCAAACATGAATATGCCATATATGATGGTGATTACGACCTATGTGGGGGCTGCCCCGGAAAAGGTAGAAAAGGACATTACAGAACCGATGGAAAGTGCAGTTGGTACTGTGAATGGTGTAAAAAAAGTAACCAGTAATTCTGCAGAAAATTCCAGTATGGTCATGCTGCAGTTTCAGGATGATACGAATATGGATGCTGCCATGGTAAAAGTGTCTTCGGCGGTCAATCAGTTGGAATTACCGGATACAGCGGGACAGCCTATGATCATGGAAATCTCGATGGACATGATGTCAACGGTTATGGCAAGTGTCGATTATGAGGGCAAAGACCGTGTGGAACTTGCCAAGTTTGTGGATGATAATATTTTGCCGGCGCTGGAGCGCGGTGATGGTGTGGCAAGTGTTTCGACAAATGGTATGGTTGAGGAATCAATTGAGGTTGTATTAAACCAGGATAAGATTGATGACGTCAATGCCCGTGTGTTGGAAAAGACAGACAAGGCACTCGCAGATGCCAAAAAGAAAATTGATGATGGCAGCAAAAAGCTTCAAGAGGGGAAAAAACAGTTAGAGTCTCAGCAGAAGAAACTGTCGCAGCAACAGGGAAAACAATCTGCACAGCTTGCAAAGTTCAGCAAGATGATGAATCAGGCAATTGCGACAAAAGTTGCGTACGAATCCCAGCTTGCAAGCTTAAAGGCGAGTCAGTCGGCGTTAAATGGTGAGAAGAAAGCCTATACGACAAATAAAGTAGTATCCTCGTATGAGCAGATGAACAAAGGATTTGCGACAATTCAGAATAGTTTTGCCAAGGGTGGAACTGCTTATCAGGCGATATATACGACGATTTACAAGCAGATCTTAAATACAATGGTACAGGAAACGCTGAAACAGACCGGTCTTAATGTGACAGTGACGGACAGCAATGTAGACACGTATTTGAAACAGCTTGGTAATGCTGCAGATACTCTAAAAGAAGCAGCTGGAACACAGGCAGAAAGTGCGACGGCAACACAGGCAGCGAAGCAGAAAGCCGCATTGCCAACCAGTGTCAAGGATGCGATCGACAATCCGTCAAAATTGACGGCTTACAAAAATATGCTCAAAACACAGGGACAGAGTAAGATTGCCAAGTCGATGACAAAGAAGAGTCTGAAATCCCTGTACGATATTGTAGAAACTCGTATCCCGCAGATCGATACAGAGCTTGCGAACTTAAAGACTGAGATCGCAGCCGCACAGGCGGTCGTAAAGCAAGTGACAAAGTCTATCAGTAAGGCGGAGAGTCAATACGAGAAAGTTGAAACCGGTAAGATCACAGCGGCCGCGGCGTTTGGTTCTGCCAATGCACAGATGGCGTCCGCAAAGTCGACTTTGGAAAATAGTGAAAAGGAGTTAGATAATGCGAAGAAATCCTTCCATAACTCCAAGAAAGAGGCGCTCAAAAAAGCGAATCTTGATCAGATGTTGACGAAGGAGACACTGGCAGGTATTTTGACGGCGGAAAACTTTTCGATGCCGGCAGGATACATTAATGAAGATAAGACACAGTATTTGCTCAAAGTAGGAGATCAGTATAAGAGCATTGACGCCCTCAAAAAGACGCTGCTCTGCCATATGAAAGATATCGGAAATGTTCGCCTGCAGGATGTGGCGGATATAACAGTAGTAAACAATAGTGCAGATTCTTATGCAAAATTAAATGGTAACGATGCGATCATTATTGGTGTTTCCAAAGCGAGTACAGCAGGAACGTCTACGGTGTCCAAAAACTGTGCCAAGAGCATGAAAGAACTGGAAGAAAAATATGATGGTCTGCACTTCACAAAGTTAATGGATCAAGGTGATTATATCAAAATGATCGTTGACTCCGTTATTTCTAATTTGTTGTGGGGAGCATTATTAGCAATCGTAGTATTATTCCTGTTTTTACAGGATATCCGTCCTACGGTAGTCGTTGCTTTCAGCATTCCGCTTAGCGTACTGTTTGCCATTGTGCTTATGTACTTTACGAACATAACGCTGAATATGATCTCTTTGTCCGGTTTGGCATTGGGTGTTGGTATGCTGGTTGATAACTCGATCGTCGTCATTGAAAATATTTATCGATTACGAGGAAAAGGAGTTTCAGCTGCACGTGCAGCAGTGATGGGAGCCAATCAAGTGGCAGGGGCTATTTTTGCATCAACGCTTACGACAATCTGCGTATTCCTGCCGATCATCTTTACGGATGGTATTACTCGTCAGATCATGCAGGATATGTGTTTGACGATCGCTTACAGTTTGAGTGCAAGTTTGATCGTTGCGTTGACTGTTGTACCAACAATGGGTGCGACACTTTTGCGTAAGGAGCCAAATCGAAAGCATCGATTCTTCCATGCTGTTCAGGTGGCTTATGAAAAGATTTTGCGGTTCTGTTTGAAATGGAAAGCGGTTCCAATCTTGATCGCCGTATTTTTACTTGGTTTTTCTGTTTGGAAAGTGACACAGATGGGAATTGTATTTATGCCGGAAATGGGCAGTGAGCAGATGTCCTATTCCTATACGATGCCGGAAAAAACATCGACCGAGCAGGATTACGCATTGTCAGATGAGATTGCCGGAGAAGTGCGTAAGATCAAAGGTGTTAAGACGGTTGGAGCGTTGATGGGAGATAATTCTTCCATGATGGGACTTTCGACGGGCGGCGGAACCAGCAAGTCTTTTAATGCAATGATCATTTTGGATGAAGAGTATGCTGATCAAAATAAAGAGATAGCAGCTAAGATCGAAAAGATCCTGAGCAAGAAGAAGTTGGATGATTATTCTGTATCCGAATCAAATATGGATATGTCGAGTATGATGGCATCTGGTGTGCAGGTCGATATTTACGGCAAGGACACAACGAAGTTAGAAAAGATCAGCGAAGATGTGATGAAAATGCTCGAGAAAACTGACAAGTACGAGGATATTACCAATGGGCAGGAAGAGGGCAAAAAAGAACTTGTTGTCAGTGTGAATAAAGATAAGGCGATGCGCTATGGACTTACGGTAGCGCAGGTCTTCCAAGAGCTGTCCGGTAAATTATCCACGGATAAAGAAGCGACAACGATCACGGTAGATGATCAGGATTACAAGGTCAAACTTGTCGATGATCGTGATGAATTAAAGACGAACAACCTACTGTCTTATAAGTTTGAAACGACAGTAACGGACGATCAGGGCAAGCAGAAGAAAGAGACTCATAAGCTGAAAGAATTTGCGGATGTGAAAGAGGCGAAGAGCCTGACAACGTTAAAACGTGAAAACATTTCAAACATGATCTCGGTAACGGCATCGGTTAAGGATGGCGAAAATGCAACATTGCTTAGCCGTGATCTGCAGAAGCAGCTTGACAAATATGAAACACCGGATGGCTACGATGTGAAGATCTCCGGTGAGAGCGAGACAAATAATGAGATGATGAAAAACATGCTCCTTATGATCTCGCTTGCTATCTTATTCATTTATCTGATCATGGTAGCGCAGTTCCAAGGACTTTTGTCGCCGTTTATCGTGTTGCTTACAATACCGCTTGCATTCACCGGTGGATTGCTTGGTCTTTTGATCGCAGGCGAGGAATTGTCTGTTATGTCAATGATGGGATTCTTGGTATTGGCCGGTGTCGTTGTAAACAATGGTATTGTGTTTGTAGATTATGTCAACCAGCTTCGTCTGGATGGCGTATCCAAAAAAGACGCATTGGTGGAGACCGGGGTTACCCGTATGCGCCCGATTTTAATGACGGCGCTTACGACAGTTCTTGCTATGTCAACGATGGTATTTAGCACAGACACCAGTGCACAGATGTCTCGTGGTATGGCGATCGTAACGATCGGAGGATTGCTGTATGCAACGCTTATGACATTGTTTATTGTTCCGGTATTTTACGATATCTTCTATCGCAGAAAGATGAAAAAGATTGACCTTGGAGACGAGAGCAATTTGATGGATGAGGATAAATAAAGGGACAAAAAAACGCGTGTTGTTAGCAAAACTCGAATAAAAAAAACTATATCGGAAATACTTTCTTGTAAAGAGCTGGGTATCTGCAATTGTAAGGCAATACTGCATTGAGCGAAAACAGAGAAAGGTGTGATGTAGGTTTGAAGAAACAGCAGGGAATACAAAGTGTGAAATTTGAAGAGCCACCGATCATTTGCGCTGCTGCATCTGTAGTAGGGCAAAAGGAAGGGGATGGCCCATTTGGTGATGTATTTGACCAGATCGAGTCAGACCCTAAGGTTGGTGGAGATACATGGGAAGACGCAGAAGGCAGACTTCAGGAGCGTGCCGCAGAACTTGCTATTCAAAAGGCAGGCTGTGGTAAAGAGGCGATCCGTTACATTGTGGCGGGCGATCTCCTGGGACAGCTTATGGCGTCTTCTTTTGGTTTAGCAGGATTTGATAAACCGTTGTTTGGTGTGTATGGAGCCTGCTCGACGATGGGAGAATCCATCGGGATCGGTTCTATGCTTGTAGAAGGTGGATTCGCAGATTATGTACTTGCAATGACTTCCAGCCATTTTGCCAGTGCTGAAAAACAATTTCGTTTTCCGCTAGGCTATGCAAATCAGCGTCCTAAAGCCTCGACTTGGACGGTGACAGGAAGTGGAGCCGTTGTGATATGTAAAGGGGATCAGAAACAGGGAATGGCCAAAATTACCGGGATTACGACCGGAAAGATCGTTGATTATGGTGTGAAAGATACGATGAACATGGGTGCCTGTATGGCCCCTGCAGCCGCATCGGTGGTCGCAGCACATTTCAAAGATTTCGGAACAGATCCGTCAGAGTATGACCAGATCATTACAGGAGATCTGGGGATGGTTGGCAAAGATATTTTAATCGACATTTTGCGGTCAGAAGGGTATGATATTGCAGATCGTTATATTGATTGTGGTATTGAGATATATGGCAGGGATGCACAAGCACAGGCAGGCGGCAGCGGCTGTGGATGCAGTGCGGTCATGCTTGCCGGGTATGTGTTGAAACAGTTGGAGATCGGAGAATGGAAACGAGTGTTGTTTGTTCCAACGGGAGCATTGCTGTCAGTCGTCAGTTTTAACGAAGGTAATAGCATTCCGGGAATTGCACACGCCGTAAGATTGGAAACCCTTATTTCTAATTAACATGACTCAAACTTCCCATAACGAAAATACGGCAAGGCAATTGCTATAGATCTCTTACGGCAGAAGTCAATCTTTAGTAACTGCAAAATGTTTAGTGGTCATTGACATAATCAGTAATAGGTGGTTGTGGACAAGTTAAGGCATGGGAAGTTTGAGTAACATTACAATAAATTAATGATAATTATTTGATAAAAAGGGTCAAAAATAACAAATAATTAAAGGAGAAGATCCCGGTTGTAAAGTGGAAAAATAGGAAATAAAAAATAGACAAAAAAATCATTATTTTTGATGATCTTGAATGCAAAATTAGTGGAAAGAGGTGTATCACATTGGATTATATATTGGCGTTTATTGTTGGCGGTCTGATATGTGTTATTGTGCAAATATTAATGGATAATACAAAGCTACTACCTGGACGGATTATGGTACTGTTGGTATGCAGCGGCGCTGTACTTGGAGCGATCGGTGTGTACGAGCCATTTGCCAAATGGGCAGGAGCAGGGGCGACAGTCCCTTTGCTCGGCTTTGGAAATGTCCTATATCAAGGAGTAAAAAAAGCGGTAGATGCAGAAGGATTTATTGGTTTATTTAAGGGAGGATTTAGTGCATGTGCAGTAGGAGTATCTGCAGCGTTAATTTTTGGATATTTGGGTTCTCTCATATTCAAACCGAAGATGAAAGATTAGTGAAATGTTAAGGTTTTAACGGGTGCTTTGGAAAAATGTTTCTTAATTCGTTATTTTTGTGTTGCAAATTGAATAAAAAAAAACAAAAATAAGTAAAAAAATATACAGAACTAACAAAATTTTAAAAATCCCTTGCAACTGCGCTCTATTGGGTATAAACTTGCCATTGTAAGCGTTAGTAAATGTATAAATTCTTTGATTGATTTATTTATGAAAGGGAGAAGAAAAATGGCTAAGACAATTAAGAAAGCAGCACAGACCAAAGCACCAGCTAAAAACACATCTGTAGAGACTGCAATGAAGGCAGTAGCAGCTAAGAAACCTGAGGTGAAAGCTGCAGCACCGGCACCTGTTAAGAAGACAGAGGAAAAGCCTGCTACTAAGGCAGAAGTTAAGCCGGCTGTGAAAGAGACAGTAAAGAAGGCAGAAGAGAAAGTGGCAGAGAAGAAGACAAGAAAGCCTAGAAAGAAAACTGTTAAGAAACCGGTAGAGAAAATACAGGAAGTATTTGTTGAGTTTGATGGAGAGCAGTTTAAGACAGCTTCCATTATTGAGAAGATCCATGAGGTATATAAGGCTGAGGGTCATCGTGTTGGAGCTATCAAATCCCTGCGTGTTTATATTGATCCGGTAGAGCGTAAAGCATACTATGTTATCAATGATAAAGCAGAAGGAAAATATGTTGAGTTTTAATTTGGTCATTCATTTATAGAAATTGAATAGTGTACGAAATGTTGTACATAGTAAACGACAGAGATAAGTGGTAAAGAACTTGTTTCTGTCGTTTTTTATTTCATATCGAATTCATACAAATAAAATTATATATTCTAATTTGGCACCCTACATTTTATAGAAAAAAATATTGAAAATTTCAGCGGGAAATTTTTTGTGAATAATTGTATGCTGAATTACTAAGCTAATGTATGAAATAGACAAAACGCTGCCACAAATGTATATGGTTTACTCAAACTTCCCATACCGGAAGATTATGCGGCCTGCAAAAATGTAAGAGAGTTGTCTAGGATGTATGGCTATTCGGATTGCCGCATTCGTCAGATTATTGCGATGAAAAGAGAGTTATCATAATTGGTCTCTTGTCAGTCGTTTCTTTTTGTGCTAAAATGTGGAAAATCAGCCGTGTGTGGATGCACGGCTTTTCTTAAAATAACTAGTTAGTAAAGACTAACCACAGAGTAAGGAGAAGGAATATGACGAACGAAGAATATAAGAAACTGTCAGTCAAGGAGTTTACCAAAGCGGCCGGCATATATGAAGGCGACAAAGCCGGTATTTATGAGATGTGCAAAAAAGATTATCCAGATATTATGGCAGAGCTGGAGAGGGAACCATTTATGGATTTACTGGATGCCGGATGTGGTCCGGCGCCAATGATCTCACTGTTGTCAGAAAAATATCCGGAGCGGCATTATACGGGTCTGGATCTAACACCGGCAATGATCGAGCAAGCGCAAAAGAAGAATATTCCCAATGCTACATTTGTCGTGGGTGATTGCGAGAACTTTCCATTTGAAGATAATTCCTTTGATAGCATTATTTGCTCGAACAGTTTTCACCATTATCCAAATCCACAGGCGTTTTTTGACAGTGTGCAAAGATGTCTTCGTCCGGGTGGCAGATTGATTTTGCGTGATGCGTCAAGCAATAATAGACTGCTGCTTTGGTTTATGGATAACATCGAAGTTCCGTTAGCAAACCTGTGTGGACATGGTGATGTGAAAATTGCCAGACGGAGTGTGATAGAGGAGTGCTGTCAAAAAGCAGGATTAAAAGTAGAATCGTTTGAGATCCGGAAAGGGATGCGGATGCATTGTGTGGTGAGAAAAGTATGAGTTTGTACTTGCTGAAAATTGTACTTAAAGATATTTATAGGGAAAGTAGAGTGTTGTGAGATAAGCACATAATTATTGGAAAAAGAGCAAAACGAAACGATGTATTCTTGACAGGTGGTATAAAAAGTGTTATATTTGCATAACGTAATGTTAGCAGAAACATTTTGGTGAGCGTTTTATATAGCGCATCTACCGGTTACAACAAGGGGTTGTACTGGTTTCGACGGGCTCACTGCAGATGGAGAAGCTGTCCGTGGTCGGACACCACGTAAAAAGTTCGATTTAAAATTAAACGCTGAAGATAATTTAGCATTAGCTGCCTAAGCGCAGCTCATCGGTCTTAGCGCCCCGCCGCTAAGGTAGCCGGTGTCATACCTGCGGGACACTCCGTTGTCAAAGCTTTGCGATGACGGAAAATCTATGAAGCTACCAAAGAGCATAGCCTGTTAGTGGGCGCTGCTTGGAGGGAATGTTAAAACACTGACTATGACAGTAGAAGTACATTGAATCTGGGTTCGGACCGGGGTTCGACTCCCCGCAGCTCCACTAAAAGTACCTTACTCGAACTATTATGGCTAAAAAAATTGAGTCGTTCGAGTAAGTTGACATATTCGTGGAATTATTTATGGTATAAAGACCACATCCAAAGATTTTCTGGATGTGGTCTTTTGCTATGTCTATATACTAGCTCAGCTTGCTTGAGCAATCCTGCGCTAATCTGTTAATTCGTATAATATCATCTTTAACCGGTTCAAGAATCTGGTCGAAAGGTGGCTTAAATTCTGCATCTACCTTAAATTCCATATCTGCGTCGTTGCTAATATAGAACTTCTCGAATATTGCTTGATTCATCAGCTTTTTAATTGTGTCACTGGCGTTTTTATATGCCTCACCGCAATTCTCTACAATATCTAGTGCTCTCTTAAGATTTTCGGTTATTTGCTCAAAGATGGTATCGTGCATTTTGATTTCATGCTCAATGCTGGCCAATTTTTTTGCAATTTTCTGCTGTTCGGATTTAAGAAGATCTAGTGGAATCGCATCGCAGTAATGAGCTTTAAGAAGCTTTTTTCGCTTGTTTTCCAACTTGGCTTTTTCGCCTTTAAGTCCATCCAGCTCAGGAGCTTCTTTCGTAATTGAGCGGAAGTTACGAGTTTGTTACGACGAAAAATGCCAGTCTGCAGAGAACGCAGACAGGCATATAACGCATAATAGGGGTGGACTATATGGATCGAATACCTTTTTGTTTTCCAGTTTTTTATCATGGCTTGATTGCCAGACATACGCTGTATTCTCAGCCAGAGGTCATGAATTTGTTCCTTAGCGGGAATATAAGAAGGGACCCAAAGCGTTGGCCGCAAGTAGACCGAATGACTGCCAATAAATATATCAGTGGTCTGGAGGCCATTCCATCCGATCGACGCGAAGAGATTACAAAACAATCTGATGACGATCTTCTTGAAAATATCCAAAAGCTGGAAATAAGGGGTATAAAGACGGTCATATCTGCTTTCCATATGTTCTTACGGGAAAGAACATTGACAAGTAAAGAAACAATTTATTCCTTAGAGAAAAGTGTGCGGAAGTTAGAAGATCCGTACTGGTATTATGTCATCGCACTGCGGGAGTCGCTGCAATTTACGAAAAGGTCAAAAGAATATATCACGAAAGATGTCAAACAGGAATTGCATAATCTACGTTTAAACCGCAATATACCAGATCTATTCCAGTTCCAAAAAGAAGCTCTGTTGCCGAGCGATACCGAGTTGGCGGTAATAGATGCCGCCATTCCTATGGTGGTACAGGGTGTCATGACGATATTGTTTGTCGGTCAGAATTCTTCTTCGGTAGCGATAGAACAGATTCAATCCGGCGATTTCTCCTCCGCCATCCAGTCACTGGCGCGCGAAGGTAAGCTTACAACCTATGACTTCTATAAGTGGAACAACTTCTTGAAGATTGCCAAAAAAGCAAACGTTGAACTTAGCGATGATGCCACTGCGACAGTCTCCGAATTCGACTTTGATTGGTTCTTGCGTTTCTTTGATGTAGCTGGGGACATCCGCGCTGAAGATATCCATTATGTATTTTCTCCTTCACCTATTTTACCAAATATTTCCCCATCTAACTTTTTGTATACATCCATGTCAGATGTAATTAATGGACTGAGTGTATCACGAATAAAGCTGTCCGCATTATTGCCGCATTTGGTAAGCCCAAGGCGCTTCTTTAATGCATTGTAAATATCTCCACGAGCAGACTTATAATCATCTTGCGCATTTCCCCTAGCTATGGAAGCAGCAAGTGCTTCATTCTTTTCACGTATACATTCGTTATATTCCTCGGTTTTTTCAACCGACTCACACAACTTTTTGATAACGGTGTCATCAAATAAATAGGATTCAAGATTTCGCTCTTTTAATACTTTGATTCCCTTTTCCGCAAGATCGGTAATTTCTTGTGGACTGCGGTCATCGCGATCAACTATTTTGATGACTTGAGTGCTTTCGAGTAGTGTACTAATAATTTCGCCATGCGTTTTCTCAATATTCTCTATGTCATTGCATGAACCGCTAGAAATAAAGAAAGTTTCTGGATGGGTATCTGCAAAAATGGTTGAATAAATCGTCTTGTCGAAATCTTTGCGTTTTCCTCCATTTGGATCGCCTTCACAAAACACGATTGTCTGGGGTAACATTAACTTTGCAAAGTCGCCGAAAGCAAGCTCATAAAACTTGTCTAAAACCGCTTTTCCAATCTTTGCAGGGCGAATAACTTGATCTGTGTCAAAATCTCTTTCGCCGAAATCCAAAAAAGCAACGGTACCCGGATGCTCCTTTTCAATTTCTTCTGCCTTTTGAAGCATGCCGATTGAATGCGTCGAAAGCCAAAGCTGTGATTCTCCTGGAATGAGCAAGTATAATTCACGCAGCACCTTACCTTGTAGCTTAGTGTGCATATGGGTTTCTGGCTCATCAATACAATAAACAGCATCTGGATAATACTTTGATTGGATAACCATGTCCAGTATTAAATCAAAAGCAGATTTCTCTCCAGCGGAAAGATTGCGGTAGCTGAAATTCTCTGTGGTTCCCTTCGTGAAATAGAAATTACCATTTTTAAGAGGTTCGCCGAGAGATGAAAATTTCAAATCCTCAAATACGCGTTCAATGGCAGTGCGGATTTTTCCGGTCAGTTCATCACGCAAAGCAGCAACGGATTTTGAATCATTATCATCATTAAATACTCCTGATATGGTATTAGCAATCAGTCTTTGATAGTTTGCAGAAACAGTCTGGTCATTTTGGATAAGCGATTCCAATCGTATTGATTCAGTGGGATCCTGTTGCCTTTGCATAGAACTTATTTGAAAATCGGGTTCGTTTCTATATGCGCTTCGAAAATAGAAATGACCTTTAATATTTCTATTGTCTCCGATACATTTGGGTAGAGTCATGTCATGAAAGTCGATATCTACAAGTTTTGATGCACGGTCATACCATTGGCTATGGTTGAGTTCATCTACATTACCGGTTTTACTTAAATAATGATAATCTCCAATTTTACTATATCCAGCATATTTATAGTAATGATTCATTGCTTCCATAAAAGAGGTCTTTCCCGAGCCATTAGGCCCTACTAAAACTACCAATTTAGTTGTTTTAGGTATATCCTCGACAATCAAATGCGTAAAGCGTTTAAAATTTTTCAGTTCAATTTTCTCTATCTTCATGTAATATCTTTTAACTCCTTCCATAGTTGCTTTATTGCAGCATTTAGCTCCATTTGCTGATTTAGCTGCTTCTCTCTGCGAACTTTAGCTTGAAGAGCATCTATTTGTTTCCGCAACTGTTGAATCTTCTTGTCTCGCTCGACGGATTCTTTCAGACTTTCCAGCTCTCCACCAGAAATGGCACGCAACGCGTCTCCGACAATTTGGCGCACATAATTCTCATAGACGGCATCCATATTCAGGCCATCCAACTTCAGAATAAGTTCGTCTTCCGGTAACCATTCCGTATGATAATAGGTGTCAACCTTAAATGCACTATTGCCGCTTCCGGCCTTTTCTTTATAAGTCGTCCATGCCTGGTATTTCCCTTCATACTCTAGCAGAAGATTAACACCTTCTTATTACCCTCGTTGATTGAATGCGTCATTTTCTCGTCGAGCAATTCAATCAGTGTCTGCAATTTGGAATCATGCTCCGGCGTAATATCCTTCATCATGAGAATGAGCAGTTCAAGCGTGTCGGCATCTTCCTGCAGTTCCTCACGCCATGTCTTATAATCCATATTGCCAAGGTCAATTTTAACCTTTTTGCCCATCAATAAAATCTCGTATGAAGCAGTATTTAATTTTCAACTGTAACTATCGTAGCATGAAATGTCGAAAGATGCAATCATGCCAAGTTCCGCCAAAGAGACTATTCCCAATTCGGGGACAAGCAGCTAATAACAGAGTTTCATTTTAACGAAAGTTGCAGCAAGGATATTTTTGATATTCTACTTGGAACTTGATGATACCTCTGGACGAATTGTCCAGAAGTCATTTTGTTATTTTTGAAATTCCAGTCTCCTCGTCAGGAATTTACAACGCAAAATCTTCACGCCATGCTTTGGTGCAAGTTGCACCGCAGAACTTCATCCCAACTTGGGATGAAGTTGTATCTAACCATTTGCACTTTCGTCACTTGCCTAATTTCTTTCCTATAACCCCAAAGGAGGCATTCTCCTGAAGGAGTTGTGCAATAACTAATCGATCTTCATATGTTAAAAACTTTGACATGGTAGCTCCTTTCCAACCGCCAGAAATCAAAGCATAACAAAAAGAGACTAACAATCCAGTCAGTCTCTTGAATTTGTAAAGGAAAATCCATACCTTCCCTTTACACTTATTACTATTAACTTTTTAGATCAGTCTGAGATGTAGGTATGGAATCTCAGATTACAATTGACGCAATTCTATAATAGAACAACGGAGATTTCAAACATTATATTTTTTATTCTTTTACAATCCAACTGCCTGTTTTCTTCGAGCCAACTCGTTCCAATCGTCCCATTTCAGTCAGTTCTTTAACTGTTCTCTGAACAGTACTTCTGGATAGAGCTGCACTTTCAACAATTTCCTTTTGCGTAATGGTGGGATTGTTTTGCAATATATCAAGCAGTAACTTTTGTTTTTCTGTTAAAGCCTCATTTAATGCTTCATGTAAAGCGTCATTGCCTGATGCTTTAAAATTCAAATTGGGAAGCTTTACCGTAAACTCTACACGATTAGAACGGAAAGTGGGTTCCATACCGGTTTGGTAATTTGCAGCATTTTCATAGGCAGTGCAAATTTTGCTTAAGCCACTGCCTTGACGTTCCATATATCCAAGACGAGCAAAAATATCTGCAAGTATAGGATTTCTTCTGGTGGACGGAATATCATCAATATCACGTTCTTGAATCTGCGTTCCATCAGGCATACCACCCGGAGAGTAAATCACAAGGCGGTCATCAAACATATCCACATGAACTTCGCTTCCATTAATCAAATAATCTCGGTGAATCAGAGCATTGACTAATGCTTCAAATATACTTCGTTCACAGTAATCCGGCATTTCAATTCTGGAATTAGGAGTTTTCTTCCAAAGCGTTTTCATATTACGCTTCACGAAGTGCACGCCCTCATTTAGAAGAATAATAAGGCTGCCTGTGTACTCAGCACTATCCAAAGCATCAATCTGTCCACCACTCTTATCTAATCCATTCCATCTTGTACAGAAAAGACGAGACCAGCGAACAGGCGAATCATCGGCAAGCAATGCACCTGCATTTGTAAGACGTCCTTGAGCATCTCGAATACCGAAGGATTCAAAACTTTTCTCTGTCATACTATTTCCAGTCCAAGATTTATAACGCTCTCTCAGCTTACTAAAAGAAAAGTCCTCGTAGCTATACGGAGATATCAGCGAATCATAAGAAGAATTTTTGCCACGCATAACCAAACGCTTTAATTCGGTCGCATCAGCAACAACACTTTCATTTCCAATGCGTATATATGCTTCCGTTACACCGTCACCGGTATAGTAGTATGGCGTTTCTGCTCCTGCTGGAATTTGAAGGAGCAACAGTTCTTTTTCGGCCTCAGTTTTATGAAGCTTCATTATCACTTCAGGGAATGGAGAAATTCTCTCTTTGATTTTCTGACTGATAAACTCAGAGTCAGACTTAATATCTTCCAAGCCAACAATTTCTTCATCGTCAGTGATACCAAAAATCAGCATTCCACCCGCTGTATTTGCAAAGGCACTGACACTCTTAAGCCAGCTTTTTGATTTCTTTTTCTCAACGGCTTGTTTTTTATCGTATTCGGTTGCTTCTCCAAGAAGATCTGTCATCTTCATGTGCAGTCCTCCTTTCATGGCAAATGGACATTTTCGCAACATTATTATTATACCATACAGAATCCAAATTTAATAGTAGTTAAACCAGATCTTATAAAACGAAAAAACATATCCGTTCCATTCCGGAAAAGAAAGGATAAGATCAGTATCACTATAATCAGTATAGTTATTATCAGTATTGTTACATTGTGCTTTTGACAGTTCTTGAATTGTCAAAAGTACAATTCTGGAACTGTCAGAAATACAATTCAAGAATTGTCCCATCAAAGAAATAAGGCTGACCTGTTACAGTCAGCCCTAAGTAAAAATTCTATATTCTGTTAGCAAAAAATCAGTTCTGCATTAACGATTTCCTCTGCCTGCGCTTTCAGGCTATTCACGTACCGTACCCAAGCGAACTGCTGTGTTGCCTTGTCCGGAGCCGGATTTTTCTCCAGAAGTTCTGTCATCATTTGTTCCACTCTACGGTGAGCTGTTTCGTCGATTTCCCATAAGTGCGGGAACAATGTCTCCGTCAGAACCATGTCGTTATAGAGCATTGGATTATTTTCTGCAAGAAATGCTCTGCGCATCCTGCCGTATTTCCCAAGTGGTTTATCGTTTACACGACTCAACCGAATATCAGGGATAAGATAATCGCCGCAACGGACATAAGTCAAATTCTGTACCATAGTCACGCCTCCAATCATTTTGTCTTTCCCCTTCATTGTAATAGATGCTCCCATAAAAGTGAAGTTTGTTGACCTGTCGCTTCGAGCGCAGCACATATCTTCTGATAAACCTTTCTTGACGGTCTGCGATTGCCTTCTTCGAGCTTATAGTAGTAACTGGGTACAATCTCCATTTGCTATGCAAAAGCCTTCTGTGACAGTCCCAGAGCCGTTCTAACACTCTTTAGTGCTTCGGTATAGGGTACAGCAAGGAAACGAGAGAAATCATCATAGAGCAGAGACGCTTCGATTTCCAGAATATTTGCCAGTTTGATAGCTACATCGAAACTGTAGAAAAAGTAATGATGCTGCTGAAAGAAAAGGAGGTGTGTTCCAGCGGTCAAAAGTCGCATAGAGATTGCTGTGAATCCCTTGATTACCCATTATCGCAGCGGGATGATGATGTCAAGGTTACATGCAGACATCGTCTGCATTGCACCGCTTTAGCGGCTTGACCTTGATATTAGCAGCACGGTGTGATTTTCGACTTATGCGATGTGATTAGTCATCATGCCCTACATGAAACAAGCTAATTCTCTTGCAACCGCTACTTTTGCTACGTTATGTTTCTTGCTCTGACCTAGTACCATTTTGTAATACCGGCGTCTTAGTCTTTCGTTTGCTTTGTCGGCATAGCCTATCACCTGTGCTGAATTGCCTGATTGTCTGGATTTCAAATCCTTTGATTTGTAGCCAATCTGACCGCGAGCATAGCTTTGAGCAGCCTCTGTTAGCAATAAGCGAACATGTCGATTGCCAGCTTTGGTAATTTCAAGTAGGTTGCGATCGTCAGAACTGGTATTCTCACCAGGTACCAACCCCAGATAGGGTGCAAAATTCTTGACACTTGCAAAACGATTGAAGTCACCCATTTCTACAAGTACAGATAATGTAGTGTGCGTTTTGACACCAATAAAGCAACACAGTTTTTTGACAGATTCCTTGTATTCATCCTTAGATGCAAGTTCTTCAATACGCTTATCAAGACGCTCAAGCTTATCACTAAGGGTAGTATATGTCAGCAGGTATTCATCGAGGATTTCTTTATACAGATCCTCAGGCTGTAAGGATTTTAACCAACGTAAATGCGCTGCTGTCCAATGACTATTACCATCATAGCGACAGTTGTGGCGAAGACAGAATGCAAGGATTTGCTGCTTGATCTTTTTTAGAGCAAGCTTATGATCATCCCTCATGCGAAGGAATTCCTTTCTCTCCTGCCGATTTTTATAGTAATATTTGATTTTACCGTAGTTGTTCCGGTGATTTTTCTGCAACTGCTATTCACTTTGTTTAAATGAATTTTCGGTGCAATATTGGTAAGTGTAACCTTTTTGTAGACGGAAATCTGATTTGCATCTGTGAAGCAAAACGTAATAGTAGTTCCAATCTTTTGGATAGGATAATTTGCCGTGAAATGATAATATATATCATCCATATCGTCTTTTTTCTTTTCAATTGTGCAATTGTATTTTTTACCGGCTATTATTGCATGCCATGCTTTCAAACGATTCTCTGAAAAATAGGTCTTGCAACTGCCCATATGAATTGATAAAATAATGAGTGCTGTGTGTGGCATCAAAAGATGCCGGCAATGAAAAAGAGAAATCGGTAGTAAAATACACAAGACGTGTTTAGAAATGGAGGCATTTTATGGGCGGATTTTTTGGCGTGGTGTCCAAAGAAGATTGTTTGTTTGACCTGTTTTTTGGAACAGATTATCATTCGCATTTAGGTACGAGACGAGGCGGCTTAGCGGTATACGGAGAGAATGGATTTGATCGTTCAATCCATAATATCGAGAACTCCCCATTTCGTACAAAGTTTGACAAAGATGTGCAGGAAATGAAAGGAAATATGGGAATTGGCTGTATTTCTGATTATGAGCCACAGCCGCTGATCGTGCGTTCTCATCATGGAACGTATGCAATTACAACGGTAAGTAAGATCAATAATATGGATGAGATCGTTCAGGATATTTTTGATACGGGACATGCACATTTCTTGGAGATGAGTGGCGGTGACATTAATGCAACAGAGTTGGTAGCTGCGCTGATCAATCAAAAAGAGAACCTGATCGATGGTATTCGTTATGCGCTTGAGACGATCGATGGATCCTTGACTTTGATGCTGCTGACGCCGAAAGGAATTTATGCGGCCAGAGATAAGTATGGACGTACACCAATCGTAATTGGACAAAAGGAAAATGCGTATTGTGTGACGTTTGAAGACTTTGCATATCGCAATTTGGGCTATCATGATTATAAAGAACTTGGTCCTGGGGAGATTGACGTCATTACCACAGAGGGCGTCAAAACGTTAGTTGCTCCGGGCAAAGATATGAAGATCTGCACCTTCTTATGGGTATACTATGGTTATCCGTCCAGTTCCTATGAGGGAGTCAGCGTTGAGGAAATGCGCTATCGTTGTGGTGCCTGTCTGGCAAAACGTGATAATGTCAAACCGGATATTGTAGCAGGTGTACCGGATTCTGGAATCGCGCATGCGGTCGGTTACTCCAATGAGTCCGGCATTCCATTTTCCAGACCATTTATTAAATACACTCCTACATGGCCACGTTCATTTATGCCAACGATCCAGAGCCAGCGTAATTTGATCGCCAAGATGAAACTGATCGCTGTTCATGAATTGATCAAGGATAAAAAGCTGCTGCTGATCGATGATTCTATTGTGCGTGGAACACAGCTTCGTGAGACAACGGAATTTTTATATGAAAGTGGTGCGAAAGAAGTACACATCCGTCCGGCGTGTCCACCGTTAGTATATGGCTGCAAGTATTTGAACTTTTCGCGTTCCTCTTCCGAAATGGATCTGATCACACGACGTGTGATCGCAAAATTGGAGGGAACGGACGAGGTGCCAAATGAGGTATTGCAGCAATATACCGATCCAAACTCTGAGAAGTATGATCAGATGATCGAGGAAATTCGTAAAGAATTGAAATTTACTTCACTGCAGTATAATCGTTTGGATGATATGCTGGAATCTGTTGGTATTCCGGTAGAAAATCTCTGCACATACTGCTGGGACGGCAAAGAATAATCGACTGTCCAGACAACAAAAAATCGAAACATAATGAAAAGGCATTACAGTTTCCACGTAGGATCCTGTAATGCCCTTTTGAATGTCAGAAAAATGCCTAACTAAAGCTTCCCATACCGGAAGTTACTGTAAGAATCACATATTGCTTATTATGTCAGCAGCAAATTAGCAGTTTTGCAGTCGATAAACTTAATTGTTCTGCCATAAGAGATCTAAGAAAATTGCCGCAGAACGCAGAGTTTTTATGTGATTTCTTATTTTGTTAAGTCTCTGATGAATACATGCCTGAAGGATTGTCTGAGAAGTCCCGGTTTAGCAAGGTATCATCCATTTTTGGACGGGACGCTTCCGCTACGATGCGCTACGTCACGTTACTTAATGTCTCTGAAATACGAGACATAAGTAACGACGAGCGCAAAGTCCCTTTCAAAAATGATGAATACCTTGCTTCCGGGACCTCGAGTTGTCCGAAAGGCATGTAAATCATACATCAGAGACAACAAAATTTAGAAATCACTAAAAACGTAAATGCGGCAAGGCAATTTCTATAGATCCCTTATGGCAGAATTCAGTCTCTGGGAACTGCAAAATGTATAGCAGCTTTTGACATAATAAGCAATATGTGTCCGTGTGAGATAGTGGGGTATGGGAAGCTTGAATGCCTTGATCTTAAAAGAATAGGCACATGGCCAGGTAACCGATGCTCCAGTGTAGGAAGAAGCAGCCCCAGATTGTTTTTTGCTGTTCGAAGAGGATTCCGAGCGCAATGCTTAGCAAAAAAGCACCCATCATGAAAATAAAACCATAAGGAAGATGCATTAACGTAAAGAGCATTGACGTCAAAAAGATGCTGACCGGGATCTGGTGTTTGACACGCATTAAGTTTTTGACGCTGGTTTGAATGACACCACGTGCTAAAAATTCCTGCAGCAGTGCAGTGAATAAATACGTGACGGCACCATGCACAGAGCCACCCATAAAGTTTTGTTTGACCGGAGCACCAAGAACACGTAAAAATAATTTACCCACAAGCAGCACGGCTATTGCAAAAAGACAGATCGTTGCCGTTTGCTTTATATTGGAAAGAATATTTTTTCTTCGCGGTATCAGACCGACATCTTTTAGAGAAAAACTCGTAAAAAAGATGATCTCCAAAAACAAGATCAATGTCATTGCCTCGATCATTAGTGTATAAAAGGAGGCTTTTAGTGGAATATGTAAGGTGAAGCGGATGAGGCTCCAAGCGGAAAGATACAGCGTAATGCATATCACGATACCGGCAAACAGAAGTGCACAGTCGCGTTCGTGCTGCTTAAGATTTTCGGCATCGGAAATATCTTCAACAAGTATAAGCATACCATATTCAGAATCTGCACTTGTTGATTGTTTGACCAGACTGATAGTAATGCGCAGATGCTTTTGACCTTCTGGGGTTGTGTATGTTGCCGTTTCTTTGGAGGAAGGGCAGTTCTTTTTGGAACATTTTTTGAACAGTCGGTTAAATGCCTTGTTTTTGCGGGAAGAGAGCAGTGTTTCTGCAAAGGATTGTCCTACCAGTGACTCTTCCGACAGATCAAAGATCTGTGTTGCGGCAGAATTGACATAATTGATCAAACCGTCTGCGGTTACGGTAATGATGCCGTCGCTCATATTTTCAAAGATGGTTTGCTTTTGCGTTTTCGTGACTCCATCGGATTGTACCAGATTGTTCGATAAACCGGGTGTCAATCGATTATTTTGTGTAGTCATATATTTATACATCACCTTTCTTTTTGTTGCACAAAGTAAGTGCACTTTCTATTTTACGATATTATTGCCCGTTTGAAAAGATGAATCAAAATTGCATCCGTTTAGATAGTATGCTACAGTAAATGAAAATGTGTAAAGATATATGTGTCAGAAAGGGGATTTTGCATGGCAAAAAAGTTTTATGCGGTAAAGACAGGACGAACACCGGGAGTTTATGGAACGTGGGCTGATTGTAAAGCACAAGTGGATGGCTATTCCGGTGCCGTTTATAAAAGCTTTCCAACGGCGGCAGAGGCGCTTGCCTTTGTGACAGGAGAGACGAAACAGGTCGAAAGATCCGGCGTGGTTGCCTATGTAGATGGCAGTTATCACAGCGGGACCGGGGAATTTTCTTATGGCGTTGTGATCTTACGGGATGGGAAAGAACTCTGTTTTCAGGAGAAGTTAAATGATCCGTCGCTTGCAGCAATGCATAATGTCGCAGGGGAGATCAAGGGTGCAGAATGTGCGATGCGATACGCAGTTGCCGAGGGGCTGTCAGAGATCACGATCGTGCACGACTATGAGGGGATCGCAAAATGGTGTCTGGGCGAATGGAAAGCTGGCAAAGAAGGGACACAGGCTTATAAAGCATTTTATGATAGTATCAAGTCCCAGGTACATGTGACTTTTCAGAAAGTAAAGGGGCACTCAGGGGATCACTATAACGATATGGCAGATATGCTGGCAAAACAGGCATTAGGGATTGTCTGATCTTACAGATCATGTAAGGTACTCAAACTTCGCACATCCAAAGCTACTGCCAGGTCACAGATTGCTTATTATGTCAGAATACTAAGTATTTTGCAGCCACAACATAGCGATTTCTGCCAGCAGAGAACTATAGTAATTGCCTTGCCGCAATTACGTTTTAGGTGATTTCTAGATTTTGTTGTCTCTGATGATTGATTTACATGCCCTTCGGGAACTCGAAGTCCCGGAAGCAAGGTATTGATAATTTTTGATGTGCGAAGTTTGAGTAGGGTATACAATACAGCCAAAAATTGTGAATGTAAAAAAACTTTACATAGATTTTACATAAGATTTATTTGGACTTTGCAACTACTATGTAAAATGTATGTAAAAATAACGCACCAGAACCAGATAACTTGTGTGCGTGGAAATGAGGATAAGCATGGATATATTTGGCGTATTGACAATGATAGGCGGGCTTGCTTTGTTTTTGTATGGAATGCATGTGATGGGAGATGGGCTTGCCAAGACTTCCGGTGGTAAACTGGAACAGATTTTGGAAAAATTTACCAGTTCACCGATGAGAGCGGTGCTTTTGGGTGCCGGTGTGACGGCGGTGATCCAGTCGTCATCGGCAACAACCGTTATGGTGGTTGGATTTGTCAACTCCGGGATCATGAAACTCAATCAGGCGGTTGGCATTATTATGGGAGCCAATATCGGTACCACGGTGACATCATGGCTGCTTAGTCTTACCGGTATTCAAGGTGACAATTTATTCGTAGAATTGCTCAAACCAAGTTCGTTTACACCGATTTTAGCAATCGTTGGTGTTAGCATGATCTTATTTGCCAAGTCGAGCAGACCGAAAGATATTGGAACGATCATGATTGGTTTTTCGGTATTGATGTTTGGTATGGACACGATGAGTGAAGCAGTGAAACCACTTGCAGATGTGCCAGAGTTTACAAGACTGTTTACGGTATTTGAGAATCCGATCTTAGGAGTGATCGCCGGAACGATATTAACGGCTGTGATCCAAAGTTCTTCCGCATCGGTAGGTATTTTACAGGCATTGTGTCTGACGGGAGCGGTCAGCTATTCCTCGGCCATTCCGATCATCATGGGTCAGAACATTGGAACTTGTATTACTGCATTGCTTTCCGCGGTAGGAGCCAACAGAAATGCAAAGCGAGCAGCGTTAGTACATTTTTACTTTAATTTAATTGGTACGATTTTGTTTATGGTGTTGTTTTATCTGTTAAATGCGTTCATCGGATTTTCCTTTATGGGTCAGGCAGCAGGTGTCATGGGTATTGCCATCGTGCATACGTGCTTTAACGTATTAGCAACTTCATTGCTGCTTCCATTTCGGAGTATCCTGGTGCGCCTGGCAACTTGGACGATCCCGGAAAGTGCCGAAGAGAAGCAGATGGAGACAACGTTACATGTGTTGGATGAGCGTTTCTTAGAAAAACCGTCTTTTGCAGTTGCACAGGCCAAAACAGCGGCATTGCAGATGGCAGAGGATGCCAGAAATTCAATCAGATATGCGATCGACCTGTTTGAACAGTATGATGAAGAACAGGCAAAAAAAGTGGCAGAGCTTGAGTCGACCGTGGATCATTACGAGGACGAGATCGGAACCTATTTGATGAAGATCGGAAATGCGGAGCTGTCGGATGAGGATTCACAGTCGGTATCGCTTATATTGCACTGTATCGGTGATTTCGAGCGTATTTCCGATCATGCCTATAATATTATGGAATCGGCAGAGCAGTTCCATAATATGAAGAAAAAGTTTTCCGATAAGGCAAAAAAGGAGCTGCGTGTTTATGAAGCCGCAGTAAAAGATATTGTAGATATAACTTTTGATGCGTATGATCGGTCAGATATTATCAAGGCGAGTCGGGTAGAACCGTTAGAAGAAGTGATCGATCGCTTGAATGATGAGATCAAGAAAAAGCATATAAAACGTCTGCGTAAAGGCAAATGCACGATCGAACTTGGTTTTGTATTATCGGATCTTACGACTAATTTTGAACGTGTGGCAGACCATTGCTCCAACATTGCGGTATGTTTGATACAGACGCAGGCAGACGGTTATGAAATGCATGAGTATTTGGATAAATTGAAAGAGGATGAAGATCCGTTCTTTGAACAGATGTTTGAAGAGTACTGCAAAGAATATCGGTTGCCATCATAGCGCACAAAGGAAAGGTTTGGTGAAAGACAATGGCACATATTTATATTGTAGAAGATGATGTGAACATTCGGGAGATCGAGGCGTTTTCCCTCAAAAATTCCGGATATACCGTAGAGGAATTTGGTTCTGCCAAGGAGTTTTGGAGCCGCATTTATGAAAAGGTACCGGATCTGATCGTGTTAGACGTGATGTTGCCGGATGAGGACGGATTATCTATTGTCAAAAAGCTGCGTCAATGGGCAGAATCCCGTTATGTTCCCATCATTATGGTGACGGCCAAAACAACAGAATTAGATCGTGTCAAGGGGCTGGATCGTGGTGCAGATGATTATCTTACAAAACCGTTTGGCGTGATGGAGTTGATCTCCCGTGTAAAGGCATTATTACGTCGAAGCATGCAAAATCATGAGATCAGGCAGATGAAGGTTGGCGAGATCGAACTTAACGATGAGAAACGTCAGGTTAAAGTGTCGGGGGAGCCGATCACGCTGACTTATAAGGAATATGAACTATTAAAAATGTTAATGAGCAATACAGGGATCGTGCTGCAGAGAGAGGATATTATGGTGCGTATTTGGGGCATGGATTACGAGGGAGAATCCCGCACCTTAGATATGCATATCAAAACACTGCGCCACAAACTGGGGGATGCAGGTAAAAAGATCCGAACGGTGCGTAACGTAGGATATCAATTGGAAGAGTGATAGGAGATAATGAACCATGCGAAAACGAATTAATTGGCTTTTCGTATTGTTGACGATAGTGGCAATCATAGTAACGACTTTGCTTGCCACTATTGTCAATTATACAGTACTGAAACAGGAAGTGATCGATGATCTGCGTATTTATGCACAGACCTTAAAAAAGACGGTGTACGCAGATCAAAAAGCGGAAAACGGTCAGGTTAAGATCGCAACGCCTCTTCGTATTACTCTAGTAGATACAGACGGAGCGGTATTGTATGATTCTGAGGCAGATGAAGCATCGATGGGGAATCATAAAAACCGCGAGGAGATCAAGGAAGCTCTCAAATATGGCGAGGGAAATACGATACGTCATTCAGAGACGATCGGAGACAATACGATTTATTATGCGGTGCGTTTGGACAATGGTAATATACTTCGTCTGGCTAAGAATAGCAGTAGTATTATAGGAATTTTAATGTCAGCACTGCCGATCATGTTATCGTTTATATGTATCGTTATCATTGTATGTATTTTCGTGGCGCATTTTCTCACGAAAAGTATTGTGGCGCCGATCGATGAACTTGCACAGCATATTAACGATTCGGATGTAACGAGTGTGTATAAGGAACTTCGACCGTTTGTGCGAAAAATACAAAAGCAGCACAAAGAGATATTGCAGACAGCAGAGATCAGACAGGAATTTACGGCAAATGTCTCGCATGAGTTGAAAACACCGCTTACTGCAATTTCCGGTTATGCGGAGTTGATCAGTCATGGGATGGTGCAGGGAGATGATGTACTCGCTTTTGCTGCTAAGATCCATAAAAATGCAAATCGGCTGTTGTCGTTAATTAATGATATTATCCGTTTGTCGGAGCTTGACTCGACCGGACCGGAACTTCTGTTAGAAGACGTTGATCTGCAGACGGCAGCAGGGCGTTGTGTGGAGCTGCTGCAGATGAGTGCACAGAAGCATCAGGTGCAATTGACGACGCAGACGGAAAGCTGTGTGATCCGAACAAACCTGCAGATGATCGATGAATTGATGTACAATTTGGTGGACAATGCGATCCGATACAACAAAAAGGATGGATCGGTGTGCCTGAACGTTGGAATGGCAGATGAGTATACCGCATATTTGGAAGTGAAAGATACCGGTATAGGTATTCCAAAAGAGCATCAGACTCGCGTGTTTGAACGTTTTTACCGAGTGGATAAGAGCCGATCAAAGTCAACAGGCGGTACGGGTTTAGGCTTGGCGATCGTAAAACATATTGTTGTGCAGCTTCATGGTACTTTGTCTCTCAAGAGTGAACCGCAGGTTGGTACACAGATACGAATAGAATTACCAAAGTCGCTGAGTTGATTACAGGATTGCCGGAGTTGCCGGGTTCATAAATTGCCGAAGTCGCCGGGTTAATTATTGACAAATTTACGCAATATAGTACAATGAAAGGTACTGTGGCAATTTTGCACAGTACCTTTATGAATTATTAGATATGTCGGGCGTACGGACAGCAGTGATTTGGTTGTCAGTGAGACTTTAGGCATAAGCCGGCAGTGATCAGTTTGTGAACAGTCTTTGCAGAAAGTACGCACAGGAACGGAGGAAGTTATGGCAGAAATGTACAACCATCACACAGTGGAAAAGAAATGGCAGAAGGTATGGGATGATGAGAAAGCGTTCCATACACCAAACGATTATACGAAACCAAAGTTTTATGCGTTGGTAGAGTTCCCATATCCATCCGGACAGGGACTTCACGTAGGACATCCAAGACCATATACGGCATTGGATATCGTCGCAAGAAAACGTCGTATGCAGGGCTACAATGTACTTTACCCAATGGGATGGGATGCTTTTGGTCTTCCAACAGAGAACTATGCGATCAAAAATAAGATTCACCCTAAGATCGTAACGAAGAATAATGTAGCTCGTTTTAAGGAGCAGTTACACTCTTTGGGATATTCTTTCGATTGGGATCGTGAGATCAATACGACAGATCCGGAATATTATAAATGGACACAGTGGATCTTCTTAAAGTTATTCAAAGAGGGTCTTGCTTATAAGAAGGAAATGCCGATCAACTGGTGTACCTCCTGTAAGGTTGGTCTTGCTAACGAAGAGGTAGTAAATGGCGTATGTGAGCGCTGTGGTTCTGAAGTTGTCCGCAAAGTAAAGAGTGAGTGGATGCTTAAGATCACAAATTACGCTGATAAGTTATTAGAGGGATTGAATCACGTAGACTACATTGACCGCGTTAAGACTTCCCAGAGAAACTGGATCGGACGTTCCGAAGGTGCAGAGGTTGACTTTAGTATTGCCGGCAAAGAAGATAAACTCCGTGTTTATACGACCAGACCGGATACGTTATTTGGTGCTACTTATATGGTAGTATCTCCAGAGCATCCGATCATTGATAAATACAAGGATGAGATCACAAACTGGGATGACATTGTTGCGTATCGCGAGATGGCAGCCAAGAAGTCTGACTTTGAGCGTACAGAGCTTGCTAAGGATAAGACCGGTGTTGTGTTAGGTGGTTTCAAGGCAATTAATCCGATCAACAATACAGAGATCCCAATCTGGATTTCTGATTATGTATTGATGACTTATGGTACCGGTGCGATCATGGCAGTGCCTGCACACGATGACCGTGACTGGGAGTTTGCGAAGAAGTTCGGACTTCCAATGATTCAGGTAGTAGAGGGCAAAGAAGGTCCTGTTGATATCAATGAAGCAGCATTTACGGATGTAGCAACCGGACAGATGGTAAATTCAGGATTTCTGACCGGATTAAGCGTAGAAGAAGCGAAGGAAAAGGTAAAAGATTTCCTGACAGAGAATAAGATCGGTAACCGTAAAGTAAACTATAAATTGCGTGACTGGGTATTCTCCCGCCAGAGATATTGGGGAGAGCCTATTCCAATCGTACACTGCGAGAAATGTGGGTACGTTCCACTTGATGAGAGTGAGCTTCCACTGCTGCTTCCGGAGGTAGACAGTTATATGCCAACAGACAACGGTGAGTCGCCACTTGCGGCAATGACGGATTGGGTAAATACAACATGCCCATGCTGTGGTGGACCGGCAAAGCGTGAAACAGACACGATGCCGCAGTGGGCAGGATCATCCTGGTATTTCCTGCGTTATACGGATCCACACAATACAGAAGCACTTGCCAGTCCGGAAGCATTGAAATATTGGCTGCCGGTTGACTGGTACAATGGTGGTATGGAGCATACGACCCTGCATTTGTTGTATTCCCGTTTCTGGCACAAATTCCTGTATGATCAGAAAGTTGTACCGACACCGGAACCATATCAGAAGCGTACGTCTCACGGCATGATCCTTGGTGAAAACGGTGAGAAGATGAGTAAGTCCAGAGGAAACGTTGTAAATCCGGATGATATTGTACGTGATTACGGTGCAGATACACTGCGTACGTATGAGATGTTTATCGGTGCGTTTGACTTGAGCGCTTCCTGGTCTGAAGATGGTGTGAAAGGATGCCGCCGTTTCTTAGAGAGAGTTTGGAAGCTGCAGACACTCTTGACAGAAGGTGATGAGTATTCCGCAGATATGGAGATCAAGATGCATCAGACGATCAAGAAAGTCAGCGGTGATTTCGAGAATCTGAAGTTTAACACAGCGATCGCGGCAATGATGTCATTGATCAATGACTTCTATAAGAAGAATTCGATCAATAAGGCAGAATATAAGACACTTATTACATTGCTCAATCCGGTTGCACCGCATATTACCGAAGAACTTTGGGAAATCGTTGGGGGACAGGGCAGATTGTACCAGCAGTCTTGGCCGGAGTATGTCGAAGAGAAGACCGTAGAGTCTACTGTGGAGATCGCTGTTCAGATCAACGGTAAGACCAAAGCAACAATTTCTATTGGCAAAGAAGATCTGAAAGACGATGTGCTTGCTAAGGCAAAAGAAGCTTTGGGTGATAAATTGAGTGGTAACATTATCAAAGAGATTTATGTGCCGGGGCGTATCGTTAATATTGTAGCAAAATAACATGCAGCAATGAAACGGTCGTTGCGAAATAGTATTTTATGATGTTAATAGTCCATTTCCTTGGCGGAACGGTGGTTAATGTTTTGCCTTGGAAATGGGCTTTTCATGTTTGGAAGGAGGAGCGTTATGAATATCGCTGTATTATTTACCGGAGGGACGATCGGGAGTACGTTAGCCGGAGATGTGATCGGTACGAAAACCGGAGCAGCGGATGGTCTGTTAGACACGTTGCCTTGTGTAGAACGAGATGGTCGTGTGGAAGAAATCACCTATCAGGTATATCATCCGTATACACTTCTCAGTGAAAATAGTACCGGATTAACGATCGCACAGTTGGCTCAGAGCATTCGAGAGGTGGTCAGTGAGGCGAAGTATACAGGCAGTGCAAAGGTGACTTTAGAGAAAAAAGAAGCAGCAGAAGATAGTGCTGCTATGTATTCCGGGTTAGATGGAGTGATCATTATGCATGGCACAGATACGTTGGCATATTCAGCGGCTGCGATGGGCTATCTGTTTGGCGATTGTGACATTCCGATGGTTTTTGTGTCCAGCAACTATGTATTGACAGATCCAAGAGCAAATGGTGCTTATAATTTTCAATATGCTGTGCAGTTCTTAGCATTTGACTGCAAGCAAAAAGGTGTGTATGTTTCGTATCAGAATGGGGATGGGATCCCAAGGATTCACTTAGGAACAGCGATCATTGGACATCAGCCTTACAGTGATGAAGTGTATAGTGTTGGTGGTATGGAATACGGTCATTATGAAAAAGGCACCAAGTGTTTCGTCGCCGGAAAAGTGTACTATGCATGGAACAATGCAGAGAGGCTTACCGATAGACCTTCCCTGCAGGCACCGGATCAATGGGATGCACCGATCGGGTTGATCTACCCACATCCGGGGATGCGTTATCCGATGAACTTTGACGGAATACAGGCAATTTTGCATCATACGTATCATGCCGGCACGATCTGCAGTGAAACACCAGAAGCGGATAAATTCTTTTATGAGGTGGCAAACCGGAAAATCCCCATTTTTTTATGCGGCATGGATGCGGACATGGTTTACGAAAGCACATACGTCTATGAAAAATACGGAATGATCGTATTACCGATGGCATCGCCGGTAGCAATGTATATGAAACTGTGGCTTCTGCTATGCAGCGGATACTCAGCAAAAGAATGGATGACCAAACCGATTCCGGGCGATCTCCCCAATTTTAGTATATGACGCAAACTTCGCATACCCTCAACGGTCTTTCACCCACATATTGCTTATTATGTCAAAAGCTGCTATACATTTTGCAGTTCCCAGAGACTGAATTCTGCCATAAGGGATCTATAGAAATTGCCTTGCCGCATTTACGTTTTTAGTGATTTCTAGATTTTGTTGTCTCTGATGTATGATTTACATGCCTTACGGACAACTCGATGTCCCGGAAGCAAGGTATTCATCATTTTTGAAAGGGACTTTGCGCTCGTCGTTACTTATGTCTCGTACTTCAGAGACATTAAGTAACGTGACGTAGCGCATCGTAGCGAAAGCGTCCCGTCCAAAAATGGATGATACCTTGCTTCCGGGACTTCTCAGACAATCCTTCAGGCATGTATTCATCAGAGACTTAACAAAATAAGAAATCACATAAAAACTCTGCGTTCTGCGGCAATTTTCTTAGATCTCTTATGGCAGAACAATTAAGTTTATCGACTGCAAAACTGCTAATTTGCTGCTGACATAATAAGCAATATGTGGTTAGAACATGACAGTGGGTATGCGAAGTTTGGGGATGAGATTTGTAAAATGTTATGTTTGCTCTTGACATTTTGGTAGAATGATACTAATATATTTTCTGGATGTTGTTAGCAGTCGTAAGAGTAGAGTGCTAACAAGGACGGACGCATCTGGCGGTGATGCGGCGGATCAGTGTCTCGGCGCACTTGACACAGGGTTCGTTTTTTATAGGAAAGTGTGCAGAAACGAGGATTATTATGCAGAGCAGAACAGGTAGCTTATCAATTGAATCTGAAAATATGTTTCCGATCATTAAGAAATGGTTGTATTCTGACCATGACATTTTTCTTCGTGAGTTAGTTTCAAATGGCTGCGACGCCATTACTAAGTTGAAGAAGTTAGAAATTATGGGCGAATATGATATGCCGGAGGATTACAAGGCACAAATACAGGTCGTTGTTGATCCGGATGCTAAGACAATTTCTCTGACCGATACCGGTCTTGGTATGACGGCAGATGAAGTAGACGAGTACATCAATCAGGTTGCCTTTTCCGGTGCAACGGATTTCTTGGAGAAATATAAGGATAAAACGAACGAAGAGCAGATCATAGGTCACTTTGGACTGGGATTTTATTCTGCGTTTATGGTATCTGACAAAGTTACGATCGACACGTTGTCTTGGCAGAAGGATGCTACACCGGTTCGCTGGGAATCGGAAGGCGGTATCAATTTTGAAATGTCAGACGGCACAAAAGATACTGTTGGTACAACGATCACCCTGTACCTTTCCGAGGACAGCTTAGAGTTTGCGAATGAGTATCGTGTCAGAGAGATTTTGGACAAATATTGTTCCTTTATGCCGGTTGAGATCTTCCTTTCCAAAGCAAACGCAGAGCAGGAATATGAAACGATCGATGCAGCCGATGTTCGTGAAGATGATGTTGTTGTAGAGACGATCGTAGAGGAAGCGAAGACTGAAGAACGCGAAAATGAAAATGGAGAGAAAGAGATGGTCGAGGTCAGCCCTCGTAAAGAAAAGGCAAAGATCAATAAACGTCCGGTTTCTATTAGCGATACGAACCCACTTTGGATGAAACATCCAAATGAGTGTACCGATGACGAGTACAAGGACTTTTACCGCAAGGTATTTAACGATTACAAGGAGCCGTTGTTCTGGATTCATTTAAATATGGATTATCCATTTAACCTCAAAGGTATTTTGTACTTCCCGAAGGTTAATACAGAATATGATAATTTAGAGGGTGTTATCAAGCTTTACAACAATCAGGTATTTATTGCAGATAATATTAAGGAAGTGATCCCGGAGTTTTTGATGCTTCTCAAAGGTGTGATCGATTGTCCGGATCTGCCGCTTAATGTATCCAGAAGTGCATTGCAGAATGACGGATTTGTAAAGAAGATTTCGGATTATATTACGAAGAAAGTAGCCGATAAGTTGTCCGGTATGTTCAAAGTAGACCGTGAGAATTATGAGAAATATTGGGATGATATCAGCCCATTTATCAAGTATGGCTGCTTAAAAGATCAGAAATTCCGCGAAAAAATGACGGATTATCTGATATTTAAGGATTTGGACGGTAAGTACATCACCTTGCCGGATTATATCGAAGAGGCTAAGAAAAACGAGCCTGTAAAAGAAGAGACAGAGAGTACAGAAGCAAAGAGCGATGAAACAGCAGATGCCGAGAATGGTGCGGATGCTGATAATGCAGACAAGGAAGAAGAACCGACAACGGTATACTACGCAACAGATCTGCAGCAGCAGAGCCAGTATGTCAATCTGTTCAAGGAGCAGGGATTGAATGCGGTCGTATTAACACATACGATCGATCAGCCGTTTATTTCACAGTTAGAACAGGGAGATCTGAAGGTGAAATTCCAGCGTATTGATGCAGATCTGACGGATACGATGAAAGATGAGGAAGACGAGGATACATTAAAAGCGCAGACGGATGCGTTGTCTGAAATCTTCAAAAGAGCATTGGGTAAGGATCAGCTTGAAGTAAAAGTACAAAAACTCAAGAATGAAAAGATCTCCTCAATGATTACATTGTCAGAAGAAATGCGTCGTATGCAGGATATGATGAAAATGTACAGCATGGGCGGCATGGGTGGCCTCGGAGGAGGAGAGACATTAGTGCTCAATTCATCGAATGCATTAGTGCAGTATATTTTGGAGCACAAAGATGGCGAGAATGTGGATATGTTCTGCAAACAGTTGTATGATCTGGCGATGTTAGCGCATAAGCCGCTTGCAGCAGATGAAATGACAGAATTTGTAGCACGCAGCAACGAGATCATGATGCTGCTTGCTAAATAAAAGGGACCATGATGTTGGTCGGCAGCTAATAGAAGAATGTAGTAACAATGGGGACGGCGTGTATGCGTTGTCCCTTTTTTATTTTATAGGAAACTTCTCGTTTCCTATAAAGTAAAAAACGCTCCGCGAGGATGCTTTGCCACCTTACTCCTAAAATCTAAAATATTTATAAATTTAAAATAAAAAGATTGACTACTGGTCATTTTTGTAGTAGTATACAGCAAGAGTTAAAAATGACTGTCAGTCATTTTTGATATTTATTCTCAATAAGGACCGGATTGTCATGGTATCCAGATGCTTTTGACAGCATGGTTTATTAAGATTTAGGAGGGATTGGATGATTAACATTGGCAAGTGGATCACAAAACACAAGAATATCATTCTTGTTATTGCGTTTATCCTGCTGATTCCGGCTGGAATCGGATATGTCAGTACACGTGTGAATTATGATGTACTTAGTTATCTGCCGGAGAGCTTGGAGACGATCAAGGGACAGGATATTCTGGTGGATGAGTTCGGTATGGGAGCGTTTTCCATGGTAGTCGTGGAAGATATGCCGATGAAAGATGCAGCAAAGTTAGAGAAACAATTAGAAAGTATCGATCATGTCAAAGATGTTTTATGGTATGACGATGCAGTGGATATTTCGGTGCCGACCGAAATGATTCCGGAAGATCTGCGAAAAGCATTCTTTAACGGAAAAGCGACGATGATGATCGCGTTGTTTGACGATACGACATCAGCAGATGATACGATGGATGCGATCACGCAGATACGTAAAGTCGTAGGCAAGAATGTTTATGCAAGCGGAATGTCCGGTGTAGTTACTGATATTAAGAACCTGGCATTGCAGGAAATGCCGATCTACGTCGTGATTGCAGGTTTGCTGTCACTGGTAGTCTTGTTCTTGACAATGACTTCCTTTGTGACACCATTGATCTTCTTGTTGAATATAGGAATGGCAATCGTATTTAACTTAGGAAGTAATGTTTTCTTAGGAGAAATATCCTATATCACGCAGGCGTTAGCCGCGGTGCTTCAGTTGGCGGTGACGATGGATTATTCCATCTTCCTGTTAGAGAGTTACGAAGCGAACAAGGAACGATATGAAGGCGACAAGAAACGCGCCATGGCACATGCGATCAGCAATACGTTTACATCGATCACGGCAAGTTCGATCACAACGGTTGCAGGATTCGTAGCACTTTGTTTTATGACGTTTAAGCTTGGCGCTAATATCGGTATTGTAATGTCTAAGGGTGTTGTTATTGGTGTGATTGCTTGTGTAACGGTACTTCCGGCAATGATCCTTACCTGTGATAAAGCGATTGAGAAGACGACGCACAGATCACTGATCCCATCCTTGGATAAACTATCACATGGCATTGTCAAGGGACGTTATGTAGCATTGCTGTTGTTCCTGATCGTGTTAGTACCGGCAATACACGGTAATAATAATTACAAGATTTACTATAATATTGATCAGTCTTTGCCGAAGAACATTCCAAGTAATGAGGCGAATGAGAAATTAAAGAAGGAGTTTAATATGAGTAACATGCATATGATCCTTCTGAAAGATGGTCTTTCTGCCAAAGAAAAGAGTGCGATGAGCAAGGAAATTGAAAAGGTAGATGGTGTGAAATGGGTGATCGGTTTGAACTCGTTAGTAGGTTCCAATGTACCGGAGTCTATGATACCGAACAATATCAAGAAGATGCTCAAGACAGACAATTATGAACTGGAATTTGTAAGCTCTGATTACAGTTCTGCTACTGATGAGGTAAATTCTCAATTAGCAAAGATTGACAAGATTGTCAAAAAATACCAAAATGATGGTATGGTGATCGGCGAGGCGCCAATGATGAAAGATTTGCAGGATGTAACGGATGTCGATCTCAAGACAGTAAATAATATTTCCATCCTGGCGATCTTTGTTATCATCTTGATCACGTTTAAGTCGATTTCCATTCCGGTGATCTTGATCTCGGTCATCGAATTTGCGATTGCATGTAATATGGCAGTACCGTTTTATACGAATACGTCGCTTCCGTTTGTGGCGAGTATCGTTATCGGTACGATCCAGCTTGGAGCGACCGTAGATTATGCGATTTTGATGACAAGTCGATATCATAAAGAGCGAACGGAACGTGGACAGAGTAAGAAGGATGCAATCCGCATTGCGCATGAGACATCGATCAAGTCGATCCTTACCAGTGGATTGTGCTTCTTTGCCGCAACCTTTGGTGTATCGGTATATTCGCAGGTAGATATGATCGGATCGATCTGTACACTGCTTTCACGTGGTGCGATCATCAGTATGATCGTTGTTATCTGCGTTCTGCCGGCAATGCTTTGGATCTTTGATGGTGTGATCAAACGCACATCTTGGAACATGATCAAGGCAAATGTAGCAAAGAGAGATGCAGAGAAGAAATGATGGAAACAGATATCAAACATTTTGGAATGAATGATATCGAGATGCAGGAAAATGCAAACAGCAAATAAGGAGGAGCATTATGCGACAAATGAGTGGAAAGAAACGTGTAGTAATGACAGGAATCAGTAGTTTATTGGTTGCCGGGCTGGTTGTCGGAAATATAGAATATGCGACACATACGTATCGATACGACAGCAAGGTGCAGGCAATGGCTGCTAACAATAAAGTAGTAGAGCAGACAGCAAGTTTTGCGTCATCTAAGAAAAAGAGTACCGTTAGCAAAGAGGAAACCGTATACGCAACCTTGGATGCAAACGGTGGTGTGACGGATGTCATTGTATCCGACTGGCTCAAAAATTCCGGACAGGTAGATGGTGTCAAAGATAGCTCTACATTGAAGGATATTACAAATACAAAGGGCGATGAGAAGTTTACACAGAGTGGTGACAGTCTTACCTGGGATACTTCCAAAAACGACATTTATTATCAGGGAACAGCAGAAAATAGCGAGCTTCCGGTTGGTATGCAGATCACTTATAAACTGGATGGTGAGAAAGTAGCTCCAAAAGATATCGTTGGCAAGAGCGGTAAGTTAGAGATGACGATCAAGTATTCTAACACATCTAAGAAACAGGTTACGGTAGCAGGTGAGAAGAAAGATATTTACACACCATTTTTGATGGCAACCGGTATGATCCTTCCGGTCGATAAATTCGACAATATTGATATTGACAATGGTAAGGTATTATCTGAGGGAGAAAACAACATTGTGATCGCATATGGTATGCCGGGTCTGTCTGAGAGCTTGGACTTGAAAAATGTTGATCTTGGAGATGATGTGGATGTCGATACCGATGAGTTAAACGACAAGATTACGGACTCTGTTAAGATTACAGCCGATGTCAAAGATTTCTCTATGAGCCAGACTTATACGGTAGCAACGGCAGACTTATTTAAGGATATCGATATTGACAGTGTGGACGATCTTGATAAATTGGATGACAAGATCGATGACATGAAAGATGCCGGCGAGCAGCTGGTAGATGGCACTAAGTCTTTGAAAGACGGATTAAATACATTGAATAAGAACTTTGCAACGTATGCGAAGGGGATTAAGTCTGCCAATAAGGGAGCAAAGACATTGAACAAAGGTGCTAAATCTTTGAAGAAAGGAACCAATGCGTATACAAAAGGAACCGATCAGTTGTTAAAGGGTGTCAACTCTTATGTGAAAGGTTCCAAGTCACTTGGTCAGGGTGTAAATTCCTATACCGACGGTGCAAAACAGATTGCCGATGGATTAAATACACTGGACAAATCAACCAAGACATTTCCGAAACAGTACAAGACATTCGGTGATGGCGTACAGACCTTCGTTGGTGCAGTAAGCAAGATGATGACCGAGGAAAACATGAAGCAGCTTACCGATGGAACCGCAGCATTAAAAGCCGGTGTGAAATCTGTGGATGATGGTGTAGGGCAGTTACAGGCGGGCATGAAACAGGTGAATGGACTGGTAGAGAATGCATTGCAGCAGCAAAATGAGCTGAAAGCACTTCTTGCTAATGACAGCCTGACAGCAGAGCAGAAAGCAGCGGTCAAAGAAGCACTCACAGCATTGAGCAGCGTAGATATCGTCACAAATGGTAAGGCAGATGGCGAATATGATAAAGATGGCAAAGCAGATCTTGCAGCCGGTCTTGCAAGTATCAAGGCTGCTACAGACACAAAATCCAAGGAGCAGAACCTATACAACGGTGCAGCAGCATTAGATACAACAGCACAGACGATGTCCGGATATGCTGCACAGCTTAGAGGAAGTGCAACACAGCTTTTGGATGGTGAGAAAACTGTCCGTGATGCAATTACTCAGATCAGCACCAATATTACAAAGCTTTCAAAGGGTGGCAAGACACTTACAGCGAACAACAAGAAGTTAAAGAGTGGTGCAGCTGCGATCGTAAAGAATTCATCAACGATCACGACGAACAGCAAGAAATTAACGAAGAACAGTTCTGTATTGCGCAAGGGTGTCAAACAATTGGCAGCAGGAACCAAATCCTTATTTGCAGGCACAAAGCAGCTTGACAAGGCTACAGGAACGGTATCGAGTGGTATTTCCAAGCTGTATAAAGGTTCTGATAAATTGAATGACGGAATGAATACCTTCAAGAAAGATGCCATTGATAAGTTGGCAACAACGATCACGGATGTAACAGATGGCCTGGACGGAACAATTGACCGTATAAAAGGTATTCAGAAAGCTTCTGAGGATTACCAGAGTTTCTCCGGAATTGACAACGACATGAACGGAAGTGTAAAGTTTGTATTGTCAACACAGGAAGTTAAGAAAGATGAGTAATATATTAAGGGGGTGGACGCATGAGTAAGATCGATCAAAAAAAGCGAGAGAAGAAAGAAGCACTTCTGCTCTCTGCATTTGAATTGTTCACAGAAAAAGGAATTCAAAATACGTCCATCTCTGAAATTGTAAAACGGGCAAAGATGGCGAAAGGTACTTTTTATCTTTATTTCAAAGATAAATTTGACATTCGCGATCAGTTGATCGCAAGACAGGCGAGTGCATTGTTTGACCGAGCTAATGAAGAACTCAAATTGAATGATGAGTCCAATTGGGTCAGCTTAGAGGAGTGTATTGTAGCACTTGCAACACATATTGTTGATCAGCTCAATGAGAGCCCTGTATTATTACGATTTATTTCTAAAAACTTAAGCTGGGGTGTTTTTTCAAATATTCGTATTGCCGGCATGTCCAATCGGAACTGCATGGATATCTTCGAGGAGCTGCTAAAGCAGTCCGGGCGCAAATTTCGACAGCAGAATTTAATGATCTTTATGATTGTTGAATTGGTAAATGCAACCTGTTATAATGTTATTCTACAGAAGCAACCGGTCACCCTGGAAGAGTTAAAGCCGGAGTTAAATACGGCGATCTGTGGCATTATCAGCCAATTTGAGATCGCGGATACGGAACAGGAGTAGTGGCTCCTTAGAATAAAGTGGTATTGTATTTGGCGAGGCACTGGAAATGGAGAAAATAATGGGCGAGATAATGCAGGAGCATGTAGATCGTCTGATGATGCTTGGAACGTTATCAGCAGACGAATTTACAGAACTGTTGCGATATCGCAATGCGGAGACAACCGAGTATCTGTTTCAAAAGGCAGAAGAGGTTCGAAAACAGCAATTTGATAAGGAAGTCTATCTGTGGGGTAGACTTCCTTTTTCTAATTACTGCAAAAATGATTGCAACTACTGTGGGTTAAGACGCAGTAATCGTTTTGTGAAGCGGTATCGTATGAATATGAAAGAAATATTACAGTATTGTCACGAGGGTTATAGGCAGGGAATTCGCAATTTTTTGCTGGAAAGTGGGACAGATTTTTATTTTTCGGAGGCAAATTTTGCAGAAATTGTGGATGCGGTACATAAGCATTTCCCGGACTGTACGATCATATTGAATGTGGGGGATCATACCAAAGCGGCATATTTACATTGGATGCATTTAGGTGCCGGAGCAGCTATGCTTAGCCATGATGCCTCGAATGAATTACAATTCAAGAGGCTGCACTCTGCTAATATGTCGTTACTTCGGCGCAAGCAGGGAATGTGGGAACTGCAGGAGATGGGATATCATACAGGAACAGGATTTTTGGTCGGAACACCTTATCAGACGATAGAGAATGTATCTGAAGATCTGCTGTTTATGAAGCAGTTTATGCCACAGATGATACAGATCGCACCATTTTTGGCAGCAAAACATACGCCATTTGAACGGGAACGCGGTGGTAATGCGGATATGGTATTATACTTGATGGCAATTGCAAGATTGATGTTTCGGGGAAGTATTCTTATTGCAGATCCGAGTTTGGAACAGGCGATGCACGATGGACGGAAGAAGGCACTGCAGGCAGGGGCTAACGTTGTTGTTGTTGATATTGTTGACGAGGCATTGCGCGGTGCATACGCCGTTTATGATGAGCACACTATTCATCGTCAGCAGGAGACGATTAAGTCTTTCGAACAGCAGATACGGGAAAAAGGTTATGAAGTCGTCCGAAAGGCCATCATGTAATTCCCAAAAGTAAGGTAGAAGACAGCAGCGAGTGAAGAACGAAGATGGAAACATCTAATGTCAATTATCGAAAATATAAGAAACAGATCGTGGTGAGAGAGAAATATGAGAAAGAGAAAGATGATTGTTTGCGCATTAGAGGAAGAGTGGATCGCAAGATTGTTGGAGCGATTGAGCCAGGAAGAATGGCAGACTCAGATGATCGATCATGCAGAGACGTTATGGGAGGTGCAGGCTCCGTGCTCGGCCATTATGATACAGGAAGAAGAGTTGACGGAGGCGTATCGATGGAGAACGAAAGATGCAGGTGACAGTATATGTCTGCAGGCTTTTCAAGAATTTGCGGAATGGCAGAAGGTACCAATTATCGTGATTTTACAGCAAAGAGATGATCGGTTGGAAGAACAGCTTTTGCGAGCCGGAGCTGCAGAATGTGTCTGCCCGGAGCAGTCGACCGATCTGGCAGCCTGTCGTATAGCACGGGCGGTGTCGAAAAATGTCGTATCAGATGTGCCGATGACGGAATGGGAACGTGTTATAGTGGATAGCGAGGGTGGACAAGTTCAGATTGACGGGTATCCTATTCATATGTCGAGAGAGGAATGTATATTGTTGAAGCGGTTGCTGCAGGCAGAGGGAGCTGTGGTATATCGGGATGAATTGGTGGAGAATTTATGGAGCGAAGTATCTGTGCACAGCCGGAGAAGATTGGATGGTGTTGTGCAGCGGGTGCGCAAACGTTTATATGGAACAAGGCTTTTTATTGTGTCCAAATATGGAAAAGGGTATTATCTGCAGTATCATAAAGAGGAAAATGGTTCTTGTTTTGTATGATTTCAGAGTCGCGTTAAGTATCGTATCTATTGTGGATGATTTGAGGAGAACAGCTTAAAGCATACAAAGGGCATGATTGACGGATTTTTTGAGAAGGAGTAAAATAGATGATATCAGGAGGAATAGGATCATGAATATATTGACTTGGGATGGTCTTGCTGACATTGATTCGTTCCATGGAGAAAGAGTTATGATCATTGATGACAATGAAATTAATCTGGAAGTCATGCAGACAATATTTAATGATTTTGGATTGCATACAGATGCGTTTGTGAGTGGACAGAAAGCATTAGAAAGCTATCAGAATAGTGAACCGTTTTCATATCAGTTTATATTGATCGATCTGAATCTATACGGTATGGATGGTTATGATATAGCAAAGTTCATTCGTAGTGCAGACAGGCAGGATAGTAAAGAGATTCCAATATATGCTGTTACTGCTAATTTACTTCCCTCAGCGAAAATGAAAGCAACTGAATGTGAGATGAATGGATATGTTGACAAACCGGTAAATTATGCAGCATTGTTAGAGATGATCCATAGCGTGTTGGGCGTATAAATTTACTCACACTTCACACATCCAAAGATGCTGTCGGATTATATATTGCTTACGATATCAAGGAATATTGAGGATTTGGAGGACAAATAAAAAGTGAGAAAAACTGGACCATTACGTGTGATTATTGATGTCAAAGGAATGGCAGAGGTGGATGAGGAAGATCTGAAGCAGCAAATTGTCGTACTGCAGGAACATTTTCTCTTTAATACGTTAAATGCGATCAAAGGGGCTGCGATATTAGAGAAGGTATTGCTGCCGGAGCTGCTGGATGGTTTTTCGGACTGCCTGCGTTATCAGTTTCAATGTTTTCGCGTCAATAAAACAGTATCTTTTCGTGAGGAAAGAAAGTTCATGCGAACGTATTTGTCCATGGAAAACTATCGGTTTCAGGGGATGACGATACTGTGGGATGTTGGTGCCTGCAATCTGAAAGTGCCGCCGATGGGGATTGCATTATATGCGTCGCGTGCTGTCAATGAGTGTATGTCGACCAGAAGACGTCAAATTGAAATTCTTGGTGGGGTTTGTCAAAATAAGTATATTCTTACCATTCGCAATTCGTATGAGGAGTTATCAAAAAAGGAAGCGGACGAAGGTGAGCTGATACGTCAAAAATTGAGAATATGGTGGAGCTTTTCGGTAGAAGGAGATATTAGCTGGGAGATTGAAGGTGATGAAATGGTTGTAACATTTGCATTACCGATAGAGGCGGAAGGTCAGAATACCTAAACATCTCGGATCGATGGATCTTGATTAAAATTTGATGGAAGGAATGTAGGGATGGTATGAAAACGATCATTGTCGATGATGAGATCATGGCGATCAAATTAGTGCGTAACTATTTAGAGCGTGACAAGCGTGTAGAGATTGTCGGAGAGTGTCTTGATGCAGGGGAGGCACTGCAGTGTGTTCGGGAGCGTGCCGTCGAGGCGGCATTCTTAGATATATGTATACATGGTTGTATGGATGGTGTTGAATTGGGTAAAAAGTTAAAGGAACTCAATCCACAGATCGTGTTGATCTATACAACAGGTAATGCACAGTACGTTGACAATGCAATTGATGTAGAAGCGGACTTTTATTTGATGAAGCCATTAAATGCGGCAGAACTCACTTTTGTCGTCAAGAAGGCGAATGAACTTGCTTTACAGAGAAATAAAAGAATCTTTGCAAGAACGTTTGGACATTTTGATCTGTATATTGATGGGAGTCCGGTTATGTTTCGCAGTGCGAAAGCAAAAGAGCTGTTGGCTCTTTTGGTGGATCGAGAAGGAGGTACTGTGACGACAGATCAGATCATTGGAACATTGTGGGAGAACCGTCCGAACGATGAAGCAACGCAGAGCTTATGCAGCAAGATCGGTAAAACATTGATCAATGAATTAAAACAGTATGGTGTAGAGGATATTATCGTGTCAGGAAGAGGCATCAAACGTCTTAATACGGATCTGCTGGAATGCGATTTGTACCGTCTATTACAGCGTGAACAGGATGCGCAGGACGCATTTGCGGGAGATTATATGCTGGAATATAGCTGGGCAGAAGATCGAATGGCGTCATTAAGCCGATTTTTACAAAATTAAATATCCCAACTTCCCATACCTCAAATCCTACACAACCACATATTGCTTATTATGTCGATGGTTTAATTATATTTTGCAGCTGATATATAGTGGGTCCTGCCATCAAAAAACTATAGAAATTGCCTTGCCGCAATTAGTTTTATAGTGATTTCTAAATTTTGTTGTCTCTGATGATTGATTTACATGCCTTTCGGAAACTCGAAGTCCCGGAAGCAAGGTAATCATCATTTTTGAAAGGGACTTTGCGCTCGTCGTTACTTATGTCTCGTATTTCAGAGACATTAAGTAACGTGACGTAGCGCATCGTAGCGAAAGCGTCCCGTCCAAAAATGGATGATACCTTGCTAAACCGGGACATCTCAGACAATCCTTCAGGCATGTATTCATCAGAGACTTAACAAAATAAGAAATCAACTAAAAACTCTGCGTTCTTCGGCAATTGTCTTAGTTTTTTTGATAGCAGGATAATTTATGTTATCGGCTGCAAAATAGCTATTATTTTATCGACATAATAAGCAATATGTGGTTTTGGAATAACTTTCGGTATGGGAAGTTTGCGTTAAATATACATTTTTTTTCAAAAAACCCCTCTAATTCCATTTCAATTCCATTTGAAATCCATAGTAATGCTAATTCAGGTTCTATAATTAGACATGGAAACTGAAAAAAAGCAATGGGATGTCGATTCTAAACAATTGATAGGGACTAGGAGGACAAAATGAAAGATGATATCCGTGTTATACTGGCAGACAACAACGTACAGGACAGAGAAAGCAAAAAACGATTATTAAATGAACAGGGAATCCAAGTAGTGTACGAAACAGGAGACGGAAAAAAAGCGCTGGAAAACATTAAAAAGTTAAAGCCGGATGTTGTAGTCATGGATATGATCTTACCGGGAGTAGACGGTTTGGAAATATTAGAAGAATGCAGAGAATTTACAGAGTACAAGCCTTTGTTTATCATTGCCACGGCACTTCGACGCGAGGGATTGATTGAACAGGCATTAGCACAGGGAGCAAACTATTATATGATGAAACCGTTATCAGCAACGATGTTGATCAAACGGATCAGACAGATCGCAGCCAGTGCAGGCGAAGGGGAAGAGGGACAAGCTGCAGTACATAACAGCGAAGAAAAGCAGCTTGTATCCGTGCCGGAGTATACGGATACTGTGAAGGAAGATTCAAAGAAAACGATAAGACAGGTTGTGAAACCTACAGAACATTTGATCAAAGATCCGTCGGATAAATACACCGGCAATCTGGAGATTGACATTACGAATATATTGCTGGAGATCGGAATGCCGGCACATATCAAGGGTTACCAATATATTCGTGAAGGCATTATGATGTCTTTTGCAGATCAAAATATGTTGCACTATATTACAAAATTTTTGTATCCAACCATTGCAAAAAAATATCATACTTCTTCCAGTAGTGTAGAACGGACGATCCGTCATGCGATAGAAGTTGCATGGCGCAGAGGGAATATGGAGACATTAGAGCACGTGTTTGGAAATACGATCTCTGCAAATCGCGGCAAACCGACCAACTCAGAATTTATGGCACTTTTGACGGATAAACTGCGTTTAGAGTATCGTATGCGGGAGGCTTGCTGATCGATCCGAATGTGAAAGACACACGATCTGTAAATCCTGCTGAGCGTGTTATGCGGCAGGAAATGGCAGTATAATAGGTACAAACTTGACGGAATAGCGTAAAATAAGGTATAGTAATAGAGTTGTCGTTAATAGATGACTCTATTACTTTTTTGTGTATACACGTATGCACGGGTACGATGACACGCCCCTCTGTTTTGTTGGATATACATAGGATAGCTGAGTGCTCGGAGGGGAACTATAGAAGGAGGTACTAGAAAATGAAAACAAATTCAATGATGTCGATAGATGATGCATTAGATGCAAAATTTAATGAACTTGTTGTAAGTTGTATGAAATCAGGAGCAATCGACCTAAACTTATATCAGGAATATGATGTGAAGCGGGGATTGCGTGACAGCAATGGAAAAGGTGTATTGACCGGATTGACTGAAATTTCAGATGTAACAGGGTACCGTGTTGTAGATGGGGTCAAGGAGCCGGCTGATGGTATGCTGTACTATCAGGGGTATGATGTCAAAAATTTAGTTGGAGATGGCATTGAGAAACGATTTGCCTTTGAGGAAACAACATATTTGCTATTGTTCGGTTATCTGCCTAATAAAGAGCAATTGGAAGTTTTCCATGGGATCATTGCGAGCTTGCAAGAGCTGTCCGGACAATTTGTGCGTGATGTTATTATGAAGGCGCCAAGTGCAAATCTGATGAATGGATTGCAGAAAAGTGTCTTGACTTTGTACTCTTACGATGCTAATCCGGATGATATTTCAGTATCCAACGTACTTCGTCAGTCATTGCAGTTAATTGCGAAATTGCCATTGATCGCGGTTTACAATTACCATGCATACAGACATTTTCACTTCTTTGACAGTTTGGTGATCAAGCCTGCTAAACCGGAGCTTTCGACGGCAGAAAACATTTTGCAGATGTTACGTCCAAATGGAAAGTATACTCCATTAGAAGCACGTGTACTCGATGCAGCTCTTGTGCTTCATGCAGAGCATGGTGGTGGTAATAACTCGACATTTACCAATCACGTAGTAACGTCTTCGGGTACAGATACCTATTCGGCAGTCGCAGCATCCATTGCATCTTTGAAAGGACCGCGTCATGGTGGAGCTAATTTGAAAGTGCAGCAGATGTTTGCAGATCTTCATGAGCATGTTACGGATCTGGAAGATGACGATCAGATTCAGGAATATTTGCAGGCAGTACTTCGTGGAGATGCTTTTGATCATTCCGGTCTGATCTATGGTATGGGGCATGCAGTTTACACGTTGTCCGATCCGCGAGAGGTGATCCTGAAGGATTATGCACAGAAATTAGCTGAAAGTAAAGGAATGCTCAAAGAGTACAGTCTTTATGATAGAGTAGAACGCATTGGAACGCAGTTGCTATCTCATAGAAATCATGTGGTCAAACCAATCTGCGCAAATGTGGACTTCTATTCAGGCTTTATTTATACAATGCTTGGTATTCCGGAGGAGTTATTTACACCGATCTTTGCAATTTCTCGTATTGCAGGATGGAGTGCGCATCGTCTGGAAGAACTTGTAAATCGAGGTAAGATCATTCGTCCGGCATACAAATATGTTGGACATCACAGACCGTTTGTTGATGCCAAAGACCGTGGGACAACAGAGGAGTAATCTCTATAGGGATACAGGAAAAAGATAAGAAAGGTATGGTAATTGTATGACAACAGTATCAAGTTCCAGCATTGCTGCAATATTAGTGGCGTTTGCTGCCTATTTGTTATTCATGATCGTGATCGGTGCAATCTGTATGCGCCGCACCAATAGTTCAGAGGATTATTTCCTCGGAGGCAGAGGCTTAAATGCATGGGTCGCAGCACTCTCAGCGCAGGCGTCTGACATGAGCGGATGGCTGCTAATGGGTCTGCCGGGTTCGATTTATGCGTTAGGTACCGGCCAGGCTTGGATCGCCATAGGGTTATTTTTAGGAACTGTTTGTAACTGGCTGCTGATTTCCAAAAGACTTCGTCGCTATACGATCGTAGCAGGTAATTCTATGACACTGCCGGAATTTTTGGAGAATCGTTTTCATGACAAAAAGAAAGTGCTGCTTTCCATCTCATCTGTCGTGATCATTATTTTCTTCTTAGTATATACAGCGTCAGCCCTTGCTTCGGGAGGTAAATTATTCCATACGATCTTTGGTATTGACTATCATATTGCGCTGATCATCGGTGCAGCAGTTATTTTAACTTATACGTTTATGGGTGGATTTTTGGCCGTATGTACGACAGACTTTGTACAGGGAATGTTGATGTTAGTCGGATTGCTGACCGTGCCAATCATTGCTTTTGCATTAGTCAGTGGCAAGTTTGCAGCTAACATTGACCACACACAGGTAGCTGGTGGTTATGATGCATATATGAATCTGTTCATGAACGGCGGCAGACCATATAAATTTGTGGAAATCTTATCGCAGCTTGCATGGGGATTAGGATATTGCGGAATGCCTCATATCCTGATACGTTTCATGGCGGTAAAAGATGAGAAAGAGTTGAAAAAATCCAGCGTGATCGCAATTTCATGGTGCTTTTTGTCTTTGGTAGCTGCCTGCTTTATTGGTATTGTCGGAAGAGCTTATCTGGTCGATAATGTACTGACAGGCGGACAGACAGAGAGTGTCTTTATCACAATGATTGAACGCGTATTCACCAAAAATATAGGAATTCCATTTGTTGGCGGATTGTTCTTGTGCGGCATTTTGGCGGCGATCATGTCAACGGCAGATTCACAGCTGTTGGTTTGTGCATCTTCGGTATCAAAAGATATTTACAAAAGTTTTATCCGTAAAGATGCAGACGATAAACGCATCATGAAAGTGACTCGAATCACAGTCATCGTTGTTGCATTGATCGCGATCGTAATTGCTTGGGATCCGGAGAGTAGTATTATGGGTCTGGTATCCGATGCATGGGCTGGTCTTGGATCGGCTTTTGGACCGGCGATCGTGTTGGCATTATTTTGGAAGCGCGCTAATATGCCGGGAACGGTTGTCGGAATTATTACCGGTGGATTGACGGTTCTTATCTGGGACTATATCCCATTGATGGGTGGCAAGACGCTTGCAGTGACGACTGGTATTTATTCTCTGTTAATTGGATTTATTTTGAGCCTTTTTGTTAATGTGATCGTTAGTCTTGCAACAAAAGCACCGAGTGCTGAAATTGTTGCAGAATTTGAAAAAGTCGATGCATATAGCGAATAAAAATACAAAGCATATTCCATACTAAGGAATGCAATAGATTCTATTTCGTGTCATACGAAATTTCAGAAAGGTATGGTGAATGCTTTGAAAAAGAAAATGTTAGGTTTTGCGGTGGTTACAGTCTTGGCGGCAGCATTGATGGTTGGATGCGGTAATAAATCCAAAAATAATTCTGCTACATCACCTTCTTCCGGTAATGGTGCAACGGATATGCCAAATGAGACAGAACTTCCAGAGAGTACCAATAATGCTGCAGATGATGCGGGAAATGCCGTGGATGATGCTGTAGATGGTGCGGGAAATGCTGTGAAAGATGCCACGGATGGTGTAGAAGATGCTGTAGATGACGCTGTAGATGGTACAGAAGATGCAGTTGATGATCTGACAGGTAATGAAAAAGACAAGACAAATGATCATGCAAATTCTAAAACAGATGATACAAAGAGCAAAAAAAACGATAATAAACGTTAGAATAGACGGCATAACACGATATGATATCGGAATGTCGTAATAGAATTAAAAAAAACGCACAGGATGCTAAAGCATAATGCTTCCTGTGCATTTTTTGTTTCTTTATAGGAAACTTCTCGTGTCTTATAAAGCAAAAAACGCTCCGCGAGGATGCGCATCTCGCGGAGAAGAAGTTAGCTGCAAACAGCACCGCTCGAGCGCGAAAGAGTCGCAAGCGACTCTTTGTTCTGTTGTGTGACGTCGCATCGCAAAGAATGGCTTTAGCGATTCTTGCCCTTTTGAGATGATTCCTCCGTGAGATGGATGCGGTAAAGAACGGCATCGCGATTTTTGTATATAAGATCTTTTTCGGGTTTCATGCCAAGATTTTTTGCAGTATGCAGTGATCGTACATTTTCTTTATCAATGACTGCAACAATATTGTCAATATCCAGAGCTTGATAGGCATACTGAAATACTGCACGGCAACATTCCAGCGCATAGCCGTAGCCCCAATGATTACTATCTAACAAATAGGACAACATGATCTCATCCTGTCCGTCAACAACATGGTTCTCAATTCCACAACGTCCAATGAGCCCACCGGAAGTTTTGCTGAATACGCCCCATAATCCGTAGCCGTAGAAATTGTATACATTACGGATATAGGCAGCCTGTTTTGCCATCTCCATTTCTTTATAATCGTCGATGTCATCAATGAATTTGGCAACCTCGGGATCCTTATAAATCGGATATAAATCCGGAATATCCGCAACGGTCAGTTCGCGAATGATCAGACGCCTTGTATTTGCAATGGTTACCGGTATTTTTTGTTTGCGCTGCCAAACATGCAGAAAAAACGAAGGAGTAAGTCCTTCGAAACTTTCCAACAAAACATCGGCACGTGATAGATCCTGCTTGCCGGAATGTGGATTGTCGTATCCGACGCAGGCAATTCCGGCGGCGATCGCCGCTTCGACACCATAAGAGGAGTCTTCAACAACAATGGCTTCCTCTGCGGATACGCCAAGCTTTTTAAGTGCTAGTTGAAATGTGTCGGGAGCAGGCTTTGGATGGGCAACATTTGAACTGGAAACGAGCTGATCAAAATATTTGCGGATGCCTAATGAACTGACAACAGCGTTGATCTCAGCAGGATTAGAGGAGGAGGCAATCGCTAACTTCCAGCCACTGGCAGCAAGCTTCGGGATCAGCTCGCAGATGCCGGGCAGGGAAGGATACCCCTCTTCTTTGTGGATTTCGCGTTTGGCTTGATTTAATTCCGCCAAAAGCTCTTCCGGAGATAAAGAAAGAGAAAAGTCTGAGATAACTTTTTGTGCCATATTTGCAGTGGAACTGCCAATAAACTGTTCATGATAGGACATGTCGGCATCTACACCATATTTGTGCAGTACTTTCAGTGCTGCTCTGCCATGCTGTGGTTCGCTGTCGATAATGACACCGTCCATATCAAAAATAATCGCTTTTAATGTTCGCATTGTATAGAACACCTCCCCGTAAATTCGCTATTGAACCTTTATTATAGCAGAAAAATCATTGTGCCACAATCTCAGTCATGGTATAATTATAAAGGTGATTTATATATATGCCCCCGAGGAAATAGAGAAAGGACGAAAGAAGATGGCAGTGATCAGACCGTTTTGTGCAGTGCGCCCGGCAGTAGAATATGCCGATAAAGTAGCCGCATTGCCATATGATGTATATAATCGTGCAGAAGCGAAGAAGGAAGTGGAGAGAGAACCGTTATCCTTTTTGGCGATAGACCGCGCAGAGACACAATTTGAGGATAGTGTATCCGTATATGCACCTGAGGTGTATGCCAAGGCAAAAGAACTGTTCGAGGAACGTATCTCTCAGGGGATTTTTGTAGAGGATAAGCAAAGTGCTTACTATATTTATCAGTTGGAGATGAATGGACGCACTCAGACGGGTATCGCAGCGTGTGCCAGTGTAGACGATTATCTGGATGGCACGATCAAAAAGCATGAAAATACAAGAGAAGAGAAGGAACAGGATCGTATTCGGCATGTAGACACTTTGTCTGCACAGACCGGACCGATCTTTTTGGCATATCGTTCCCAGGCAACGATCAACCAATTGGTGTCTGAGATCATGGAAACGCAGGAACCGTTGTATGATTTTACGGCAGCGGATGGTATTGCGCACCGTATGTGGAAAGTGACAGAAGAAGCGGTTACCACATTACAGGAGGCTTTTGCCGGAATACAGGAGATTTATATTGCAGATGGGCATCATCGTGCAGCATCCGCAGTCAAAGTCGGCTTGAAACGCCGTAAAGAACATCCGGATTATGATGGAACAGAAGAGTTTAATTATTTCCTTTCCGTACTATTTCCGGACGATCAGTTAATGATCATGGATTATAACCGCTGTGTGAAAGATTTGCATGGACTTACGAAAGAAGCATTTTTGAAGGCTGTGGAAGAGTGCTTTGATGTTACTGTCTTGGATGGTGCGAAGCATCCGCAGGTAAAGGGACAGATCACCATGTATTTGGAAAATCGCTGGTATTTGCTGCAGGCAAAGCAGGAACTGCTTGCTATCACGGATCCGGTTGCCGCATTGGATGTGTCATTGCTACAGGAATATCTGTTAAAACCGGTGCTTGGTATCGAGGATCCAAGGACAGATGAGCGTATTGATTTCATTGGAGGAATCCGAGGCTTGGAGGAATTGGAACGTCGTGTGAAGACGGACATGACGGTCGCATTTGCGATGTATCCGACTTCGATCGGAGAGCTGTTTGCTGTGGCTGACGCGGGGCTGCTTATGCCGCCGAAGTCGACTTGGTTCGAGCCAAAGCTTCGCAGCGGATTGTTGATGCACCGCATTTGATCCGGCCTAAAATCAATGTTTGCGGCTCGAACAGAGCCATGGAGATTTGCATATGAAAGAATTTTTTTCTATTGAAGGACCGTTTATGCAGTTTTTTGGAAAACTGTGGGATATTATATTATTAAGTGTTGTATTTTGTGTGTGCAGTATTCCGATCATTACGTTTGGGATGAATTGTATTGCACTGTATTATACGGTTGTAAAGGTGGTTCTGCCCGGGGAGAGACATGCTGTGCGGACGTTTTTAAAAATGGTTCCCCGCAATGCAAGACAGGGACTGCCGCTTGGAATATTGTTTGAAATAATTATCGCTGTTTTGACGTATTCGCTTATAGTGATCCTGCATAACGATATGGGAGCACTCGGTGTGTTTTTTGGTGTTGTGTTTGTTATGTTGTTTATGATCGTGTTAGTAGTTATGGCGTATGCATTTCCAATGTCTGCACGTTTTGAAAATACGATCGGAGAAATTGTTGCTAACAGTGCTTTTATGGCATTGGAACACTGGAAAGAGACAACATCTTTGCTGATCCTGCAGGCGGCATTTCTTGTGGGAATGATATTGATCGTGTATATTCCACCGATCATACTGATCTTGCCGGGAGCAATTATGTGGATGCAGGCAAAATTGTTGGAGCCGGTGTTTGACAGCTACTTAAAAGAGGGGGGAGCAAATCATGAAACAGAGACTATATGATCTGATGGATTGGGAAGCCATTGAAGCAATCGTTTATTCGGAAGAGGATCATCCTCAGCGTGTACTTGGACCGCAGAAGGTAAAGGGCGGTATTTTAGTGCAGGTATTTGTGCCGGGAGCAGTTAAGGCAAAGCTTCGTCTTAAAAGTACAGGTAGAAATTATACAATGGATCAGTCAGACGATGCAGGCATGTTTGCAGTTCTTTTGCCGGGAAAGACAATCACAGAATATACGATCATTGCTTCCTATGAAGATGGTTCTAAAGTGGAGTTAGAGGATCCGTATCTATATCAGGATTTATTCGGGGCGAATCACATTGAGCGTTTTGAAAAAGGGATTCACCGGGAAATATATCGTTATATGGGTGCGCATCCGGCTGCAGTACGCGGCTGTATGGATGACACAGACATTCTTTGGGATGTAACGGAAGATGCCGTGAAAGACGATGCAGCACTGTTATATGGAACACACTTTGCGGTGTGGGCACCGAATGCAATGCGTGTCAGTGTTGTTGGGGATTTTAACGGCTGGGATGGCAGAAGACATCCTATGATGCGTCAGGGAGATTCCGGTGTATTTTCGCTTTTTATTCCGGGGATCGGACCGGGTGAATTATATAAATATGAGATTAAATCAGCACCGCAGAAAGTGACGATGAAGACAGATCCATATGGGTTTGCCTGTGAAAAGAGGCCGGCTAATGCCAGCATTGTGACGAATCTGCAGGAGTACCGCTGGAACGATGATAAATGGCTTGCAAAGCGTTCTAAAAGGGATTACACCAAGGAGCCTATGAATATCTATGAAGTTCATTTGGGATCTTGGAAAAGGCAGCAGGGAACAGAAGATGGATTTGTCAATTACCGGGAGCTGGCACGACAGCTTGTGCAGTATGTTCAGAAAATGGGATATACACATGTGGAGTTACTGCCGGTCATGGAGCATCCATTAGACGAGTCTTGGGGTTATCAGGTGACTTCGTATTATGCACCGACTTCCAGACATGGTTCGCCGCAGGATTTTATGTATTTTATGGATACGATGCATCAGGCCGGGATCGGTGTTATTTTGGACTGGGTACCGGCACATTTTCCAAAAGACGAGAATGGATTGGCGAGGTTTGATGGAACTTGTCTGTATGAGCATGCGGATCCGAGACAGGGAGAGCATCCACATTGGGGGACATTGATCTACAATTATGGAAGACCGGAAGTTGCCAATTTCCTGACGGCCAATGCATTGTTTTGGATCGAGCAGTATCATGCAGATGGAATCCGTATGGACGCTGTAGCATCAATGTTGTATCTGGACTATGGCAAACAGGACGGGGAATGGGTTGCTAATATGTACGGCGGCAATGAGAATCTTGAGGCAATAGCCTTTTTGAGGGATTTAAGCGATGTGATGCATGAGAGAAACAAAGGTGCATTACTGATCGCAGAGGAATCGACGGCATGGCCGAAAGTGACAGAGCCTTCGACAGTTGACGGTTTAGGTTTTGATCTGAAATGGAATATGGGCTGGATGAATGATTTTACAACGTATATGCAGACGGACCCGCTGTTTCGCAAGGGCCGACACGGCATGCTTACGTTTAGTATGATCTATGCATACAGCGAAAAGTTTGTGCTTGTATTCTCGCACGATGAAGTGGTGCATCTGAAAGGTTCTATGTTTGCAAAAATGCCTGGTGAGCCGGAAGAAAAATATGCGAATCTTCGTGTGGCATACGGTTTTATGATGGCACATCCCGGCAAAAAGCTGCTCTTTATGGGGCAGGAGTTTGCACAGGAGAACGAATGGAATGAGAAGCAGGAATTGCCTTGGAAGCAGGCAGAGGAGCCGGATCACAGGGCATTGCAGCAATATGTAAAGGCATTGAATACGTTTTATCAAGAGCATCCGGCTTGGTACGAGACAGATTTTGATGCAGAGGGTTTTGAATGGCTTAGCAGTATGGATGCCGATCACAGTATTATTACCTTTATGCGGTATGATGCGAAGAAAGAGGAGCGGCTTCTGGTGGTGTGTAATTTCACTCCGGTTACGTATGAGAATTTTAAGATTGGAGTGCCTGTTGCCGGAAAATATAAGGAAATTTTTAATAGCGATCAAATTTCCTTTGGTGGAACAGGTTGCATTAACGCAAGGCAAAAGAGTGCGAAGAAGATACCTTGGGATGGCAGGGAGTATTCGCTGACGATTTCCGTGCCGCCGTTAGGAATGAGCGTATATCGCTGTGTGCCGACCGACACGATGACAGCGACCGTTCCGTCGAAACGTGGAAGCGCTAGAACAGGAAAAACAGTAAAAAAGAGGAAATAAATGATGTTGTATGGTAAAATGGGAATAGGCATGATGGAACTGCAAAATGCAATGCTTGCAGTGCAGGATAATACAACCGTCAAAGAGCTGACCAAGGTAATGGGGGATGACTCTGTTTCCAATGAAAAAAAGACCAGCTTTTTATTACAGTATTTATTAGATCAGCGAGAGCCGCTGCTTCGCTTCGGTCAGACGTTGCTGATCGCTTTGATCGTGTTTGTGATCGGCCGTAAAATGGTGAAGCTGTTACTTCGTTTTACGGATCGCTGGATGGAGCGGCGCAATGTAGAGGTTAGTGTCCGCAAGTTTGTGATGTCATTAGCCGGCGTTATCTATAATGTGCTATTGATCTTTGTGGTTGCAGGTATACTTGGTGTAGGAACCAGTTCTATTGTGGCTATGGTCGGATCGGCAGGATTGGCGATCGGCCTTGCTCTTCAGGGCAGTTTGGCCAATTTGGCGGGTGGGGTTTTGATCTTACTTCTCAAGCCGTTTCAGGTTGGAGATTATATTATTACGCCACAATCGGAGGGAACCGTACAGAGTATTGATATTTTTTACACGCGATTGACGACAACGGATAATCGGGTGATCGTGATACCGAATGGAACGATTTCTAATTCGGATATTACCAATACAACGAAGCAGGATAGGCGTTTGCTTGTTTTGGAGTTCTCTGTCAGTTATGATGCAGATGTTGCATTGATCCGAGACATTTTACTCAAAGAGATGAAACACAGGAGTGACATTTTGGTGAAAGAGCCAATGAGAGTTGTTGTGACCAGATTAAGCCCTGTGAAACTGCGTATGAATGCGAAATGCTGGGTGGAAACATCAAAATACTGGGATGTTTATTATGATATGTTGGAGAGGATCAAAACATTGTTACAGGAACAAAACATCTCCATAGGATAAGAAATTAGCAGAAATAAGAGGTGACGATAATGATCAAGTTTTATCGAACAGATGACCGTAAAATTCATGAGGAGGGTGGAATTGTTCCGGGAGGCTGGATTGATATGGTCAATCCAACAGTAGCAGAGGGTGAGTTGATCGCCAAAAGACTGCAAATTGATATTCAAGATCTGTTGGCTGCTTTGGATGAGGAAGAAAGTTCTCGTGTGGAATTGGAGGATGGATATACGTTAATTCTGGTGGATATTCCAACAATTGAGATTCGTCATGATAAAGAAGCATATACGACAATCCCACTGGGTATTATCTTGACGCAGGATATTATCATCACCATTTGTACAGAGGAAACTCCGGTGCTGCAAGCGTTTGTCAATGGTCGCGTGAAAGAATTCAGTACCAAGAAGAAAATGCGTTTTGTGTATCAGATCCTGTTCCGTGTGGCTGCGTTATATCAGAATGATCTTCGTGTCATTGATAAGAAACGAACCGAGATTGAGGAACGCATTGATGATGATACCGAAGACGTAGATCTGATCGATCTGCATGCATTAGAATCAACATTGGTCTACTTTGCGACATCTTTGCGTGCAAATGGTGTTGTCTTAGATCGCTTGACACGTTATAAGCGATTGGAACAGTATCCGGATGACACGGATCTGTTAGATGATGTCATTGTCGAGAACCGGCAGGCGATCGAAATGACAACGATATATAGAGATATTATCAACGGAACGCGTGAGCTGATGTCCTCTGTGCTTGATAATCGTTTGAATAATGTCATGAAAATACTGACGATTGTAACACTGGTTATGGGTATTCCGACTCTGATCTCAGGAATTTACGGTATGAATGTTTCCAGTAAGTGGATGCCGTTAGCAGATACGCCGCATGGTTTTTCCATTATCTGTCTGCTCATCGTGTTTATTTGTATGATTGCAATGTTCTTATTAAAGAAAAAGAAAATGTTTTAGCCGGTTAGGCTTACATGACAGTAATGTATCAGGAAATAAAAAAGCAAAGCCAGCGCTGGCTTTGCTTTTTTGTTCCTAGAAAATTTCCACCCTGTACAATTTATTCTTCAGCGAGATAAGCTTCATATTTGGCGATCACTTCTTTCATAGCCTGTGGTCCCGGAGCACCGATCGTATTACGCTTAGCAACACAGGTTTCCATGCTGATCGCATCATAAATATCTTCTTCGAATACCGGGCTGATCGCCTTATACTCTTCCAAAGACATCTGACCCAGTGAAATATTCTTGTCAATGCAGTACAAAACGAGCTGTCCGACAATGCCGTGTGCATCGCGGAATGGAACACCATGATTTACCAAATAATCCGCTGCGTCAGTCGCATTTGTAAATCCACCCTCAGCGCTTGCACGCATACGGTCTTTGCGGAAGGTGATCGTGTCTAGCATACCATTAAATAATACGATACATCCTTTCGTGGTATCAATGGCATCAAAGACAAATTCCTTATCTTCCTGCATATCTTTGTTGTAGGCCAAAGACAGTCCCTTCATCGTAGTCAACAGAGAGATAAGAGAACCGTATACACGACCTGTCTTACCGCGGACAAGCTCTGCAATGTCCGGATTCTTCTTCTGTGGCATGATACTGCTTCCGGTAGAATAGGAGTCATCAATATCAATGAACTGATATTCGTTCGTGTTCCAAATGATGATCTCTTCGCAGAAACGGCTCAAATGCATCATAATGATAGACATTGCTGCACTAAATTCGATCAGATAATCACGGTCAGATACAGAATCCATACTGTTTAACGTTGGACCGGTAAATCCAAGCAATTCTGCGGTGCGTTCACGATTGAGCGGATAGGTTGTTCCGGCAAGTGCACCGGAGCCGAGAGGGCAGTAATTCATGCGCTTATGAATATCCTGCAGACGGGAACGGTCACGGTAGAACATTTCGAAATAAGCACCCATATGATGTGCTAAGGTGATCGGCTGTGCTTTCTGCAAATGAGTAAAGCCCGGCATGATCGTATCAATATTTTCCTTCATGATCTTTAACAGGCTTTGCAATAAACCGAACAACAGGTGCTCCATTTCCTTGATCTCTTTGCGGGTATATAATTTCATATCCAAAGCAACCTGATCGTTACGGCTGCGTCCGGTGTGCAGGCGTTTGCCGGCATCGCCAATGCGCTCGATCAAATGTGCCTCCACAAAACTATGAATATCTTCGTGCTCTTCGGTAAAAACAAGTTTGCCATCACGAATATCATCGCGGATCGACTGCAGACCTCCGATGATCGCTTCTTTGTCTTCGTTGGTCAAAATTCCCTGCTCAGCTAACATTGTGACGTGTGCAATGCTGCCTTCAATATCTTCCTCATAAAACTTCTGGTCAAAAGAAAGAGAAGCATTAAAGTTATGTACTAATTGATTGGTTTCTTTCGTGAAGCGTCCGCCCCAAAGTTTCATAGTGGTAATCCTCCATTTTATGTAGTAAATTATGCTTTACGGTGAAATGTGCTTTACATAGTTAAATCTGCAGAAACAATGGAAGAAAAACATTCTGCCATCCGGTTACTGCAGATTTAACGGTAATTTTTACGCTTAGTTGTTAAAATTAGTCCTCTGCTTCTGGTGTTGTATCTGAGAACTCAATAAAGTCATCATCAAAATTGTCACCAAAATCATCCGCATCAAAGTCATCCAGATAATCGCGTTCCAGATGGCGGAAAACAGCATAAGCAATAGTTGCAACTGCTGCAACTGCGCCTATGATAGCGAGTGCAATGATGATGCCGTTTTTGTTTTTCTCCTCTAACTCTTTCTTGTGGAGAAGTTCGTTGATCTTTGCTGTATTCATTAATTCTTCGAGCTTATTTGACATAGCGCCACATCCTTTCCCTGATTGGTCAATTGTTATACGAATAGTATAACACATCACACGTGCAATATCTATATTTTTTTAAGTTTCGCAAAGGAAGCCATCATGCGCCTGGTTGAGCCATTATCGAAGTCGACAGTCACTTCGTGATCCCCATTTTTTTCCTTGAGAGCAATTACGGTTCCCTCACCAAATTTTTTGTGTTTGATGCGGTCACCCTCACCGTAGGACAGTGTGCCGGATGTGGTCTTGCCGCTATTTCCTTTGTCAAATATCGAGCTGTCCCGCAGAGAGGATCCTTTGGAACGATAAATATCTCCAGCCTGGGAAGAGCTTCCGATCCCTTTGCGGATCAATGGATTGCCGGCAAACAGGTCAGCTCCGGAACTGCGTCTGACTGCCTGTTTGGCACTTCGTTCTGCCATAGGATCCCAAGTAGATGACGCATTTGTGCGTACATTTGGAAGTTCGTTCATGCGAACCTGATGATACGACTGCCTGCGGCTTTCAGTAAAGGAATTGCCGCTAAAAGGAGAGGAAGCAGTTCGGGAACTGTCCTGAAAAGCATCTCCATTTTGCTTGAGCAGATACCGCGGGATTTCATTCAGGAATGAAGATGGACGGTTGTATTGCTGCTCACCATTGCGAAAACGGCTTCGTGCACAGCTTAGCGATAATTTCTGTTTGGCGCGGGTAATACCGACATAACATAAGCGTCGTTCTTCCTCCATTTCCTCCGGGTCATCGCCCATGACAGCAGCATATCCCGGGAAAATACCATCTTCCATGCCGACCAGATATACGTAAGGAAATTCCAATCCTTTCGCACTATGTAATGTCATAAGTAACACCATGTTGTTGTCATCGTCTACCGTGTCAATATCTGCAACAAGAGCAACTTCCTCCAAAAATCCGCTGAGCGTTGGCTCCTCTTCACAGTTTTCCTCATAAGTGACCACTTTATTAATGAACTCTTCGATATTTTCAATACGTCCGTTGGCTTCCTCGGTATCCTCTTCCTCCAGCAGGCGGACATAACCGGTTTCTTCGATGATCTCACGGATCAGATCTTCCAAGCTATACTCGGGAGATGCTAAATGCCGCTTGAACGATTCGATCAGACTGACAAAACTGCCCAGCTTGCCGGCGCTGCGTTTGATGCCGTCAATGTATTCGTAGTTTTGCAAAGCACCGTAAAAACTGGTCTCGTGCGTGAGTGCATAGTCGGCTACCCGGTCGATCGTCGTAAGACCAATGCCGCGCTTCGGCACATTGATGATTCGTTTTACGGAAATATCATCTAAACCGTTTTCCACCGTGCGCAAATATGCCAACAGATCCTTGATCTCACGGCGTTGGTAGAAGTTTACCGCACCGACAATACGATATGGGATATTGGCCGTCACCAGTTTTTCCTCCAATACACGAGACTGTGCATTCGTACGATACAAAATGGCAAAGTCCTTGTAGTCTGCTTCGCCGGTCTGTACAGCGTAAGAGATACCGTCGGTAACAGCCTCCGCTTCTTCATATTCATTACCATATTGCGCAAAATAGATCGGATCACCTTTTTCCTGGTCTGTCCAAAGCGCTTTATCCTTACGCATGGAGTTATGACTGATCACAGCGTTTGCCGCATCCAAAATATTTTGGGTGCTTCGATAGTTTTTCTCCAGCTTGATCACTTTAGCGTCAGGATATTCGGTCTCAAAGTTCAGGATATTATATATATTGGCACCACGGAATTTGTAGATAGACTGGTCATCGTCACCGACAACGCACAGATTCTGCTCGCGTCTGCCATCTTCTCCGGTAGAGTCAGCCAACAGGCGTACAAGCTCAAATTGAGCTGTGTTAGTATCCTGATACTCATCGACCATAATATAGCGGAAACGGTTTTGGTAATAGTCCAGGATTTCCGGGTTATCCTGCAATAGCTGAATAGTCTTCACGATGAGATCATCGAAATCCAATGCATTTGAGTCGCGAAGACGTTTTTCGTATTCCCGATAAGCTCTGGCATATATTTCTTTGAGATAGTCACCGGCAGCACGGCGTTCATATTCTTCCGGAGTGATCATCTCATCTTTGGCAGATGAGATAGCACCGAGTACACTACGTTCTTTGAACTTTTTGGGGTCTAACTGCAGATATTTCAAAATATCCCGCATTAATGTCCGTTGGTCGTCTGCGTCATAGATCGTGAAACTTCTCGAATAACCGAGAGCTTCAATATGGCGGCGCAGTATGCGCACACATGCGGAGTGGAAGGTGCTGACCCATATGTATTCTGCACCGGAAGTAACAATATTATCAACTCGCTCACGCATTTCTCCGGCAGCTTTATTGGTAAAGGTAATGGCAAGGATGTTCCAAGGGTTGACGCCATATTCCTCGATCAAATAGGCGATACGGTGTGTCAATACGCGGGTTTTGCCGGACCCTGCACCTGCTAAGATCAGAAGTGGTCCCTTAAAATGTTTAACTGCTTGCTCCTGCTCAGGATTTAATCCTTCTAATACGTTCATTCGTCACCAAGCCTTTCTTTAGAATCGAATATGATCGCGGTAATTCTTTGCCGCTTCAAAAAAATGCATTAGTCCATCTTTGTCGCCGTCAGCAATCTGTTGTTTGGCAGCGGTCAAAATTTCTATATATTTATCTAAAAAACTGCATATTTTGTCGGAGTTGGTCAGACAGATATTCTGCCACATTTCCGGGGAAGAGGAAGAGATTCGCGTCGTTGTGTGAAATCCTCCTGCCGCCAGTGTGCCGTAGGTACCGTCTTCATCAAGGGCAGCAACCGCATTGACCAGTGCCGCAGATATTACATGTGGACCGTGGCTGATACCGGCTACTACGGCATCGTGATAATCCGGGTCGAGCAAAATACAGTGTGATCCGATGTCGTGAATGAATTGTTTCATCCATGCAACATATTCCGGTCTGCTTTCTGCAAACGGTGTTAAAATATAGTATTTATCACGGAAAAATGCAGATTCAGAATGTTCATAACCGGTCTTTTCAGAGCCGGTCATTGGGTGCCCGCCTACAAACTGCTCACAGAGACCATGTTCTCTGACTGCAGCAAGAATATCGCTTTTGACACTGCCAACGTCTGTCAGCAGGCAGTCTTTGGAAAGATAGGGAAGCAACTTATCCAAATAGGCGATATTTTTGATGACAGGTGCGCATAGAAAAATACAGTCACAGTCAGCAAAATCAGCGAGATCTGTTGTGATCTTGTCTAAAATCCCATCCATTGCAGCCAATTCGAGGCGCGGGTGTGGTTTGGTAATATAGTAATTGTATGCCATAAGTTCACTGTCCGGATACTGTTCGCGCAGTGCATGTGCTACGGAGCCGCCAATTAATCCGAAACCAATAAATCCAAAATGGTGCATCGTTGTCATAATAATTTTTACATTCCTTTCAATAGAAACATATGTTTGCGTTCTGTTCTATTTTATATGACGATAGTGAGCGTGTCAACTTGAATTATTGCATAAAAGCAAGTATAATGTTTCTTGTCATGCTCTGTCCTAAAATTTGGATAGCATAGGATGGACTGTCTTGTGATCTGAATGGAAAGACGATACTGCAGACTGAGACAGCAGAGTAAAGAATATACTTGGAAAGGCAAGGAAATTTATGAAGCAACTAAAGAAATATATCGGTGGAGCCGGCGATGTGTTGGGCATAATCGGAAAGACTTTAGGAAGTTATTTAGGAGTTGTTTCCAATATAGCGGGGACGATCATCGGCATTTTTGCGACGGTATTGGTAATTGCGGGTATTGTGGGATTATGCCTGTATGTGAAGTTTTTGCCGATGTTTACCGAAGCCAGAGAGACGGTATTCGACAAGTTAGTCAATATGAGCGAAGATGACTTCGTGATGAAAGAAGATACCGTTGTTTACGACAAAGATGGTAAACTGGTCGGTTCTGTAAACGCAGGAAGATATAAATATGCGGAGATCAAAAGTATTTCTCCATATTTGTATAATGGTTATATCGCTGTGGAAGATAAGCGTTTTAAGACACACGGCGGTGTGGATCTGCTTGCAACGATGCGTGCCGGCGTTGCGTTAGTCAAAAATGGCGGAGACATCAAGCAGGGCGGTAGTACGATCACACAGCAGGTGATCAAAAACAATTTATTGACACAGGAAAAGAGTTATACACGTAAAATGATCGAAATTATGCTGGCACCAACGGTGGAACAAAAGTTCACCAAAGACAAGATCATGGAATTTTACTGTAATAGTAATTATTACGGGAACCGCTGTTATGGTGTAGGGGCAGCGAGTGAATATTATTTTGGAAAATCAGCGGCAGATCTCGAGCCGTATGAGGCAGCAATTCTGATTGGTCTGTCCAATAATCCATCTGCCTATGACCCGGTGAATAAACCGGAAGCGGCATTAAAGAAACGGAACGAAGTACTTAAAAAGATGTACGATGAACAGGTGATTACACAGAAGCAGTATGATAGTTCTGTCAAAAAGAAGATCAAGATCCAGCAGTTGACCAAAGACGGTACGAATGAAAGTTATGTGGTAAGTTATGCAATCCATTGTGCTGCGCTGGCTCTGATGGAAAAGGAAGATTTCAAATTCCAGTATACGTTTAAGAACAAAGAGGACTACGAGAGTTACAACGAGAAATACAGCAATCTGTACAGCCAGAAGACCAACGACATCCGTGAGGGTGGATACAAACTGTATACGGCAATTGATATGAAAAAGCAGAAAAAGCTGCAAAAAGCTGTTGATAAGGGACTTGCCTACAGCAAAGAGAAAAACTCGGACAAGACAAAGTATGCACTGCAGGGAGCAGCGGTCTGTGTAGATAACTCCACCAATTATGTTGTGGCGATCGTCGGTGGCCGTGGCACGAAGGATTCCTATAACCGTGCTTATTTATCAGCACGACAGTCCGGTAGTTCGATCAAACCATTGATCGATTATACGCCTGCCTTTGAAACAGGAGCCTATTCACCATCTACTGTTGTAAATGACCAGCCGATTGAAAACGGACCGAAGAATTCCGGCGGCGGTTATCGTGGCAGTCTGCATTTGCGTGAGGCGGTACAGCGTTCGATCAATACGATTGCATGGCAGGTATTAGAAAAGATCACACCGAAATATGGTATGTCTTTCTTAGATAAAATGCATTTTCATAATTTGAGTTATGTGGATAATGACAATTTATCGTTATCGCTCGGCGGATTTACCGAAGGTGTCCGCGTAGTCGATATGGCAAAGGGCTTTTCAACACTTGCCAACAACGGAAGCTATAGTGAAAAAACCTGTATTCAAAAAATAGAACATGTATCAGACGGAACGGTATATAAGAGCTCTAATGATACGACACAGGTATATACTGAAGATGCGGCTTGGATGATGACAGATGTATTGAAAGGTGTTTTGAATGAGCCGTATGGTACCGGACGTTCTCTCAAATTAGACAATGGTCAGATCGCAGCCGGTAAGACCGGAACGACCAACTCCAGCAAAGATGTATGGTTCTGTGGATATACCAAATATTATACAACTGTAGTATGGGCCGGCTATGACACGCCGAGAGCTATGCCGGGCGTATATGGTGCATCTGTTCCGGGAGGTATTTGGAAGAACTTCATGAATCAGATCCATAAAAATAAGAAGCCACAGGATTTTACGGCACCATCGGGTATTTGTCTTGCAAAGTATGACGGCAAGGGAAATATGATCAAAGGAACAGAAAGCACGGATCTGAAGCGTACATCGGGCAGAGACTTCTTCTCGATAACGATCCTGAAAGCAAAGGCAGCGTATGCGGACAACCTGGAAGAGGCATCCTATGAGAAAAAAGTTCGTCGTAAGCTGGAAACATTTGAAAAGCTGACAATTCAGAGTATGGCAGATTACTATACGTTAGAAATCAGTTATCAGGAGCTTCGCGATATGATCTCTTCAATTGAGGATGATGATATCCGCAAATCATATGCGACGCGTGCGAAGAACAAATATGATTCGCTGAAAGACGAGACTGTAAAGTGGAAAGATGTTGTGAAAGCATATGAAGAGCAGCAGAAGGAGTCTAATGCAGAACTGGCCCGTGAAAAGAAAACGGCGTCAAAGAATGCAAGAAATAAACAGCTTCGCAAAACCAGGGTTGCGCTTGCTAATACAAGATTGAAGGCATTACGTGGCTATGATTATCAGCCGGACAACATGGTGACCCTGTTAGAAAAAGCCAAGAGTGCGGTAGAGGCATGCAGGGGATATTCAGAATATGCAAGCTTAAACAGCAAATACCAGACTTACCGTACCGAATTATATATGTTGCCAACGAAAGCGGAATATGATGCACAGAATAATCACCATACTCCGGGAACCACAAGTATACCACAAGCGACAGCAACACCAATGCCGACAGTAACGGCTCAGGCTGGTGCACAGTAGAAATTGGAAATCGGAAGAAAAGAGGACATATATGGCAGAAGATAGAAGAGAGCAGGAATTGCGCGCGGCGGCAAAACAGCTTGCCGGGGTACAGAGACAACATCGGCCGGATCAGACAGCAGCCGCACGATCACAGGCGGGCCAGAAAGCACAGCCACAGAGAGCAGCGCAGCAAGCGACAACTCAGACAGCAACCGCACGATCACAGGCGGGCCAGAAAGCACAGCCGCAGAGAACAGCCCAGCAGGCGACAGCTCAGACAGCAAATTCCAACGGTAGCGGAAAGGCTCTGTCCGGGCAGCAGATACAGCAGATGCGGACGACAAATACACCTGCGAAAGAATCCATGTCACAGACAAAGCAGATCCAACATCAGTTGGAACAAGAAGTCGCAGATATTATGGATGCAGAATCCTTTGCGGATCTCGTCTTTATTGATCCGGATCCGTTGCCGGAAACGTCCAAGAAGGAAGAAGGTCGTACCGGTTTCTTTGCAAAGAGAAACAAAGAGACAGATGCAGCCACAAAAGCACAGACACCACAGGAAAAAGATAAGGAGACAGTCGTTTCTGCAGGGCATACCGGATATAGGGAGACAGCTGTAGACAAGACGACGGAACAGGCGCAAGAATCGGATAAACAGGAAGAACAGATCGAGAAACTTCAGAAATGGGGCAGGATCGGTCAGTGGTTTCAGACTTTTTGCTGGATGCATATTCCGATTTTTGGATTTTGGTATATGGTTGTACTGGCTGTTCGTAAGCGGACGCCGGAAGAAAAGAAAACCTTCGCCCGAGCCTATGTATTGTACCGAGTGCTTGTGATGCTGTTGGCGCTTACCATTTTGTATGTGTTCTATCGAATGGGACTGAGTTTCGTAGAACAGATCCTTGCCTACATTGATATGCACTCCTAAAAATTGCTATAGTTTTTTGGAACGCAGGATAATTTACTTTACAATATATTTTAAGTAGCAGACGCTTATTGAGAAAAAATATCAATAAGCGTCTGTACTTTTTTTAGGAAAACCGTTATTCTATAGTATGGTTAGTGCAAACTAACCGACTTGAGTCTTACCGGTCAAACAATATGAAGAGGTCATAAGCAATATATGATCTCGGTATATCAGGGATGTTTTGCGTGACTGGTGCTGTATAGAAGAAAGGTATGGTAAACGAATATGTTTTTGGAAATTCATGATCTGAGAAAGGGATTTGGCGAGGGAGAAAATCGAACAGAGGTATTAAAAGGGATTTCGTTTGAAGTAGAGCGTGGAGAAATCTGTGTACTGCTCGGACCCTCCGGATCCGGAAAGTCCACTTTGCTCAATATTATAGGCGGGATCGATAATGCGGATGCAGGATATGTTGCTATTGACGGAGAGCGAACTGCAGACATGTCCGAGAAAGTATTGACATCATATCGGCGTAAACACTTGGGCTATGTGTTCCAAATGTATAATCTGATCCCGAATCTGAATGTCAAGGAAAATATAGAAGTGGGAGCTTATTTGAGTGACTCGCCGTTAGATATTGATGATCTTTTAAGGACATTGGGGTTGTATGAGCATCGTCATAAAGTGCCAAATCAGCTTTCCGGTGGTCAGCAGCAGAGAACGGCAATTGGCCGAGCAATTGTGAAAAACCCGGATATCCTTCTTTGTGATGAGCCGACAGGTGCCCTTGATTATAAAACGTCTAAGGAAATCCTCAAATTATTAGAGGACGTCAATCAGAAATACGGCAATACGATCATTATGGTTACTCATAACGATGCAATCAAGCAGATGGCAGACCGTGTGATCCGTTTTAAAGATGGGCAGATCCGCAAGGATTATCATAACGAAATAAAGATTCCGGCAGAAGAGCTTGATTGGTAAGAGAGGTGGGACGAGATGAAAAATCCATTAAACAGGCGTTTGCCAAGGGAGTTTAAAGGAGAAATGGGAAAATATATGGTGATTTTCCTGTTTATGATAATGACGATTGGATTCACATCCGGGTACTTTGTGGCAAACAGCAGTATGCTGCAGGCAAGTGACGAAAGTTATGACAAATATAATATTGAAGATGGACATTTTGTTGTAAAGGATGAGATCTCAGCATCTTTACAGCGCAAATTGGAACAGGAAGATGTCAAAATATATAAGGATTTCTATAAGGAAGAAGCTGTCGATACGGATAATGATGGGAAGAGTGACGGATCGATCCGCGTGTTTGCAGAGCGGGAGAAGGTCAATCTTATCTGCGTGATGAAGGGAAGTATGCCAAAGGGTAAGGCTGAGATCGCTGTAGACCGCATGTATGCAGATAATAATGATATTGCCGTTGGAGACACGATCTGCATTGGTAACAGTAAAAAGAAAGTAAGCGGCTATGTTGCCTTGTCGGATTATAGTGCTCTTTTTTCGGATAACAGTGATATGATGTTTGACGCGACCAAGTTTGGTGTGGCGGTTATGACGAAGCAAGGCTATGATTCTCTCGCTAAAGAGCATGAAAATTATCAGTATGACTGGAAATATAATACGGCACCAAAAGATAAGAAACAGGAGCAGAAACAGTCGGAAGATTTTATTAATGCGTTGGCCGAAAAAACATTTCAGGCAGGTGTTACGATTTCCTTAGCATTACCGGCATACGCTAATCAGGCGATTCATTTTGCAAGTGATGATATCGGTGGTGATATGGGAATGATGATCGCGTTATTGTATATACTGATCGCTATTATGGCGTTCGTCTTTTCGGTAACGATCCGTCATACGATCACACGGGAGTCCGCAGTCATCGGTACATTACGCGCCTCCGGATACACCAAAGGAGAACTGATGCGTCATTACTTAGCGGTTCCGATGACTGTCACGTTTCTTGCCTGTGCACTTGGAAATGTACTTGGATACACGTATTTTAAGGGCATAGTAGCAGATATGTATTACGGCAGTTACAGTCTGCCGACTTATGTAACGATTTGGAATGCAAAGGCGTTCGTTATCACGACAGTGGTTCCGCTGATTATTATGCTGATCGTGAACGTGCTGTCACTGCAGAGTAAATTGCAATTATCTCCGTTGCGTTTCCTGCGCCGAGACCTTGACCGCAAAAAGAAAAAGAAAGCGATGCGTTTGCCGAAGTGGTCGTTTTTTAACCGTTTCCGTATTCGCGTGATCACACAAAACCGTTCCAGTTACATTACGTTGTTTGCCGGAATGTTATTTGCCAGTCTTCTGCTGTTGTTTGGTATGATGATGATTCCACTATTGTCTCATTACAAAAATGAAGTGGTAAACGGAATGCTTGCGGATTATCAATATGTTTTGAAAGCGCCCGTACGGACTTCAGATGATCAGGCAGAAAAATATTGCATGACCTCTCTGATATATAAAGGTTCCAAAGATGAGTCGATCAGCATTATGGGATTAGAACAAAACAGCAAATACTTTAAGCATAGACTGCCCGAAGATGGAGTTATGATCTCGGATAGTTTTGCAGAAAAATACGGTGTGAAAAAGGGAGACACCTTACAATTGCAGGATGAATATTCCGGTAAAAAGTATCGTTTCCGTGTAAAGGAAACCGTTGCCTACGCAGCGGGTCTGTCCGTATTTATGGATATTGACAAGTACCGTGATACGTTTGATGAAGAAGTGGATATGATGCAGCTTGCGATGAGTTATCCGGAAGTGCTGTTGGCGCAGCTTTCCACACCGGAAGAAAGTAAATATTTTACCGGGTATTTGTCGGATCGCAAATTGACGGATATTGACGAAAAATATGTGGATAGCTGCATTACTGTTGACGATATGACAAAGTTATCCAGACAGTTGGATGTTTCCATGGGATCTATGTTTCAAATGATCAATGTGTTTGCGGTATTGTTGGCGGTACTCCTGATCTATCTGCTCACCAAATTGATCTTGGAACGGAATACTACGTCCATTTCGATGGTTAAAATTCTCGGTTATGAAAATAAGGAGATCGCAAGGCTGTACCTGTTAGCGACCAGCTGGGTCGTAGCTCTCAGTACTCTGGTTGGTTTTGCCATAGCAACGTTATTTATGACCGTGATCTATAAAGCAATCATGATGGAATTTAACGGCTGGCTTACCTTATATTATTCACCGGATATTTATCCGAAAATGTTTGTTATGATCATGGTTTCTTATGCAGTTGTTGCAGCGACACAATATCATAAGATACAGAAGATCCCAATGGACGAAGCGTTGAAAAATGTCGAATAAAATGGATTATTTGCAACGGGTTGTTGACTTTATCCTTGTCACAGAGTATCCTAATGAAATAGATGATCATTAATACATGGATCAATAAAGGAGGACACTCAGTGCAAGAATTTGATATTAATATTTTTGCCAACAGCAGTCAGGCTTTCTGCATTGTCCGTGTTGATCTGGATGAAGGTGGAAAGCCTTTCTCATATACTCCGGTATTTTTCAATCAAGCTTTGATGAATCTGGTTCGTGTTGAAGAGGGACGAACAATAGAAGAACAGTGTCCTATGCTATTTCAAAATATGAATCCGCGGTGGCTGCGTATATTTTATAATGCAGCGTATGAAAATCATAAAAGTGAGATAGAGGATATTTCAGAAGAATATGGCAGATATATTCGTGTGCAATGTTTTTCTGCAGGCCTTGGATACTGTGCCTGCATCGTCAATGATATTTCCAAGCAGATGTTGACAGAACGTTTCAAAAGTGAATTATATGCGAATATTTCCCACGAAATCAGGACGCCTATGAATGCAATAGCGGGGATGTTATCTCTTATGTATATTCATTTGGAGGAACCGGATAAACTGGAACAATATCTGGAAAAGATTGCAGACTACGGCGATGACTTATTGAATATATTGGACAAAGTATTGGATATGAGCCAGATCGAACTCGGCAAAGTAACATTGGCAGATCAATTGTTTGATATGACAGAAATGATAGAATATGTTGCTGCACAATTACAGCCGGAAAGTACGGCGAAACGACAGCAGGTCAAGATCATAAGTGACGGACTGGTACATAAAAAAGTTGTTGGTGACAGGGGAAGAATACAGCAGATATTGCAGTATCTGATGGAGAATAGCGTGAAATTCACCCCGGAGCAGGGAATGATCACTGTTACCCTGACAGAACGTGCTGCACAGGATGGGAAATCCTGTTACGTTATGGAAGTAAAGGATAACGGAATGGGGATAGAGCCTGAATTTATGGAATATCTGTACGAACCGTTCTGCCGCTCGGAACGTGTGAAAAAGGCGCATATTCCGGGATGTGGTCTAGGATTAAAAATCGTGAATAGTATAGTAAAAATGATGCGGGGCAGTATTGATGTAGAAACGGACATTCAGCATGGTACGAGTGTAACCGTCATGATCGAGCTGCCGTATATGGATGAATAGAGATGGAAAATTTGGATGCAGGAGACAGACAGATTGCGATGTATTTACGCATTTCTAAACAGGATCGAACCGGTTCCAAAGAAGGCAGTATTGAGCATCAGAAAAAAATGATCTTAAATTGGCTGCATGACCAACAATTTCTACAGGAAGAGGAAAATGTTCCACAAAAAAGTTATTTGACAGATAATAAATGCAATCCAACGAATAAATATACGATAATTGAATATAAAGACGAGGGGTACAGTGGAATGACACAACGACGGCCCGCATATGAAAGGTTGTTGGCAGCAGTGTTGATGGGACGTGTGAAAGTGCTAGTGGTCAAGGATTTTTCTCGTTTATCCAGAGAATATTTAGTATTGGCAAGACTGCGTGAACAGGTAATGCCGGAATATCAGGTACGGTTGGTTTCATTAGGAGACGGATATGATAGTGATGACTATAAGTCCGCCGGATTTTGTGGAGGACTGGACATTTCCTTTCGAGAACTGTTTTATGAATATTATTGTCATGATATTTCCAGGAAAGTAAAAGGTGCACTTTGGGCTAAAAACGAGAGAGGGGATTATGTGTCCGCTAAAGTGCCATATGGATATCGAAAAGTAAACGGAATCTTAAAAATACAACCGGAGGAAGCAAAAGTCCTTCGGTTTTTATTTGAGCAGATCGCAGAGGGAATGACTTACAAAAATGCGGGGAAAATAGTAGGTATGGAGGCTGCAAGAGTATGGTATCTTGTGCATAATCCGGTTTACACCGGTTGTCATGTATGGCATCGTTATGAAAATCATATTGACCAGATCCGACGCACGGTCGTTGTGCCAAAAGAACAGTATTGTGTCCGTAAAAACGGACATGAGCCGATCGTATCCGAAGAATTGTTTCATGCAGTTGCCGGGCGTCAGTATTCCACAACGTCAAAGAAACGTCATATCTTCCATGGAATTACGAAATGCGGTCATTGTCAACGGGCTCTAGTGCGCAGACGGAGACATCCCGAAATGCTTTGCTGTCGTCATTGCGGTGAGGGAGAAAGCGAGCGAATCGATATTCAAACCCTATTACAACTATGTGGAGAGCAGTTATGTAAAGAATATAAAGATGATCCGGATTTTTGCGGGTGGGCTCGTATGATCTTGGGGGTCGGAACGGAGGCAGACGCGTTATCACACGCACCGGGGACCGATGGGACTATGTGGGAGAGGGAAGAACTGCGGAGAATTCTCTTAGAGGAAATGATCCAGAAGATTGAAGTGTGGCAGGACAAAAAAGTGTGCATTTATTGGAATTTCTGCTACAATAAACAAGAATGAGAAATGGAACGGAGGTGCTTGGTATGGCGGCAAAACGAACGTATATTGCAATTGATCTTAAGTCCTTTTATGCATCTGTGGAATGTGTCGAGAGAGGACTAAATCCATTGACTACCAATCTTGTTGTGGCTGACAAGAGCCGTACAGAGAAGACAATCTGTCTTGCGGTGTCACCGCCATTAAAAGCACATGGCATTTCCGGCAGAGCCAGATTATTTGAAGTGGTGCAGCGCGTCAAAGAGGTGAATGCCTTGCGCAGAAGGCAGGCACCGGGTCATAAGTTTACCGGGAAATCTGCACAGGCAGAGGAACTTCGTGAGTCACCGGAATTAGAACTGGATTACATTGTGGCGCCTCCGCGAATGGCATATTATTTAGAATACAGTACCAAAATTTATCAGATATATTTAAAATATGTAGCCCCGGAAGATATACATGTATATTCCATTGATGAAGTTTTTATGGATGTAACACATTATTTGAAAACGTATCAAAAGACACCGAGACAGCTTGCACAGCAAATGATCCAAGATGTATTGGAGAACACCGGGATTACAGCAACGGCAGGGATTGGAACGAATATGTATCTGTGCAAGATCGCAATGGATATTTTGGCAAAACATATCATTCCGGATGAGAATGGGGTGCGGATCGCCAGTCTGGATGAAATCTCGTATCGTAAGTTGTTGTGGTCGCATCAGCCGATCACGGATTTTTGGCGCGTCGGCGCCGGTTATGCGAAGAAACTGGCTGCGGAAGGCCTGTATACGATGGGAGATATTGCGAGGTGTTCATTAGGCAAGGGGACAGACTATTATAACGAAGATTTATTATACAAAATGTTTGGAGTCAATGCAGAGCTGTTGATCGATCATGCGTGGGGATATGAACCGTGTACGATCGCACAGGTAAAGGCGTATAAGCCATCGACGAACAGTATCAGTTCGGGACAGGTTTTGCAGGAACCGTATGATTTTGACAAGGCAAAGCTAGTGGTGCGGGAGATGACGGATCTGCTGGTGCTGGAGCTTGTAGATAAGCGTCTGGTGACCGATCAGATGGTATTAACGATAGGATATGATATTGATAATCTGCGTGATCAGAAGATAAAGTACGGCGGTAGTGTGACAACAGATCGATATGGACGCAAAGTGCCCAAACATGCTCATGGCACTGTTAATCTGCCGCAGAAGACTTCTTCAACCCGGGAGATCATGGAGGCTGTGAGCGGTCTGTATGACCGGATCGTAGATCCGAAGCTGCTGGTTCGTCGTATTACGGTCGTTGCAGCAAAGGTAATTGATGAGGCAGATATCCCCAAACAGGAATGCATACAGATGAGTTTGTTTGAGGATTATGAGGCGCAGGAAGTCAAACAGCAGCAGGACTCAGAAGCCAAACAAAAAGAACGTAATATGCAGGAAGCATTGCTTAAGATCAAGAAGAAATATGGCAAGAATGCAGTATTGCGTGGAATGAATTTTGAGGAGGGGGCAACGGCAAAGGACCGAAACCGCCAGATTGGAGGACATCGTGCTTGACCTTTTAGCACAAAATGAATTTTCGCAGGAATTTGCAGCGACGATCGAAGAGCAGGTTATGCAAAAATATGGCGATATTTTGTATCAAGAGCATCCGGTATCTGCCAATCATCTGCCAATGTCGGTCGACAACCGTGCTGCACAGTTTTCGCCGTTTGCCGCATTGACCGGACATGAAGAGGCGATACAGGAAACAGCGCGGCTGACAGACAGACGGCACGAAATGGATGAGGAGAGCACCAGACTGCTCAATGAGCGGTATCACGAGCTGTTAGAACGCTTTGCAGAGCAGCCGTGGATCTCGCTAACGTATTTTGTCCCGGATGACAGAAAAGAAGGCGGCAAATATGTAACCGTACAGAGCACCGTAAAAAAGATAAAAGAATATGAACGACAGCTTGTGCTGGCGGATGAACGCATTATATCGATGTCTGATATTGTTTCAATGCAGTTTTTGGATCGTCCCTAGCGATGCCAACGCACATAAGGTAAGGTAAAAGGAGGAATGGGTTATGCAGACTGTTATCGTACGTTATGAAGGGGCATTGGCGCAAAGCGTAGAACGGGAGATCCCGGGGGCTACAACTGTAGAACTATTTAATGAATATGGCGTGGTTACGATCCCGGATGGACAGCTTGAGACATTACGCGCCCTTCCTGAGGTAGAATATATCGAGCTGCCAAAACGTCTTTATTTTGATCTGGAGCGGGGAAGGAGTGTTTCCTGTCTGTCATCGGCGACATTGCCGGGTCAAAATGTGGAGGGATTGCAGGGAAAAGGTGTGCTGGTCGGTATTATTGATTCAGGAATTGATTATAGCCATCCGGATTTTATTCGTGACGATGGAACGAGCCGGATTGCATTTTGCTGGGATCAATCCGGGGAGCAGGAAGGGCGCGCCCCGGAAGGATTTTCGATCGGAGTAGAATATACAGCCGAGGACTTTGATAAAGCATTGCGGATGCCGGAAGAGAGACGGCGGGAGATCGTGGCTGTTGATGATCGTGTCCTGGGACATGGAACGGCAGTTGCAGGTGTGGCGGCGGGGAATGGAAGAGGATCTGTCAGTCGGCGGAATCGCGGCATAGCTACAGAAAGTGATTTGATCATCGTAAAACTGGCCGGAAGGGATGATGGATTTCCGAGAACGACAGAAGTGATGGAGGGCTTAGATTATGTTTTGCGTAAGGCGATCAGACTGCAGCAGCCGATCGCAGTCAACTTAAGTTTTGGCAATAATTATGGCCCTCATGACGGTCAGTCTTTGTTTGAAAATTATATTTCTGAATTGAATGGTGTTTGGAAAAATATGATCGTTGTGGCAGCAGGTAATGAGGGAAATGCAAGGCACCACACACAGGTGACGCTGCCCAAGGGGGATTTCCGGATATACGGAAATGGCGAGTTCGATGGCTCAAGAATGAATCCAGATAATTCTACAGAAGTAGAATTTGCTTTAGCAGAAGGAGAGAGAGCACTTACGATTCAATTGTGGAAATCCTATGTCGATCGTTTGGAATTATATGTGGTTTCACCATCCGGGGAGCGGTTCCGGATGCCGGAGGAAGGTACCGGTGTGCGGTATATGTTAGGTGGTGGCAGTACATTATCTATTGTACATGGCACGCCGACACCGTATACGATTTCACAGGAAATATATATGGAATGGACTGCCGGGGAGGGAGTTACCCTGCCTGCCGGTATATGGAGCATTGTTCTGTATCCGCGAGAAATTCGAGAGGGAGTATGTAATTTGTGGATGTCCGGGATAGAGGCAAGCGGCAGTCAGACCGGATTTTTAATGCCAGTCACGAATACCACGTTGACAATTCCTGCAACAGCAGATCGTATTGTTTCTGTGGGGGCGTATCAGACAGATACGATGGCAGTTGCCCCATTTTCGGGGAGAGGATTTACAGCTTCCGGGCAGGCTGCACCGACACTTGTAGCCCCGGGTGTAGATATCCTGACGGCTGCTCCCGGTGGGGGATATGCGAGACGCACGGGTACGTCGATTGCCGCCCCATTCGTGACAGGCGCAGCGGCATTATTAATGGAGTGGGGAATTGTTCGTGGCAATGATGTGGAATTGTATGGCGAAAAGGGAAAGGCTTATCTGATGCGCGGTGCCAAACCGCTGCCGGGGATCACAGATTATCCGGATGTGGCAGCAGGATATGGGGCACTTTGCGTAGAGCAGAGTATCCCTAAGTGATGTATTCAGTATCAATCTTTGCTTTTGTAATATAACATGCAATGGCAATAGCCTTCGAAATCAGGGTCCGCAATCTGTTCCCGAAATTCTTTGCACATGCATTTGTTATCTTCTGTCATTTCCAGACGACATGGGCAGTAACCATTCTTTTTCTTTAAGCCTTCCTTGATACGTGCAACAACCTCGGTATCTTCATTATATCGAACCATAATTCTACCTTCCCTTCTACTTTCCCTTTTCGGAAAAGTCCAAATCCGCATTACTAAATGCAAACCTTGCACACAACCTAACTGTAGCCATACCGCATATTGTTTATTATGTACGTAACTCAAACTTCCCATACCTCAAATCCTCCACAACCACATATTGCTTATTATGTCAATAACTATATGATATTTTGCAGCCGCCAAAGAACGGTTTCTGCCATCAGAGAACTATAGTAATTGCCTTGCCGCATTTTGTTTTTACAGTGATTTCTAGATTTTGTTGTCTCTGATGATTATTCTACATGCCCTTCGGAAACTCGAAGTCCCGTAAGCAAGGTAATCATCATTTTTGAAAGGGACTTTGCGCTCGTCGTTACTTATGTCTCGTATTTCAGAGACATTAAGTAACGTGACGTAGCGCATCGTAGCGAAAGCGTCCCGTCCAAAAATGGATGATACCTTGCTAAATCGGGACATCTCAGACAATCCTTCGGGCATGTATTCATCAGAGACTTAACAAAATAAGAAATCACGTAAAAAACGTTGCGTTCTGCGGCAATTATCTTAGTTCTCTGATGACAGAACAATTTACTGTATTGGCTGCAAAATATTTTATTTATTGCCGACATAATAAGCAATATGTGGTTTTGCAATAACTTCCGGTATGGGAAGTTTGAATACGTAGCACTTCAGCTGTTTTGCGGTCACTAGAAAAATATGTTATACTACTTTGTCAGCAGATGTCAATAGAGGAGGAAAAGAATGGTTATTACAAAATATTCATTGATCGGGGCAATTCTACAGTCGTATCCTACAGCACAGGAATGTTTTCAGGAAATGGGAATGCATTGTGTATCCTGTCATATGTCCCCAAGAGAAACATTGGAACAGGCATGTCAGGTGCATCAGTGTGATGTGGATGCGTTGATCGAAAAGCTGGATAGACATATTAATGGACCACAGTAGTAGAGGAGGAATTTTGATATGGAACGACGGTTTCAAACGAAAGACGAGCTAGAACATTTTGACTTTGAGGATGCGGTGTTAGAAGAGGTTGAGTGTGCGTGCGGCCGTGTCAAGGTGATGATAGATAACGTAAAGATCCTGCCGGATAACAGCATGAATCGTGATATCCGTACGATGCGGGCGAATCAGATGGAGATTACCTTTGTAGAAGGATCTTTGGCACAACTTGTGGAAGAAGGCTATAAAGTATATGACGCAGATGGCAATCTTCGTCAAACTTATGAAGATCGTGCTATGAGCGAGCAGGAGATACAGGAGGGACTGCGTGAATTAAGCGGGCTGACTGTGTATGAGATCAACAAGGCAGATGGAATGTATTCTATCGTAGTAGAAGGGGAAGATCATTCGTTTCGGTTAGAAATCGCGGCAGATCATGAGATTGCCGGATGGGACAAGTTTTTGACGGTAGAATCTTAGTTTGTACATTGTTTAAGAAAGGCGAGAGTGATTTGTATGGGAATACAGATAGATAATCCGCTTGGAACGCAGAAAGTCAGTTCTTTGCTGCATCGCTTTGCACTGCCCAGCATTGTGGCGATGTTAGTCAGTTCTTTGTATAATATCGTGGATCAGTTTTTTATTGGACACAGCGTAGGAGAACTTGGCAATGCGGCAACCAATATTTCATTTCCACTTTCTATTTCTTGTGTTGCGATCGCACTGTTATTTGGGATTGGCGGTTCATCCGCCTTTAATATTTCTATGGGATTGGGACAGACGATAGCAGAGGAAAAGAAAAAAGCAGTTTATTTTATGGGAAACGCCTTGTTTATGATGGTGTTTTGCGGGACTGTGTTGTTGGCAGTGACGCAACTGTTTTTGCAACAGTTAATGGTATTCTTTGGATCCTCGCGGGAAGTGTTAGGCTATGCCAGTGTATATACAAGAATTGTCTCTATTGGTTTTCCGTTTGTCATCGTTGCAACCGGAGGGGGACATTTGCTGCGGGCAGATGGCCGACCAAAGCTTACAATGCTGTGCAATCTGGTTGGCGCAGTGATCAATACGGCATTAGATGCATTATTTGTCTTTGGTTTTCAATGGGGCATGGCCGGAGCAGCATGGGCAACGGTCATTGGACAGATGATCTCCGGCGGTTTGGCGGTTTATTTTTTGTGTCATTGCCGTACGGTTACATTGTGTCTTAGCCACTTGAAACCGCATGCAAAATATATAGGGCGGATCACGGCGCTTGGAGCTGCTCCGTGCAGTAATCAATTAGCGATGATGATCGTACAGATCGTTATGAATAAATCGTTGAAATATTATGGTTCGCTTTCTGTGTATGGAGAGTCGATCCCGATTGCCTGCGTAGGAATTATTACGAAAGTCAATCAAGTGTTTATGGCGTTTGTGATTGGAATCTCGCAGGGATTGCAGCCGATCGTCAGCTTCAATTATGGTGCAGGATTATATCGTCGTGTGAAAGCAGCGTATATGCGGGCACTTTCCTACGGAGGCACATTGGCAGTGGTTGCATTCCTGTTATTTCAGTTATTACCACATCAGATCATTGCACTGTTTGGAAAGGGATCACCGGAGTATTTTCAATTTGCACAAAACTATTTTCATATCTTTTTGTTTTTTACGTTTTTGAATTTTTTGCAGCCGATCTCATCCAATTTCTTTACAGCGATCGGCAAGCCAACGAGAGGTATGATATTATCTTTGACCAGACAGATTTTGTTTTTACTGCCGCTTATTATTATCTTTCCGTTATTTGTAGGGATTGATGGCATCATGTATGCGGGTCCGGTGGCTGATCTGATGGCGGCCATTGTGGCGATCACTTTGGGATGGAAAGAGCTGCGGCGCCCAGAGTACCAAGGATAGATATGGAAATCGGAGTGTCATTCTCTGGAGCATGGCTAGATACGGAAATCGGAGTGTCATTCTCTGGAGCAAGGCTACATACAGGAATCGGAGTACCGAGAATAGATACGAAAACGGACGCATATCATGTACGGAATGTGGTTCTTAGAAAACGGAGTGGTAGTGTTCGTGAAACAAACAATCATGGCGATGGTGATCGGAAGTATAATTATAGTTTTTTTGCTGTTTCCACAGGCTGTCAGCGATTCTGCCAAAGAAGGATTGCTCATGTGGTTTCAGATCGTACTTCCGTCACTGTTGCCTTTTTCTATTGTTTCTTCTGTGATCATGGGATTGGGACTGACAGAGCGGATCACAGGTGTTGTTGCCCCGGTTTTACAAAGGGTATTTGGCATTACAAGATCCGGTTGTTATGCGGTCGTTGTAGGTATGTTATCCGGATATCCGTTAGGTGCAGCGACTACGGCAGAATTGTATCGGGGACAACGCATTTGCAAAGAAGAAGCACAATATATTTTAACGTTTTGTAACAACGCCAGCCCGATGTTTTTGACAGAATTTATCGGTGTGTCCTGCATGGGGCTGCACAAACCGCTTATCGTATTGATATTGGTCTATATTGCAGGGTGGATCGGGAGCGTGATCGATCGGGGAAGGCGCCATATTATGCGCAGTTTGGGGCTGGAAAACAGTTGGTCAGCAGAGTTTGCCGGCCGGAAACAGGAAAAACCATATGCCGGAAATGTCATTAACGTTCTGGATGAGAGCATCTTACATTCGTTTGTGATACTGACGAAAGTAGGCGGTTATATCATTTTGTTTTCTATTTTGGCAGGCATCGTACAGCAAATGTGTCCGTTTGCACCGGAATATAAAGCCGGGATCGTCAGTGCGCTGGAGATCACCACCGGCGCCGTGCTGCTTAGCAGTACGATCCCCGGGATATCTGGGCAGGTGCTTCTTGTTGCATTTTGCGCTTTCGGGGGCTTATCCAGTGTTGCACAAACGGCCAGTGTGATCTCCGAAACGGATCTTTCCACCGGCAAATATGTTATCGCCAAAATACGCCAAGGCATCATTGCAGGAATTCTATATTGGCTCTGCAGCACTCACCTATCATTCTGAACTCAAACTTCGCACATCCAAAGCTATTTTGTTAAGTCTCTGATGAATACATGCCTGAAGGAATGTCTGAGATGTCCCGGTTTAGCAAGGTATCATCCATTTTTGGACGGGACGCTTTCGCTACGATGCGCTACGTCACGTTACTTAATGTCTCTGAAATACGAGACATAAGTAACGACGAGCGCAAAGTCCCTTTCAAAAATGATGAATACCTTGCTTCCGGGACCTCGAGTTGTCCGTAAGGCATGTAAATCAATCATCAGAGACAACAAAATTTAGAAATCATGCGCAATTATTATGAGATAATGACTCCAAAATCCAGATGCTTCGCATCTGCCGCGCATTGCGCTTTATGATTTTGTCGTTCACAAATTCTGCGCAAGTGAACAAGCTCCCTTGCGTTGCGAATTTGTGAGATAATCAGTTTGAGATTCTGAATTTGTATTTTGCGAAAAATGTTGTATACTAAAGGGTGTATGTTTAGCTGCTATAGAGGTTAGCAGAGTAAAAAAACGGAAAGGCAGGAGAGTTTAGATGGAAAGAAAGAATGCATGGAAAGCGTATAGTGATGAGCAGATTACAGAATTAGAAGAAGTGAATAAATCCTATCGAGAGTTTTTGACGGTGGGCAAGACCGAACGAGAATGTGTGAAAGAGATTATCAAACAGGCAGAAGCGACAGGTTATCAGTCTCTGCAGTCCTTTATGGAACAGGGACGTGCTCTGCAAAAAGGTGATAAAGTTTATGCAGTATGCATGAACAAAAGTGTTGCAATGTTTCAGATCGGTGAGCAGCCATTGGAACAGGGCATGAATATTTTAGGAGCGCATATCGATTCACCGCGTTTGGATGTAAAGCAGAATCCATTGTATGAAGACAGCGACATGGCTTATTTGGATACACATTATTATGGTGGGATCAAGAAATATCAGTGGGTGACGCTTCCGTTAGCGATCCACGGTGTGGTTGTAAAGAAAAATGGCGAGACGGTGGATATCTGCATCGGTGAGAAAGAGGATGATCCGGTATTTTGTGTAACAGATCTGTTGATCCACTTGGCCGGAACGCAGATGGAGAAAAAGGCAGCTAAAGTTATCGAGGGAGAGAAATTAGATCTTTTGATCGGAAGTATGCCTTTGAAAGACGAAGAAAAAGATGCCGTCAAAGCAAATGTGCTGAAATTGCTGCAAGATCAGTATGGCATGGAAGAAGAAGATTTTATCTCTGCAGAATTAGAGATCGTACCGGCAGGTGCGGCAAGAGAACTCGGTGTAGACAGAAGCATGATCATGTCTTATGGACAAGATGACAGAGTATGTGCTTATACTTCTTTGGCAGCTATGTTAGAGGCCAAAGATCTGGTTAAGACAGCTTGCTGCCTGCTGGTTGATAAAGAGGAGATCGGCAGTGTTGGAGCAACAGGAATGCAGTCACATTTCTTTGAAAATGTAGTGGCAGAGCTGATCAATCTCGAGGGCACTTATTCAGAGCTTACCTTGAAACGCTGTCTGGCAAACTGCCGCATGCTTTCTTCAGATGTAAATGCAGCTTACGACCCATTATTTGCCGATGCATTTGAAAAGAAAAATGCATCTTATCTTGGCAGAGGCGTTGTATTTAGTAAATTTACCGGAAGCCGCGGCAAGTCCGGTTCCAACGATGCGAACGCAGAATATTTGGCCGAACTTCGCAACATTATGGATAATGCAAATGTTGCTTATCAGACAGCAGAACTTGGTAAAGTAGATATTGGCGGTGGTGGAACGATCGCATATATTTTGTCCCTGTATGGCATGCAGGTTATCGACAGCGGTGTTGCAGTGTTAAATATGCATGCACCTTGGGAGATTACCAGCAAAGCCGATGTGTATGAGGCAAAGAAATGTTATGCAGCATTTTTGAAAGCGGAATAAAGCGAATACAATTTGTGGTGCTGAATCTGTGCCTGTGGCAAAATGCGAAAGCTCACTTAAAGCAACAGGTGCGGAAAGGCATGAGTGATCAGTATGAAAAAAACATTTAGAATGCGTTTGCTTGCGTTATGCCTGGTGGCAAGTATGTCAGTGAATCTTTGCGCTTGTCAAACGAAGAAACAGACGAACAAAAAGGATACAAAAACACAGCTTACGATGGTACTGGATTGGACGCCGAATACGAATCATACCGGGTTGTATGTTGCCGAGCAAAAGGGATATTTTGCGGACGAAGGGCTGGAAGTGGAGATCGTACTGCCGCCGGATGACGGTGCAACCGACATGGTAGTATCCGGTAATGCTGAATTTGGCATTGATGCGCAGGACAATCTGGCGGAAGAGTTTGCCGGAGATCAAAATATTAATGTGACGGCTGTAGCGGCAATTTTGCAGCACAATACGGCAGGATTGATCTCATCGACCGATCAGGGAATCGATTCTCCGGGCAAATTGCAGGATCACACGCTGGCGACCAATGATACGCTGTTTCGCCAAAAAGTCATACAGACCTTAGTGGAAGCGGACGGCGGTGATTTTGGGCGTGTGACATTATTATCCAGTTATATTGACGATGTGGTATCGGCACTCCGTTCGGACATTCAATGTGCGTGGATCAATTATGAGTGGGGTGGCATTCAATGTGAACAGGCCGGACTGGTTACGACATTCTTGCCGTTTCGACAGTTAGACGAACGGTTTGATTACTACAGTCCGGTTATCATTGCGAATAATAAATTCTTAACAAAGCATCCGGATGTCGCCAGAAAATTTTTGAAAGCTGTCAAAAAAGGCTATGAGTATGCCATCAAAAAACCGGAGAAGGCAGCAGAAATATTATGCAGCAGCGTGCCGGATCTTGATGAACGTCTGATAAAAGGCAGTCAGGAATATCTAAAGGATTGCTACATCGATGATGCGGCGCAGTTCGGAGTTTTTGATGCAGACCGTTGGAATATGTTTTATCAATGGGTCAATGAGCAACATTTATACGATCAGGAAATTCCGGAAAATACAGGATTTACGAATGAGTATATTGCAGATTGATCTGTGGAAGTTAAAAAAATGTAAAAAAAGTTAAAAAAAAGTAAAAAAACTATGTGCATTTTTCACAAAATGTATTATACTTATTTTGAAGGATTATTTTAACGTGAAGGGAGACAGGTAGGGATGAACGAAATACAGCAGTTACTTGCTTCGTACAATGAACTTGAAGAGGAAATGATCCGGTTCAGTACGTTAGTGAAGGAAGTGATGGCAAGCATCACGATGCAGGAGTTTGTGCCTGAAAAAGCAAATACAGAAATGATGCAGTGCATCATGGAGTTAAATACCAAACAGAAAGAGTGCTTAAAGCTTTATAAGCAGGCAAATCTTGGTGATGTAGCTCCAAAGAAAATGCATATCATGCGCGATCAGATCGAGAAGCGTATGAATGAAGCACGTAAATTAGAATATCTTGAGGCAGTCAAGAAGAGTTTCCTTAGCTTGTACACAGAGGATGCCGATGTGGAAGAGAAGTTACAGGCATTTAAGGATAAAGTGGTTACGATCAAAGTGGAAAAATATCCATTGGAACAGTGCTTGGTTTATATTAGACCGTTCGCTGTATTTTTGACAATGATCAAGTCCGACGATCCGGTAAAAGCGATCGAGCAGGTTCCGGTTCTGAACGAATACTTTGGTTCAGCACTGGTTGCACATATTACGATCAGTAAAGACATCTTTATTGGTGATGACGCTACGGAGTTCAACTTAGAAGGAGAAGAGGCGTCGGACCTACATAAGGATTCAGCGGTAAAGAAAAAGAATGAGACGGTACAGAGCGCTGGGTCCAAAGAGAATGCTGATACCGCAAAGAACGTGGAGACGAAGCAGGAGCCTGAGGCACAGCCTGTAGAAGAGCAGGTAGCACCACAGGAAGAGGAGCAGATCGCAGAAGAAGAGACTGTACAGGAAGAGACTGCACAGGAAGAAGCTCCGGCAGTGGAAGAGACTTCGGAAGAAGCAGAAGCTGCAGTAACGGAAGAGGCGGAAGAAGAGGCAGATGCCACGGACTCAGCAGAGGATACTTCTGCAGAGACGGCAGAGGAGGACACACAGGAAGCTGACGAGCCTGCCGAGGCAGAGCAGAAGGAGGCGCCTGTCGCAAAGAGCAAAAGAGTGCATCCGGATCCGAAGAAGCCTTCTAAGCCTAGAAAAGCAAAGAAAGTTGATCTGAAAGCATTGTTGGAGGAGGACAACTTCAAAGAGTCCAAGTTCGATGATGAAGAGCTTCATAGAATGCAGCAGGCAGAGCGAGGCGGAAGAAAAAGTAAGGGAGATTCGAAAGCATCTTTCTTGAAAGGTTTTCAGTAGAGTGAATGAACGGGCATCCGGTGATCAAATCACCGGATGTTTTTTACTTTATAGGATTAGGGTGTCAAAAGGTCTGAATTTCCCTGACAGGCTATTTTCTCGAATCTTTGACTACAATATCTATCAACGATGCGCCGCATCGCCTCAAGATATTGTAGCGCAAATCTTCAAAAAAATATCTCCGTCATGAAAATGGACTTTTGATACCCTAATCCTTATAGGAAACTTGTCGTTTACTATAAAGTAACTCATACTTCCCATACCGGAAGTTATTGCAAAACCACATATTGCTTATTATGTCAAAGAATACTAAGAATTTTGCAGCCACAACATTGTGGTTTCTGCCGACAGAGAACTATAGTAATTGCCTTGCCGCATTTACGTTTTTGGTGATTTCTAGATTTTGTTGTCTCTGATGATTGATTTACATGCCCTTCGGAAACTCAAAGTCCCGGAAGCAAGGTAATCATCATTTTTGAAAGGGACTTTGCGCTCGTCGTTACTTATGTCTCGTATTTCAGAGACATTAAGTAACGTGACGTAGCGCATCGTAGCGAAAGCGTCCCGTCCAAAAATGGATGATACCTTGCTAAACCGGGACATCTCAGACAATTCTTCGGGCATGTATTCATCAGAGACTTAACAAAATAAGAAATCATCCAAAAATTCTGCGTTCTGCGGCAATTATCTTAGTTCGCTGCCGGCAGAACAAGTCAGACTACTGGCTGCAAAATAGTTTATTTGTTGCTGACATAATAAGCAATATGTGGTTGTGAAGGATTTGAGGTATGGGAAGTTTGAGTAAAGTAAAAAACACTCCGTGAGGATGCGAGTACCACACAGAGGAAGGTTGCACAAGCAACCCAGCGGTGACGCGCAAAGTGGGCAAGCCCACTTTGTTGTATTCCTTGTACAGAGGGTAAGGAATATGGTATTCTAATAGCGGTGGGGTTATCACATAATATGCCGGATAAAGAAAGCTCGGAAGATACCGAGAGAAAGGATAAACTGGTTGACAGATCAGTGAATAAAAATATGGTAATAGATTTAGCAGAAAGCCGCAGAAAAATTGATGAAATTGACAAAGAGATCATTCGTCTCTTTCAGGACAGAATGGACGTTGCCAACGACGTTGCAGCGTATAAGCGCAGTACCGGAAAGAAGGTATATGATCCACAGCGTGAGAACGAAAAGATCGCAACAATGCGTAAGATGGCAAATAATGAATTTAACGAGACAGCAGTTGAGGATCTGTTTCGCCAGATTATGTCCATCAGCCGTAAATATCAGTATCAAAAACTTGGTCCCGGAGTAAACCATATTCCATTTCGTGAAGTAGAGAAACTGGATGTCAACGAAGACACTAGAGTTGTCTATTTTGGGGAAAAAGGAGCCTTTACCGAGCAGGCGATGTTGGAATATTTTGGGGATAAGATCACCTCTTTTAACAAAACAACTTTTAAAGAAGTGATGGAGACTGTTGCAAATGGAGAGGCACTGTATGGCGTTGTGCCGATCGAAAACACTTCCACCGGAAGCATTGCAGACATCTATGATCTGATGGTCGATCACGATGTGACTATCGTGGCAGAGCATGTTATCAAGGTCGATCAGGCATTACTTGGACTTCCTGGAGCTTCCATCGATGACCTGAAAGTTGTGTATTCTCATCAACAGGGCTTGTTGCAGTGTGCAGATTTCTTAGAGGAACATCCTGCCATTCGTGGTGTGGAATATGACAGCACAGCAGGCGCTGCTAAGAAAATTGCAGAAGAGGGTGACAGATCACAGGGAGCGATCGCCAGTGTGCGCGCAGCTGAGGAGTTCGGTCTTACCGTGCTGCAGCCAAAGATCAATCAGCACAACCAAAACTATACTCGTTTCATCATTATTTCAAATCAAAAAATATATGTAAAAAATGCCAATAAAGTCAGCATTGCATTTGAAGTAAAACATGAGGCTGGTGCCCTGTATCATATGTTGGCAAACTTTTATTATAACGATCTGAACTTAACTAAGATCGAGTCCCGACCAATGCACAAAAGCAGTTGGGAATATCGTTTCTTCGTTGACTTTACCGGAAATCTGCAGGACTCCGGTGTGGGAAATGCGATGGCGTCGATCGAAGAATATGCCAGCAACTTAAAGATCATGGGTAACTTTGCGGACAAGCCAAGAGAATAATAAGAAAACTGTTGGTGCAGAAATAAATGAATGGTAAAACTGTTAGTGCAGATTTAGATAAACATAAAAATTGTTGATGCAGAAATGAACGAGCATCAAAATTATTGATGCAGAAATGAACGGGCATGAAAATTATTGATGCAGAAATAGATAAACATAAAATCTGCAGTTACAGAAATGAGGATAAATATGAAAAAGAGACAGATTTATACAGGCGTGGTAGAACGCGTTGACTTTCCGAATAAAGCAGTTGTAAAGGCGCAGGTGCCGCAGCCTGACGAAAGTGTGGCAACCGAATATGCTATCGTAAAAGGTGCGCTTCCCGGACAGACAGTAGAGTTCTCCGTCAAGAAAGCACGCAAAAATAAATGTGAAGGACGATTGCGCTCTGTCCTAAAAAAAGGACAGTTAGAAACGCGAGAGGCGAAGTGTCCGAATTTTGGTACATGTGGTGGCTGTAACTATCAGGAAATTCCGTATGAACAGCAGCTCGCCCTCAAAAAAGAACAAGTGCTTCGCTTGATCGATGCCGTCTACGAAGGAGATGGTTATCAGTACGATGGAATCTTATCTGTACGAAAAGATGGACAATACAGAGAGTGGGGATACCGTAACAAAATGGAATTTTCCTTTGGAGATGCCGTTAAAGACGGTCCATTAACGCTCGGTCTGCACAAAAAGGGAAGCTTTCATGATATCGTCGATGCGGAGGGCTGTCAGATCGTACATCCCGATTACTCCGCAGTCCTTGCCTGCGTGCGAGAATACGCCAAAGAAAATAACATTCCATATTACCATAAACGCGATCATCAGGGCGTACTTCGTCATCTGCTCGTTCGCCGTGCCGAAGTGTCCGGTGATATGCTCGTAGCACTCGTCACCTCCACACAGCAGGAAATCGATTATAGCGAGCTTGTCAGCCGCCTGCTTGCCCTTCCTCTTGAGGGACAGATCACAGGTATTCTGCAGATCTGTAACGATAGCCTGGGCGATGTCGTACAAAGCGACGAGACAAAGATCTTATATGGCAAAGATTGGTTTGAAGAGAAAGTCTTAGGACTCACCTTCAAAATCTCCCCATTCTCCTTCTTCCAGACAAATACAAGCGGGGCAGAAGTGCTCTATCAGCGTGCACGCGAGTATGTGTTAGGTGAGATTAATATTGGAAATGCAGGAGAAACCGGCAACGGAAATATGGCAGAAAATACATACGGCGAAGAAAACGCACCGGGCGAAGAAAATACACCGGGCGAAGAAAATACACCGGGCGGTGATGCGCTTAACGGAAAAGCATCAGGTGGCAATGCCACAGAGATACATGCGGTAGATTTGCACGATAAAGTCGTATTTGACCTGTATAGCGGAACAGGCACGATCGCACAGCTCATTGCACCTGTTGCCCGCAAAGTTATCGGTGTCGAGATCGTAGAAGAGGCTGTCGAGGCGGCAAAAGAAAACGCTGCCCTCAACGGTCTGGATAACTGTGAATTCATAGCCGGAGATGTCCTCAAAGTCATTGACGATATCGAGGAAAAACCAGACTATATTATCCTTGATCCACCACGCGACGGCATCCATCCAAAGGCATTGCAAAAGATCATCGACTATGGCGTGAAAAACATCGTGTATATTTCCTGTAAGCCAACAAGCTTTGCGAGGGATCTAGCGGTGTTCCAGGAGCGCGGGTATGAGTTGAAGAGGGTCAGTAATGTGGATTTATTTCCCGAGACTGTGCATGTAGAGACGGTATGTCTTTTGTCCAAACTTCATGAGGCGAAGCATCATGTGAATGTGAGACTGGATATGGATGAGTTAGATATTACCTCTGCTGAGAGTAAAGCAACCTATGAGGAAATCAAGTCATATGTGGCAGAGCATAATGAGGGGATGAAAGTATCTAACCTTTATATTGCGCAGGTTAAGGCTAAGTATGGAATTATAGAGCGTGAGAATTACAATAAACCTAAATCTGATGATACCAGACAGCCTAAGTGTCCGAAGGAGAAAGAGGATGCGATTGTTGAGGCATTAGAATTTTTTAAAATGATTTAGAGGAAGGTCTAATAGGCATGTATTTTACAAAATATGTCTATAAAAATGGAGAGTATTGGGAATGAGTGAATTGTGGGATGTATATACAATAGATCGGAAGAAAAATGGAAAAATTTGCGCTCGTGGAGAACAGGAGAATCTTTTGAAAGATGAATTTCATTTATGGGTTATGGTTTGGATTAAGAATCCTAAAACCGGGAAATATTTGGTGTCACAGCGCTCGGCAGATAAGGATACGGATCCATTAAAGTGGGAAACTGTTGCGGGACATTCCATAGCAGGAGATACCAGTTTAGATGCTGCTTTAAGAGAAGTATTTGAGGAAGTAGGAATCACGTTAGAACGTGAAAAAGCAACTGTTCTTGCTACAAAAGTAGCTCTTACTTATGACGGATTTAGACATAACTGGATAAGAGATTCTTATTATTTTGAAACAACAGAAGAACCAGACCTACAAAGAGCAACAACAAATGAAGTGATTCAAACAAGATGGCTCACAGTAGCGGAAATTAGAAAAATGTATGATCATGGTGATTGCTGTCTGAATGTGAAAGATATTTTTGGATTTGAGGACAACCCTGTCCCATCAAACCGATATCAGGATATTATTGGTCAAGTAGTAAGCGGAAAGATAGATCGTCCTAAGGGAAGCTACCACCCACGTCATAAAGAGATGATTTATCCAATCAATTATGGGTATGTTACCGGGATAAAAGGTGGAGACGGAGCAGAGCAGGATATCTATCTTTTTGGAGAGAATTCGGCTGTTGCAGAATATACAGGAAAAGTTATTGCAGTATATCATCGATATGATGATAATGAAACGAAATGGATTGTGGTTCCTTGTGACGAAAAAGGAGTTATACATAGTGATATAGAACTTCCGAGTGATGATGAAATATATGCACAGATTGCATTTCAAGAACAGTTTTTTAGTGGCGTTTTGATAAGATAGAAAATTGGTTTTTGTGTATGGAAAGGACGCGGATAATATGCATAAAATTACAGAACTTCCGGCATGGGAGAGGCTATTCAAGAGAATAGTATGGAAACAGATAGGAGAAATAGAAGGAAAAAGAATACTTGATTTTGGAAGTGGTGAAGGAATCACAGCAAATTATTTCGCAGAAAAGAATGAAGTGATTGCAATAGAACCATCGCAAGAAATGCTGACAAATGCTTGGAAAGATTATCAATATACACAAATAATGGGCGATGTTAAAACTTTATCAGCATTTGCTGATAAAACTTTTGATATTATCATTTGTCACAATGTACTCGAGTATGTTGATAACAAGGAAGAGGTAATAAAGGTTTTGACTAGAGTGCTTAAGCAGAACGGAATTTTATCTATTGTAAAACATAACAGACCGGGACGCGTAATGCAAATGGCAGTTTTGCTTGATGATTTTGAAAAGGCAAATGCAATTCTTGATGGAAAAAACAGCACAGCTTCTAAGTTTGGGACTATAAGATATTATGAAGATAATGATATTACTAAATGGGAGCCACAATTAACTATCTCAGCTAATTTTGGAATAAGAACTTTCTGGGATTTGCAGCAGAATCAACAAAAGCATGGGGATGAAGATTGGCAGGAGAAAATGATGCAGCTTGAGTTAAGAGTATCACAGATACAGGAGTACAGAGATATTGCATTCTTCCACCATCTTTTGCTGAAAAAGATTTAGACTGCATTAAATGAAATATATGGCAATCAGCTGACATATTTAATCGACAGGTAGCTTTTCTTCATTGTAAGTATGACTTGACAAAAACGAACAAATATTCTATATTTAACAGCGGAGATTTTATACCCAAAAGCAGAAAATACGAATGTACAAATGGAGCTCAAACCCTTGTGGTTTGGGCTTTTTCTAATTTTGTAGAAAATCTGAGAACAACTATTTCTAAAAAGTCAATTATCATTTTGTAATGGAAAATGGACAGAATTATTCACAAAACTATTTGTACAATACTAACAATTTTTTGAGCGGATATAGTCTTGTAAAAGTGGCAGCATGGCAATCGAGTAACATCGGTTGCTTTTTTTGTTGCCTATTTTTAGAAAGTCATCAAATGCCCTGATAGAATGATTTCTAAAAAACAAAGTAAAAAGAGTGGAGGAAATGCAAAGTGAAAGAGTATTCAAAAGGTATTTATGTGAAATTTAAACCGGAGGAGGTGGAAATATTGCATGATCGGATGAAGGAAGCCGGAGTTCATAATATGAGTGCGTATATCAGGAAGATGGCGTTAAACGGGTATGTAATAATCTCTGAATGGCCTGATTTGAACCGGGTAATATCTTTGCATACAAGGATTAGTAATGATCTCAATCAGTATGCTAAGAAAGCAAATGAAATGGGTAAGCTGTATGAAGAGGATATTGCAGAAATAAAAAAGATGAATAATGAGCAAACAGAACTTCTGAAAAAGGCACTTGAAGCAGTTATTCATCTATATGAGGAGGATTCAAAGAAGAGAAGGTGAATTGATAAAAAGCGTTAGCGTGGCTCTGCGGTTTATCCGCAGTTCGAGGGGATTGGGGCATTCCCCAACAAGCAAAAATGCGCCGGGTATATACCGGTGCACTGCTTGCCAATTTGTGAAATAGCATTTGGAGAATGATTTGGGAAAGCCGGTGTTCAAATTGAGAAAGCGTTGCATATTTACAAAATGTAAAGAAGGAAGGATTGAGGTTATGGAGAATTGTTTACTTTTTTCAGATTACCAAAATGCTTGGCGAATAATGTGTACTTTGCGGAGTTATCAGCAGATGCAAAGCTATTATATGCATTCTTTTTAGACCGTGTTTCCCTGTCAATAAAAAATGGATGGATTGATGACAAAGGAAGGGTGTTTATCTATTATTCGGTAAAAAGAGTTTGCAAGGATTTGAATTGTGGCACTCAAAAAGCCTGCAAACTATTGGATGAGCTGGAGAAGGCGGGAGCACTTGAACGAAAGAGGCAAGGACCGGGTAAGCCTAACAAGTTGTATCTTAAAAAAGTATTTTGAGGGATATTCACACAGGTAAAAATCAAAAAAGAAGAGGAGTGAAAATCACATCTAGGAATTTTGATTTATGCACCCACAGAGTTTTGATTCTTACGTATTTAGAACTGTAGAAATCAAAGCCTAATAAAACTAATAATAACAATACTAATTTTAATAATATCTATCTTATCCTATCAGGGAATGAAAGGACATCACTATGGATGGGATACGATGGATTTCAATGACAATGTCAGAAAGGATTTTAATTATGGTTAAGAATAAAGTGGTTCTAAAAGAAAGAGATGCCTGGAGTGATTTGGCAAATTTTATCGGAGAAATGGTAGCAAAGTATGCAGAAGCGATGGATTTGGATAGTTTGCCAGATCCGGATCATTATCTTCTCATGAAAAGAATTAAACAGCTGTATGTTGAATTTTATAAACCGAAGAATATAGTAAAATTCAGAAATACAAAAATCTCTATTGAAAGAAAAGCTGTCGCATGATATTATAACCGTAAAGACGGATATTAAAATCGCAAAATACGGATGCACATGAAATGTTGGTGGAGGAAAAATCATGATTATCAGTGAAAGAATTTTTTATATGATGGAGCAGAAGAACATAACGCAGTTGGAACTCTCAAGAAGAACTGGAATTGCAACGAGTAACATCAGTGACTGGAAAAAGAAAAAGACAAATCCAAAAGCGGATTGTTTGCTTTCAATATGTGATGCATTAGATATTACTCCTGAACAGCTTTTAACGGGGAAGGGAATTGACCCGGAATATAAAGATGCAGATATGGATTATGAAGTCACTAGGGCGGATATTAAGATTTTAAAACAGATACATAGTCTAGGTGATGAGCAGTATAAACGACTGATGGCGTATATAAAGGCCTTGCAGAAGTTGGAACAGATGGAGAGTATTGTGGAGGATTGATTAATCTCAAGTTGCGTTAACGTTCAAGGTGAATTAACTGCACCTTGAATCAAAAATCCATGAAGTCACAATTTGTGACTTCATGAAATGGAATTGAAAAATCAATCTGACGGAACTAATAACCGGTTTGGTAGGAGGAAAAATGGAAGATACAAAGGAATTGATTACTACAGATGATATTCGTAGTAAAGTGTATATAATTCGCGGACAGCAGGTAATGCTGGATAAAGATTTAGCAGAAATCTATGGATATGAAGTCAAACGATTAAATGAGCAGGTGAAGCGGAACATTAGTAGATTTCCAGAGGATTTCATGTTTCAACTAAATAGAGAAGAAATACCGGAGGGATTTTCAAAGTCGCAATTTGCGACTTTGAACGAAAAGAGTAATAGACAGGGATCCAATATTAAAAAGATGCCTTTTGCGTTTACAGAGCAAGGAATCTATATGCTTGCTACAGTACTTCGCGGAGAATTAGCAGAGCAACAAAGCATTTTTATTATGCGTACCTTTAGAGAAATGCGACATTATATTAAACAGAACCAGCAATTTGTAACAAGATCTGAAATGGAGTTACTATCATCTAAAGTTACTGAAATATCAGTGCAGACAACTGGGTTAATAGATAAACAGAAACAAACAGACCAAAAGGTTAATTTGATTCAAAAGAATGTTGAACAGCTAAGTGAGAATTTTATTTCGGAAAAAGATGTCAAGAATTTTGTGATTTATAAAGGCCAGAAGTTAGAAGCTGACATTGCATACATAGAAATCTACCAACAGGCAAATAAATCAATCTATGTTGTGGATGATTATATGAATGCAAAATCATTACAACACCTTTCACAGAAAGCAGATGGCGTGGAAGTTGTTTTATTCACAGAGAATGGAAAAGGTGGGAGAGGATTTCTTACGAACTCTTTAGTGACGGATTTTCAAAATGAATATCCAACGATTCGGATTAAGCCGAATCCTGATTGTCACGACAGGTTAATTATACTTGATTATGGGGAAAAGACAGAACTGGTTTATCATTGTGGAGCATCCAGTAAGGATGCAGGGAAGAAACTTTGTGCCATCAATCAGATTACAGAGACAGCAATTATTCATCCGGTAATAGACAGATTACTTTCACTGCCAGATAAACAGGTATAATTAGTAGCTATGCTTTGACTGCGAAAATGACGTTAAGAGGTGATAAGAATGTCTAAAGAAAAGATAAAAGTGTATCTTTACACCCGTGTTTCTACAACAATGCAGATAGACGGATATTCTCTAGATGCACAGAAAACAAAAATGAAAGCCTTTTGTGATTATAATGAGTATGAAACTGCCGGGGAGTATGAGGATGCAGGAAAATCCGGTAAGTCAATAGAGGGAAGAATTGCATTTAATCAGATGATGGACGATATCAAATCAGGAAAAGATGAAGTGTCTTATGTCCTTGTATTTAAGCTTTCCAGATTTGGAAGAAATGCGGCAGATGTTCTTGCAACATTACAAGTGATGCAGGACTTTGGTGTGAATCTGATTTGTGTAGAGGATGGAATAGATTCATCTAAAGATGCCGGGAAACTTATGATATCTGTTCTGTCAGCAGTGGCAGAGATTGAACGTGAGAACATCCGTGTTCAGACAATGGAAGGCAGGATGCAGAAAGCCAGGGAAGGTAAATGGAATGGTGGTTTTGCACCATATGGATATGCTATCATTGATGGAAAATTGGTAGTGAATGAGGAAGAGGCAGTAGCTATCAGAACGATATTTGACCAATATGTGAATACAGATCTGGGAGCGAATGGAATTGCTAAGTATTTAGAAAATCATGGAATCCATAAGATAGCCAGGCAGAATGGCAAAAATCCATTATTTGATGCTGCTCTTATCAGAAGAATTATACAGAATCCGGTTTATAGCGGTAAAATCTCCTATGGTAGAAGACGGACAGAAAAGGTTCATGGTACAAGGAACGAGTACAGACAAGTTAAGAAAGATGATTATCTGTTGGTAGATGGTTTACATGAAGCTCTTGTATCAGAAGAAGTATGGGAGCAGGCGCAGGTCAAGGTGGCGGCACAGGCTAAAAAGTACGAAAAGGTCAATCGTGATAAGAAAGAAAAGATACATCTTTTATCTGGAATTTTAAAATGTCCTGTCTGCGGTGCAGGAATGTATGGCAACAAGGCCATTAAGAAGCGCAAGGATGGAAGCCATTATAAGGACTTTTATTATTATGGCTGTAAACACCGGAATATGACCAGAGGTCATAAATGCGGTTATAAAAAACAGGTGCATGAAGAAATGCTGGATGCTTCTGTTGCAGAGGTGATCAGTAAACTGGTTAGCAATCCTAAATTTTCGGATTTAATACGCAGGAAGATAAATATGGAAGTAGACACAAGCGCATTAGATCAGGAAATAGCAAATTACGAAAAACAATTAAGACAGCTATATCATAACAAAGATACGATCTTGTCAGATATTGATTCTCTTGATTATGAGGATAAACATTATCAGCGAAGAAAAACAGATTTAGAGAACCGTTTGTACAAGACTTATGATAAAATAGATGAAGCAGAGGAATTGCTTATATCTGCAAAAACTAAGAAACGCGCTCTGCTGGCAGACAAGATTACCGGAGACAATATATACAAGGCACTCATTTTCTTTGATAAGCTGTATGCCAAAATGAACGAAGCTGAGAAACGAGAGTTCCTGTCACAGTTGGTGGATAATGTACAGATTTACGAAGAACGCAAAGAGAATGGTCAGTGGCTGAAATCCATAGAATTTAAGTTGCCGATTATAGAAAAAGAGTTTACACTAGGTTTGGATAACAATACACAAAATGAAACGGTATGTTTGATGTCAAAAGTACAGAAGTAAAAGTGTGAAAAAAGCTTGAAAATAAGGGGATTTTGAGTGCTTCTGGATAAATTAACGGAGCCTCAAAAACCAGTGAGTCCTGATAAATGGATACCTTGTTTTGTATTGTAAGTTTAGATTGCAGAAGCTTTTCTGCATTACAGATACTAGATGAAAGGAGAGCTGTGGTAGTTTTTGGAGCAAACACCACACAAGTTGATGATGCGTAACATAAATGAGTTAATAGGAATAATAAACGGCATTAGCTACGACGGTATTATCAATAAGCTAGAGGTAGCCGGATTGTCTTCGTGGGTGAACAAGAACAAGAACTTATCTTACGAGCCTAGGCAAGCTCAATTAATTTCACTGGTAGAACAAGTGCTTGAAGATGGAATCATCACAGATGAAGAACGAGAAATGCTTATAGATAATTGTAGTCAATATACAGCTCTTGAAACTGATTCCTCTGCGAAGATTTATGAACTTAATGGAATCATTGAAGGTGTTATTTGCGACAATGAAATCAACGAAAAAGAAGTGTGTCGCTTGCAAGAATGGATGAGAACTAATGAATCTTTCATTCGTGATCATAAGCCTTCTAAAATCATCTGTGAAAAAATAGATCGGATACTAGAAGATGGGATTGTTACGCATGAGGAACAAGAATCACTTCTAGAAATACTCAAAAAGAAATTAAACGATGCGCAGATAGAAACGAAAATAGGATACTTAAAAACCTGTGTCAAAGAAAGAAAAAATCTCGGTATTGATTTGATTGATTTATTGGATAATGCTGAAGCAATAGATATTATTCATAACCGTGCAGAGAGGGAACTGGGCATTGCGTTAAATTCGTATTCTGGTACCTATGTCCATGATCCTGAAATTGTATTTGTGTCTCTTGTTTTAATTGGCATGCTCTACTATGATGGAGCTTTTTATGAATCCGTAAGAAAAACTTACAAGAACTTGTACCAGCGGTATTCAGAACAAAAGGTAGAAGGGCTTATTCGAACATTATTAAATAATTACAGAATAAAGGATGATGTAACAGGAACAAAGACTCGTATTATCAATGTGGTATTAGCGGGATCTATTGTTCCAAGCTATTATCTGGGAGCATTCTTTGAGTTTATCTACGACATATATAAGTTAAATTTTAATAGCGATTTGCCTGATGATTTATATGGTGAGTTTCGGTTTGTTTATGATGGATTGCAGAATGTAATGCGTTCTGAAAGTGACGAACTTCAAGTTAATGTAACGAAGAAAACATATAAATTGATTAAATCAACAAAGCAGCTGATTACTAATCCTGTATATAACGATGCAGTTATTAAGCTTAGTATCATTATCGTTAGATTGATTGATAAATATATTTGGGACAAGGATAACGTTCTTTACAATCCATATTTGAAAAGAGGATATGAAGAATGGCTTTCAACAATTAATAGAGAAAAAGAGTATGGACATCGAAGCAAATCCGAACAATTAAGATCGCGTTGGGAACCAGAATATGTTTTGAATAGGAATATGGTTTATTTAGTTCCTCCGATTCATCGCGTGAAAGCTATATATGATTATCGAAGTATCAGAATCATTGTTAGGAATGAGGAAAAGGTCATTTATGATGATTATGTAGAAGATATCCGTGAAATCATTGGTGGGTATCAGATTAAGAATCCTGCAATTGAAATTTCTAATCCACTTGGAAGAGTTGTTTACCAGTTGGTAGCAGGAAATGAAGTGATTTATGAGAGCAAAACCAGATTGCATCGTAACTTCATTGTATTTGATGAGAGAGGGCAGGAACAGGCAAATAATAAAGACTATTCCGGGACAGCTGTTTTCTGTACGAAGAGTAAGGTTGATAAGCTGCATTTGTATTTTTCAGGAGAGTCATATTGCCTATCTTCATATAGTGCACACTTGGGAGATGCTGTTCTTGTCGATAATAAAGTTTTCAATTTTTCTGAGATGATCCGTCCTGGTGTGTTTGGTGAAAAATATGATGGATATTTCGTTGCGCAGGCTGATTGCAAGTTTGAAGTATTTAAAGATGAGGTATTCCTTGTTTTTGAAAGTGAGTTTACGGACAGTAGTTTTGAAATCCAAATTAATCAGCGCTCGTATAAAATGGATGCTTTTGAACATTCTACAGTTGAAAGAAAAGGAATCAATAAGTATTCGCTAAAACTTGATTGTTTAGATTCAGGAATTTATCAGCTAAGAGTGAATGCGCTACATTCTGGCAAAAGAATCAGTGTGTTACGTACTCAATTTGCTATAGATAAAAACCTTCATGTTGAACAGGTTGAGAACAACAAGAATTCATATATTGTTTCTGTGGAATCTGATTTGATGTCACAACCAATTTTTGATGAGATATGTATTCAGGATTTTAGAGAAGACTGGATTAAGTTAAATTGGAATAATCAGGAATATATTTATTATGTTCCATTCCGATTTCCGTTATACAGGATTGATAATGGAGATTGGAGACCATTTTCACAAGAAATTTGGATCGGTGATATTACTCAGGAAAGTTCAATTGATCTGTATGGATGCAAATATGACAAAATATGTTTACTAACCAGTGCTGGTCAAATCATTGAAGAAGCACCTGGGCTTAAGAATGAAGGAGTGTTTAGCAGATTCTCTGCAGGCTTCTTACTGTCATATAAGTCGAATTATGATTGCGTGGGAATAGTGTTGGTTGCAGAAGAACGCTTTCATGAGGGAATCTGGTGTTACAACAAATGTATTCTTGATGAGGATAAAACAACAGTTATTTATAGTCATGAAGACAAAGCTCTTGTTGTCACGCCGTGCTTTTACGGACAAGGGAATATTAGGTTTAAGATAATTGATGATGAGGATAATGTCGTATATACAAGTTCTGCTTTGGAAAAAGAAGTTCAAGAGAATGTATATGACTTATCATCTTTTATAAACTATAAAGTGATTTTCTTTGAAAAAGAGAGAGGACTTTCGCTCAAAAAAGAACGCATTTTAAAGGAATTTCCAATCGTCTTTTATGCGAGAGAAGATTTTGTAGGAAAATCCTTCAAAATTAAGGAAGTTTACTTTGATCAGTTTGTCAGAGGAGAGTTTCTAAGAAAGCGACATTACTTTAATACAACATATGTTTGTTTTAAAGAAATGATAAGTGGAAATGAATATATAGGTGAAGTATATGTAAGAACATACAATGGTGCGTTTATGTTGGATAACATAAATCCCGTTGATATTGAAATTTGCAGTGATGTTATAGATGGAATGATAGAATTATCTCTTACTAAGGATGGAGATGGGCTGTTGCTTGATTTCGATCATCATGGAATTATGAATTCGCTGGACGATGGCAAAGCTGTTGATATCTTTTCTTACAATATCGATATGAAGGGAGTTGAATCAGTGTGAGCAAGAGAAATCCTATTGAACGATCTCAATACATAAATAGTCAGTATAAAGAATATCTTAGGTCTTCTTTTGAATTTAAAACTCCAAAGTTACAAAAATTGTTTGAGCAACAATTGGAAGTTGAAGATTTATTTAAGGGGCCTTATGTCGATTTGAATTTGCCATTTAAAAGAGGAATGTCCTTGGATGAAATGATTGCAGATGGTGCAGTATGTAAATCATTTCGTAGATTGGGAGATATGAATTTTGAGAGGCCTTTATATTCTCATCAGGAAGAGAGTATTAGGCGTATTTGCTCTGGTCGAAGCGCAATTATTACAACGGGTACTGGTTCAGGAAAGACAGAGAGTTTCTTGTATCCAATTCTAAATGAACTGATGTCTGATGTTGAAAAAGGTAATATGGAAGTTGGCGTTAGAGCAATATTCTTATATCCAATGAATGCTCTTGTAAACGATCAGATTGATCGAGTAAGAAAAATACTCACACAGTGTCCTGAAATTACGTATGGATTCTTTACAGGGGAAACGGAAGAAAGCGTTCCTAAGAATTATCGTGAGAAATATGGTGCAGAGAATAATACTTTCATCCCTGAGAATGAATTGGTTTCGAGAGAAGAAATTAGAAAGAATCCACCACATTTGCTGTTCACGCATTATTCTATGCTGGAATATTTATTGATCAGGCCAAATGATTATTCAATCTTTACTCCAGAGAGGTTAAATAACTGGAAGTTTGTTGTTCTTGATGAGGCACATTCGTATTATGGCTCATTGGGAATCGAACTATCATTGTTGATGCGTAGATTGACAGGATTGGCTTCAAATAAACCACGCTTTATTCTAACCAGTGCTACGTTGGGTGAGCAAGGCAAATCTGAAAGCGAGATCGTAAATTTTGCTAGAAGCCTTACATCTGCAAGCTTTGATATTCAAGATATTATTTTCTCTAAAAGAATTTTACTATCTAGTTCGAAGTTGAGTTATACGATTGATGCAGGGGATTATTCTGAAATAAAGAAAGCGAAGAATGATATACAGACGGTTAGAACCATTGGAAATAGATACAAAAACGTAGATTCAATGGACTTGAAGAGTTACCTGTATGAATTGTTTGTAGGTGATAGAAACGTTTTCCATCTATATGAAACATTAAAAGATGGAAGTAAGAGCTTTAAAAGTATTCTTGCTAGCTTTAATAATCAAATAACATCTGAACAGTTGATAGATTTGATTGATCTCATCAACATGGCAGAAAAAGACGGGATAGGTATTTTTGATCTGAAATACCATTCTTTTGTGCGCCCATTAGCTGGTGCATACATCACTCTTGGAAACAATCCACAATTAAGCCTTACTAAAACTAATATGCTTGGTGATTTAAAGGCTTTCGAAGCTGGAAACTGTAGATATTGTAATTCACCATACATAATCGGAAAGATTCAGCGTAATGAAGGTGATGGGCTTGACTATCTCTATCAGAACAAGGAAGTTGATATTTATGAAAACTATGGAAATAACAAATTTGTAAGCATTGATTACTTCTTGTTGAGCAATGAATTAAATGAAGAGGAAGTTGACCGCGATATCCTTGAAGAGTATAAGGTTTGTTCAAAGTGTGGTGCGATTCATGTTGCAGGAAATTTAAATGCACGCCGATGTAATTGCGGAGACAGCCTTCAACATTCTATATTTAAAGTTCTCCAATCAAAGAAGGATGGAGAAGAAACGGCGTTCAATAATATAAATCAGTGCCCTTGCTGCGGTCACAAAGCAAGAGCAGGTGTTGTTAAGAGTTTGAATGTAGGAAAAGATGAGGGAACTGCACTGCTTGCTCAGATTTTGTATGAAGCAATTGATGATGGAACGGAGACTAAAAAGAAAACTGGTAAACTATCTTTGAAGAGAAAAGAAAGCATTCAATCAGAACCAGAGACGTCAAATGTAAAGCAATTTTTGGCATTTTCCGATAGTCGTCAACAAGCTAGCTTTTCAGCAGCTTTCTTGGATTCTAACCAGGTTAGAATGCTACAGAAAAGACTGATCTGGAAAGTAATTAAAGATAATCAATATAGAAATATTTCTGTAGATCAGCTTACTGCAACTCTTTCAGGAATGATTAAAGAAGGTAACTTATTTCAAAATGATTTAAGTGCACATAAAAATGCTTGGATTACAACACTTGTTGATCTATTAAAGGTTGATGGTTCGAATGATGCTGAAGGTTTAGGATTGTATTTCTTTGATGTTGATCTAACTGACATCATGTCTCAAGTTGACGAAGAAGACGTTGAAGCTGAATTTGGAGGATATAACATTACAAAGAAGGACCTGGAAACAATTATGCAGGTTGTATTTGGTATATTCAAAGTTGCACCTGCCATAAACTCGATCAAATCAACATTAACTCCAGATGAAAAGATGGAAGCTTTGGAATATAGAAGATTTGATAACTACGTAATGTTCAATTGCCCTAAGACAATAAATGGTGTTAGAAGTTTCTTACCTGTAAAGGGAAAGGGTAATATGGTTGTTCGTTATGTTCAGAAAGTTTGTGACTGTGACGAAGAATCAGCAAAAGCATTGTTGGAGGTTGTTTTTAACAACTTGGCCGTTGCGGGTGAATTGTTTAAGAAGCATGAAACTAAGGAATGCTATCAAATTGAAGCAAGTAAGTATGTAGTTAAGAATTATAAGACATCAAAATACTATATTTGCTCTAAGTGTGGTCGTTTGACTCCATATAATGTCCATAATAAGTGTGTTCAGGATAAATGTGATGGCACATTGAGTGAAGTAGATCCGGATGAGGCGCTTGCAACGAATTATTACAGAAGACAATATAAGACAAAGAAAATCGAAAGCATTGTTGTTAAGGAACATACTGCTCAGCTTGATCGAAAAAAGGCAAAGCAATATCAACAAGACTTTAAAAATAAAAAAATCAATATCTTAAGTTGTTCAACAACTTTTGAGATGGGTATTGATATTGGTAACCTTGAAACAGTATTTATGCGAAATGTACCACCATCACCTGCGAATTATGTACAGCGTGCAGGACGTGCAGGAAGAAGAAAAGATAGTGCAGCATACATTTTGACATACTGTGGGACTGGATCTCATGATTATACATACTTCTGTAGTCCGGAAAAAATGATTTCTGGTGTCATTAAGCCACCATATTTTAATGTAGTAAATCATAAGATAATCGTTCGCCATTTGATGGCTACATGTTTAGGATTCTTCTTTAGAATACACCCAGATTATTTCAGAAGTATTGATGAATTAGTCTTTGGAAAAGCATTAGAGGAATTTAAAAGCTATATTTCGAGTCATCCGAGTGATTTGAATACCTATATCAACGAGAAAATACTCCCTGGGGATGTATATCGAGATTATCACAACTTTAAATGGTTTGACGAAATCGAAGGCAATGATGAAAAGATGGAGCATTTTGTTTCAACAATTAAATCCATTGCAGAAGAGTATGAGAAGGCGAAAAAGGAAGCTGTAACAGAAGAAAACTATAAGGAAGCAGATTATTATCAAAGACAAATTGAGAATTTGCATAAGGAAAAGGTAATTGATTCACTTTCAAAGTACTGTGTCATTCCTAAATATGGCTTCCCGGTTGATGTTGTTGAATTGCAAATATATAAAGAAGGTATTCTGGATAATAGCTATGATTTGAGTCGCGATTTAAAAATTGCGATATCAGAATATGCTCCGGATTCAGAAATCATTGTTGATGGCAAAAAATATACTTCAAAGTATATTTCCTTACCTAAAACAGGAGAATATCCACGAAATTATTTCTGCACTTGTCCTAATTGTAAAAAGATAAATGTGTCTGTAAGTACAAGAACTGGAAATGAGTGCAAGTATTGTGGAGAACCTCTTGGTACAGTGGTACAAGAATTTTATATTGAACCAGTAAACGGATTTAAAACTGGTATCACGAAAGAAAGTACTCGTGCGAAGCCAAAAAGGTCATATGCTGGTGAAGTATCATATCTTGGTGGTGGTATAAAGGATGAGAATGTTGTTTCTTTATCAAATGCTATTACCATTGAGACAAGCACCAATGACGAGCTCCTTGTCATGAACAAGTCATCATTCAATATGTGTCCAGTATGTGGATATAGCGACATGGTAAAAGGAAAAGTAATTACACCTACATCATTAAAGAAACACAAGAATTACAGGCAATTTGATTGCTCTTGTGAAGAACTTACTCAAATTAAGCTTGGACATAGATTCCAAACAGATGTAGCTCGATTTACTATTCCTATGTTAGGATCCTTTACGAAGGAAGATTATGCGATTGCGTTGTCATTTATGTATGCATTTCTTGAAGGAATAAGTATTGGACTTGGGATTGAGAGAAATGACATAGAGGGTGTTCTTGAACTGAACCTAGAGCAGCATAGCTATGATATTTTGATCTATGACAATGTTCCAGGAGGAGCAGGTCATGTTAAGAGACTGGTTGAGAAGAACGCTGTAATAACATCTTTAAATGCAGCATATGCGAAAGTATCACAACAATGTTGCGATGAAAACACTTCTTGCTATAACTGCCTTAGAAACTATTACAACCAAGCAAATCACAGTAAATTAAAACGCAAGTATGCTCGTGATTTCATTGAAAGTCTATTGAGACAAATAGGTGTTAGACCTTAAAACAGTCTTTATAAGTATAAGGGAGAGTGTGTTTTGAAAGATGGCTTGGATGGATGAGATTGCTGAAAGGCATCATAAGAAAAAGGTGATACCGGGCATGGAGCCGACAGGGCATTATTGGTTCAATCTCGGAGCGTTCCTGCAGGAACAGGGGATGCGCGTAGTGTATGTGAATCCGCATCATATGGCGGAATGCTAAGCTGAGAGCAGTAGGATTAAAGAGGGCAAAGCCCCTGGTAAACAAAGCAGAGCATAGCGTTGGCAACCATGAAGCACCGGAAGCGGCAAGAGTAGAATTACGGCTTTTGCTGAACGATTATGAAATGTACAGCAAAAGGATGGATGATCTGATGCAGACGATCGAAGCTGCTCTGGCAGAGATACCATATATTGACACGTTGTTGGAGATCAAAGGAATAGGTATCACTACGGTGTGTGGATTTGTGGCAGAGGTGGGTGACATTGGACGTTTTGACAACCCAAAGCAGTTGCAGAAACTTGCCGGATATGCCATTGTCAGCAATGATTCCGGAAAGCATAACGGAGAAAGCCAGATCAGTTACCGTGGAAGGAAAAGATTGCGATACGTGTTGTACGAAGCAGCAATCTCAGTGATAGGGAAAAATGCTGAATAATCTGCGCCCCAATGAGCTACCTGTCCGGCGTAAGTGAGCCACGATGCCATAGAGGTTTTCCTTTTTTTTACTCATCTATCGGCATTCAAAAGATTTCTCCTTCTGATGAAGATTTGATGCAGCCAACAAATGAAATAGTTTTATAAAGAAATACCATGTAGCGAAATTGATCAAATTCAATCCAATCTTTTATGCCGCAAAATTCTAAGTTGCTGATTGATAAACCTGTTTCTTCGTACATTTCTCTTATCATTGAATCAACAACAGATTCATTGCTTTCTACATGGCCACCAGGAAAGATAAGACCCGTTGATCCGTCCGGTAGATTTTTCTTTTCAACAAGCACATTTCCATTGTTGTCATAAACCATGCACATATTTGTAAGTTCTACTGAAGTTTTTCTGTCCATTGCATCACCTCAATCTTTAACTGTTTCTAATATGTCCTCTATTCGACAATCGAGAGATTCACATATTTTCAATAGAACATCCGTAGTAATATTTGCACCTTTGCCTAACTTGGCAATGGATGCTGCACTGATTCCAGCAGCATCCTTTAAATCGTTTTTATTCATTTCTTTGTCGATTAACATTTTCCATAATTTGTTATAACTGATTCGCATTGTCTAACCTCCATTTAATCCGTTACATCCATAAGGAAACCGTAGCGTCCTGGCTCTAGTCCTTTAGTAAATGTGATAATATTTGTCCCTGTAGATTTGAAATCTATATTAGGTACATCTTTCATATTATCGAGAAGAATAATCTGACCACAGTCCTGATGATTAGTAAAGTATGTGTACAAAGATGCCCTCATGCTTTCTGGGGAAACATCTGAAATACCTTGATCTAGTCCAAGAAGTGGTGTATCAATCACGAGGAATCCAGGGTCGTATACAGCGTTCTCTGATAAGTACTGTCTGAATGACATTGCAATAATACTATTCAGGAAAGATGTGTATCCTTGACCATTGAAATTCTGCTTTTTACGACCATTGATTTCTACATCAAAACTTGACAAATTAAATCTTGCAGTCGTTAAGTTCGGAAAACTGCATTCGGTTAATGAGTCTTTAAGCAACTTATCTATTTTTTCTTGGAACTCCTTATCCAGTAGCTCTTTTGGATGATATTCTGATTCAGATTCTTCTTCGCTAGGAAGTTCTCTTAAATCCGTTTCCCAGCTTGTTGCAAAATCCGCTATTACACTTAATTCGTGCTGAATCTGAATATATACACGATAATCATCGTGCATTTTCTTTAAAGAATCCGCCTGTGGTTGAAGTTCCTCTTGGATGATTTTTTCTATATCGTCACGCTGTGTTTCAAGCTGTTTGAGTTGTGCTGCGATATCTTCTTTTTCGGCAAGAAGCTCTTTTTCTGTTTCAACAAGACCATTCATTTGGCTAGTAATCCTATGTAATTCTGCTTGAGCGGATTTTATATAGGACCTTTTGTTTTTGACAGGAATGGTTCCGTCACAAAATGGGCAGATGGTATTGTGTGCGACATTTTTCCTTTCTACCTCTCCGTTAACGATAAAAGAGAGGCGTTTTATGTCTGAAACATACTGACCTCGAAGGGTAGCATATCTTCCTTGCAGAAGATTGCATTCAGCTGCTTGCTCTTGAAGTTCCAATATCTGTCCAAGTATCTCTTTACTTGTGGAAGTTGCTGCCGATATTTTTTCTTCAGTTGCTTTTATGCTATCGATGATTTCCTGCATTTTTTCTTCTACATCGATACCATCAAAAAGAGCAAGTTGTTCTTCGAGATTTTTTTTCTTTTCTGATATTGCAACTATTTTTTTGTTTACATATTCTTCAACTGCTTTTTTTCTTGCTACACGAATTTCCTTTTTTGTCTTAGAATCTATATTTGCAAACTCTTTACCATATATGAGTAAGAGCAATGATGATAAAAATGCAGTTTTTTCTGTTCCTTGAGTCGGCTCAATTACAGATGTTTCCTTTACTATATCTGTTACATTGAAAAGAAGAAGGGGGAGAATAGTTCTCCAGCTCATTTTCTGTGTGTCAAAATATTTGTTCCTATAAATATATTGTCCATCCTCAATACCTATGGATGCCAATAATAAATCTCCTAATAATGGAGCAGGCTCCTTTTTCTTTGGGTTGAACTTTAAATCATAAGTACAACTATCATATCCGGGAACATTGGTAACAACTTCAACTTTGTTTTTACCAAATGAACGAGTAATCTGAATATTGCCCTTTGGGGTATGCAGGCTTAGTTCAATTGTTGTATATCCTAAACTGTCATCGAAAGGTTTGTTCTTTCCACCGAAGCAGAAGTCTATGCATTTGATGATGCAGGTTTTACCAGTGTTAGAACGGCCCTGGATTAAGTTCAGACCGGGTTGAAGTTCGACAAAGGAGTCGGTTTTGCCACTGCCTTTAGCAAGGACTTTTGTTATATAAAACTTGCTCATGCCTTCCTCCTTAAATCTTTAATTGCTTTGCAATTTATAAGCTTTACGATTTCTTCATCCGAAGATTCTGCAAATTTCTTGTGTACCTCTTTGGCTATTTCGAGGTATTGTGTTGCATAGTCGGATGATAGTGAATCCACATAATTTTTCCCTTTATCATTAAGAAAGTATGTGAATCCTTCTTCTGAGTGCCTTATAGAAATCAAACCACTCAGAACAAATTCTTTTATTCCTTCGTTACAGCTGGCTCTTTTTGATGCCAGTTCACTAAAGTTATAGTTACTATCTCCATGTAGATTTATATGGGATGCACCAAAATCTCTACCATAGATTGTTATGAAATCATACGCTGCAATACGGTCAACCGTTGCAGCTTTGGGTTGGATAGAAGATAGAACTAATAAAACACGAAGACCCGTTTCAAAGGATGAGTTAAATATCTCATTCATCAATATCTACCCACGATTTTATCTTCTCGTCATTTACCAGGATGTGGCAAATGCCTTTCTTTTCAAGATTTCCAATAAGACCAACAACGTTAATTAGGGCAGATTTAGTAAGCGAAATTGTAGTAATCCTATCAAGGACAGCTTTAAGTCTGTCATATCCTGTTGCATGATCTTCGTCATAATATGTATCTTCGATGCCTGCGTAAGCATCTTCTTTTAATGCTGTAAACTGTGAATCTCCATCTGCAAATGTTTCTCTTGCAACGTGCTTTACATATTCTGCTTGGTAGTAAGCTTTCCTTTGTGAGGAATAGTGACGTTGTAAATTTTTAGAAAGGGTAGGAATCATATCAGGAGTAATATCTCCAGCAGCTTTTCCTAGTTTTTCTGCATACACATCGCATAGGGCGTTTACATATGGCAGCTCTTCCGGGTTGAGTAATCCAGGCTGTACCAGTTCAACAGGTATAGATACCTGCTCATTTCCTAAATAAATAATGCTGTTTTGACTATCAAAACGAACATGATTGACAGGAGTATATGGAACGCCATTCTCATCGTATTCAATAGGTGAGTTTTGAACAAGATTGACATTTCCTCCTGGAAGGTTTGTTACATTAACATTATTCTGACCTGTTTGCTGTATCGATGGTGGAGCAGGGCTGTTGATTATTGAATTATTATTTTTATTCATTTGCCATCCTCCTATAATTTGATGTCTATCGTTCCGTTATTGGTCAGATTAATGTTGTTATCTCCGTTTTGAACAACATTTGTCTGTTGCTGAATGATGGTTGTGTTTTCGGCTTTAGTATCTTCCTCTGGAAGAGGATACAAGCGAAGATATAAATCTCTTATTTCACATCGTAGTCTGTACGACTCTGGCTGAAGAACTTTTCTTAGTTGTTCGCCTTCCTCCCATGATTCGTTTCTAAACCACAAGATGTTTCTTCCGGGAATCAAGCGAAGAAATTGATCTGAAAGATAGTAAGTGTATTCACTTAAAATATCCATTGCATCCTTTACTAAAGTTCGAAAGGCATAATCTTCAATTTCTCGATATTCAAATTTCCAACTATTGATAAAATCTGTAATGTTATCTGAAAGGAATAAGTCCGTTGCTTCTGCAGATGGGTCGTTATCAATACAGTATTTGAATAAAGGTTTTGCACCTTTTCTAAATCTTTTTAGAAAAAGGGTGTCATTCTCACTTAATTTATTTATGACAAGCCTTGGTTTTTCGGGTTGATCTGCTTGACCTTTTTCCATATCATCAGCCAAAGTTTCCATTACTTTTCCCCAAGCATCAGCTGCAGCTTTTCCGGAAGCAAGAATCTTATCCTCAATTCTTGCTTTTGGAGTTTTAAGTTTATTTTCAGATTTAATTACTTCAACAACATCATCTGTAGGGGAGGTGTTAGAGGTATTTGCACCTTCAATGGTTGTTTTTACGACAAAACTTCTCTCATTTGTAGTACCAACAGAAGACACAAACTTCCAAGGTGATTTCTTTCCGCTCTGGGTATGCCATTTTTCAAATGTTGCACGGCCTTTTGTGTTATCAGGTCTTTGTGTGATGACAAAGTGCAATACTGAAAGCAAGAATACTGGAAGTTCAACATCTGTAATATTATTCAAATTTTCCTTTGTGACGCTTTTATTTAGAGCAATATCAAAGAGAGTGTTTTTGTCGATTTCGGCATCATTCTGAATTACCTCGATAAGAGATTTTACAAGCCACTCAGAACGCATTTCATTTATAAATCTGTTTATGAACTCTGACATTCTATTTAGAAGGTCAGGGTCTTTTTGTTTTATGGAAGAAGTGTATGAACTTATGACAGAGGGGTCAGTAAAAGGGATATAGGTACTCCCGTAATCTTGGCAGGTCTTAAACTGCGTAGTGCATTTTCCGAAAGTACCACCTTGTGCTGATTCGAAACTATCGCCTGTAACTACCTTGACCAATTCCATCATTACATCAGTGTCTTTCAGTCCGTCAGACCCACTATTAAATTTATCTCTTGCTTTTATTCGTGTTTTTCTCGCCTGAAGAATTAATGAAAATAGTATTCCTCCGCAAAGATAAGGCACCTTTGTTGGGGCCATCCTTACAACCTCCTTTATTTAGTAACCTTAGAAAGCTTAGAAAGACGAAAACAGGGAGTTAGCCTGTTGACGGAAACCTTAGCCACTATAGGTTTATAAGTGAAGATTGAGATAAGACGTGGAAATGTTTAGACCTATCGCATCAACACTTTCTCAATATTATATCAGAAAAATATGAAAAAATCTACACTTCTCAAGTTTTGATATGAGATTGTGAAGAAAATCTCGTAAAACTGATATAAATCTTCAAAACGAAATGAAAGTGAGGTGATTGGCAATGGCTAAGAACTCAAAGCAAACATCCAAGGCAGTTGCTTCGAAAGCAAGCAAAGTTCTTCGTGATGGTCGTTACAGCAAGACATCAAAGTCCGTAGCTGGAAGTGCATTAGCACAAACAAGACCAGTAAAGCGTAAGTAATACTGGCAACAAGGGTGGACAGAGCAGGATTGGATAATCAACCTGTCCATCTCCCTTCGGGGAAATATCAAATATTAAATATCACAAGGCCTGATTAGCTATAAGGGCATTGGGATACAGATATCGGCATCGATCACAGGACAACCTGTGAAAGGTGCGATAGAAGTACCCTTATTTCCTTATGCCCTTTTTCAGGCAATTCATGGGTCGATACTTCTATAAGCACCGGCCCAATTTGTTTCCTATGCCCTTCTGCAAGAACCAGGCAGAAAGGCAGGAACATTATGAAAATCAAGATTCGTTACGAGAACGAGTATCAGACACTTGAGATCGATAACATGGAATTGGAGAAATGGTTAAATATCTCCATTTCAGAAGAAGAAAGTCAGGAAGACTACGAAAAAAGAATCCAGGATGTAATCGAAGAGAGATTCAACAGACCGGATTACAACAGTTGGCACAAGCATGACCGTCATACTGGCAATGCTTATATGAAGAGCAAGGACGGGACAGTTGAGGTCAACACAGAAGAGGCAATCATGTTCAGAGCAGCTGATAAGTCAGCTTTTAGCAGTTCCATTGATGGAGTACATAACCAGTTTGAATACGAAGAGTGCTGTGAAACATTGAGAAGTCTTCTTAAACCTGCAGTAGCACATATGGTCATTGCTATTGCACTTGATGGTTACACCGTTGGTGAGTATGCAGCAGAAATCGGTGAGGATGCCAACACTGTCAGTCATCGTTACAGACGTGCAATCAACAAATTGAAAAAAGTTTTTTCAAAAACGTCCTTTTAACCCTTCTCCCAAGGCTACCAGGTAGGAGGGTGACACCTCCGAGAAATTTATTTAAGGAGGTAATTCGTATGGAATTACAAGTATTTAACAGCACAGAGTTTGGCTCTGTAAGAACAACAACTGTAAACGGTGAGGTTATGTTTGTCAGCAAGGATGTAGCAGACATTCTCGGGTACCAAAACGGTAGTCGAGATATTAACCGTCATGTAGATGAAGAGGACAGACACAAGGTTATGTTCTTTGATGGTAACCAGGATAAGGAAACCATCATTATCAACGAGTCTGGTCTTTACAGTCTTATCCTTTCAAGCAAGATGCCTAATGCGAAGAAGTTCAAACATTGGGTAACGGCAGAGGTTCTTCCGGCTATCCGTAAGCATGGGATGTATGCCATCGATGAAATTTTGGAAAATCCTGATCTTGCGATTGCAGCACTTACACAGCTTAAGGAAGAGCGTGAGAGAAGAAAACAGCTAGAATGTCAGACATTGGTTCAGCGTCAGCAGATTGTAGAGATGCAGCCAAAGGCAAGCTACTATGACCTTATTTTACAGAACAAGAACACAGTTCCTATTACACAGATTGCAAAGGACTACGGTATGAGCGGTCGCAAATTCAATGAACTTCTTCATGAACTGGGGGTTCAGTATAAGTTCAGAAAGACATGGCTTTTATATCAGCAGTATGCAGAATGCGGATACACACAATCACGCACCTATGCAATCGATGAGAATAGAAGTGTGATGCATACTTATTGGACACAGAAGGGCAGAGTTTTCCTTTATGACCTTCTAAAGAGCGAAGGCACCTTACCAGTCATTGAACAGGAGGATTAAAGATATGCGCATTGATAAGTTTAATCATGAGGGTTATTCCGACCCCGACTACATATGAGGCTCTTACCATTTTCCATCGTGAAGAAGTGGCAACTGATAAAAAGGCTGCCTATCTTCCTTTGGTGTATGTGTGCAGTCCATATGCAGGTGATGTTGAAACCAATGTAAAGAATGCAAGACGATACAGCAGATTCGCTGTTGATGAAAATGCTATACCGGTAACACCTCATCTTTTATATCCGCAGTTCATGGATGACGGTAGTGAGGCTGAAAGAGAGATGGCTATGCATTTCAATTATGTACTTCTTGGCAAATGCACAGAGGTCTGGGTTTTCGGTGGTGTGATTAGCCGAGGCATGGCTCGTGAGATTAGTGTTGCCAAGAAAAGAAGAATGAAGATCAGATGGTTTACCCAGGATTTGAAGGAGGTCGGAGAATATGATTAATTTCACTATATACACAGCAGATTGTGTCGGTAATAGCGGGAACTGTCTGTATCCCAACAAGATGATTGTTACCGACAAGGAATCCTTTATCAAAGCAATCATAATTGGTTCTTGGGATACACAAAAGACGAGAATGGACATCTCATCATTGATGAAGAGCAGGCTGTGGTAGTAAGAAGAATATTTCGAGAATATCTTCAAGGTGCAAGCCTTAAGAATATAGCAGACGGACTTATGGCAGATGGTATTCCAACCGCAACCGGAAATATGAAATGGCGAAGTGATGGAATAAGAAAAATTCTCACAAATGAAAAGTATATGGGAGATGCTCTTTTACAGAAAACCTATACGGTTGATGTTCTTACAAAGAAGAGAGTTGCTAATAATGGAATTGTTCCTCAGTACTATGTTGAAAACAACCATGAAGCAATCATTCCAAGGCAGTTGTTCATGCAGGTCCAGGAAGAACTGCAAAGAAGGGCTCATTTAAGAACAGAAAACGGGAAGACGAAAAGAGTCTACAGCAGCAAATATGCATTATCGAGCATCATATACTGTGGTAAATGTGGGGATCTTTTCAGAAGAGTTGCGTGGAAAGCTAGGGGTGCATCTTATAACAAATGGAGATGTGCCAGCCGAATTGAGAAGGGTCCGAAAAAAGGCTGTGATGCTGAGGCAATCAGCGAATCAGAAATTCAAAAAGCAGTCATGAGAGCCATCAATAAGACCCTTGGAGGAAGAAAAGAATTTTTGGTGCAACTACAGCATAATATCGAAGATGTACTAAATGGTGATTCTACGGCAACGCTTGAGTACATAGACCAAAGAATGGCGGAATTACAGGAAAAGCTTGTGATGTGCGTAAACAAAAATGCTGAGTATGATGTTATAGCAAAGGAAATAGACGCCTTGAGAGAAAAGAAGGCAACAGTTGTAACTAAAGATGTTGAGCAGGAAATGCTAAGAAAATGAATAAATGAAATGCGACATTTTCTTCAAACGCAAACAAGCAGAATCACAGAATATGATGAGCAATTGGCCAGAAGGCTTATTGAAAAATCACAGTTTATGATGATAAACTAATCTTCAAATTTAAATCCGGCATGACTATTGAACTCAAGAGATAATTGAATAAGGACTATTATATCAACACCTTGTAGCAATGCAGGGTGTTTTTGTCATTCATAGAAAATTTACAGAGCGAAACCGTGCCAGGATTGAAATTATCAACCAAATGGTTTATAATATAGTGAGTTGAGGTGTATTTTATACATGGAGGATTAAGATGAAGACATCCGATATGATTAAAGAATTATGTAATAAAAAGAATATAAGCGTTTCGGAACTTGCCAGACGGATAGGTCAGACTCCACAGAACTTTGGTAAGAAACTGAAACGAGATACTGTGACTCTTGAGGAGTTGAAACAGATAGCTGATGTGATGGAGGTTACTTTTGAACAGTCATTTATCTTCTCGGACGGAGAGCAGATAAAAACAAGTAATGAGTGAGGCAAATCATGGCATACGAAAAGAAAAGTATTAGAGCAATAATAGATGATGTAAATAGTAGAAGAGTCTAACTTCCTGCTATTCAAAGAAAATATGTGTGGGGAGATTCACAGATTACAAGATTAATGGATTCTATCATGCTTGGATATCCTATTGGAACTTTTCTTTTTTGGAAAGTTAAGAAGACTATTGTGAACCAAAAAGAGTATTCAATGTATGAATTTATAAAAGATTACCATGACCGAGATATGTATAAGAATCCGGCTGCACCACAGCCGTTCCCGGTTGGTAGTGGAGATGAAACAATCTGGGCAGTTTTGGATGGCCAGCAGAGATTGACTTCTCTATACATAGCTTTGCAAGGAAGTATGAGCAGAAAACTTCCAAACAAAAGATGGAAGAATGATGATGCATTTCCGAAGAAAGAACTGTACTTTGATTTGCACAGTGAAAAAACTGATGATGAGGGCATTTCTTATGAGTTCAGATTTTTAACAGCAGAAGAGGCTGCAAAGAATAAGGACGATAAGCTTTGGTATTTGGTAAAAGATATCCTTAAGTATTCAGCTGAAAATTTATTAACAGAGGTCATCATTCCTAATGGATGGGCAACCGACAAAGTTGCAACAAAGAATATTTCTCTTTTGCATACAAGACTGGTTACTGATGAAATCATCAACTACTTTGAAGTAGAAAAAGATTCGATAGACAGTGTATTGGATATTTTCGTTAGAGTAAATTCTGGTGGAACCATTCTTTCAAAGAGTGACTTGTTATTCTCTACTATTGTTTCTCATTGGGATAAGGCAAGGGATGAAATTGATAAGTTGCTTTTTGAAATAAATAAGAAAGGCGAAGGATTCAAGTTCTCTAATGACTTTATAATGCGTACCTGTTTGTATCTTTTAGATATGTCCGTAGCATTAAAAGTAGAAACATTTAAAAAAGATAGTGTACTAAAAATCAAAGAAAACTGGGACTCAATCCGAAAAGCCATCAAGGATACAGTTGATTTGTTAAATGAGTTCGGATTCAATTCAGAGAACATGATTTCTTATGTGGCTGTTTCTCCTATGGTTTACTACAGATACAAAGGTGGTAATTTCGATTCAAGCAGTAAAGCTGAATTAAGAAAATATATTGTAATCGCACAGGTAAGACAGATTTTTGGTACCGCATCAAACTCTGCACTGACAAGCATAAGAGAGGCATTGAAGGCAGCACCATCTAATTCATTTAGTATGAAAAATCTAAATGGGATTAGATTCACAGGCGACAGAACTCTTAGATATACTGCGGATGAGATTGATGCAATGTTTGATACATATGAGATTGGTGCCTATACATTTATGTTGTTATCTCTTCTGTATCCAAATTTGAAATATAGTCAGAAGGGATTTCATCAAGATCATATGCATCCGTATACAGGATTTGAAGAAGGCAAGATTAAAGACTTAGTGTTGCCGGATGGAACAGTGATTGATGATGATACTAAAGAAGATTGGCGTAGAAGAAGGAATACATTGGCAAACCTTCAATTGTTGGAAGGTAGAGAGAATGAATCCAAGAATGCGATACCACTTGTCGATTGGCTGAAGGTTACTGAAAATAGTGAAAATGCTAAGTACCTTCCTAGTGATGTTTCATACGAACTATCTAATTTTGAAGAGTTTATGGAGAAACGCCAGATATTGATGAGTAAAGCATTAAAAGATATTTTATTGTAGAAGGAGGTACACCAATGGGGGATTCTGTATGGATTTGGCCTTCAGCGGATATGGATTTTTGGAAAATCAATAATGAAGAGACATCCGTAATTATTAAGTGGAGTAGAAATTGTTTTGAAGATTATAAGGCGCTCTCATACCATTTCTATGAGTGTGGATATAAAACATTTGCAGATGTGATTGAAAGTGGGCACGATAACGTTAAATCGGATATGTGGTTTCTAACAGGTATATTTTTGTTACGTCATAGTCTTGAACTTGGCTTGAAATCTTTACTATGTCGAGTATTACCTCGAAAGAGAGATATTCAAGATTCTTTCGAAGACTGCTGTCATGATGTATCTATGTTGTTAAAAAAATACATAGATACAGGTAGAGAAAGCTTTTTGACTAATGAAGAGACAGAATGGTTGACCACTTATTTAGATTCATTGGAGGAAGTCGATAAAAAATCGGATATGTTCAGATTTCCATTTGAAGATGACTTTCTTTCAAAATACAGAGATAAGTTTTTGGACAATGTGGATGTTGCCAATAATTTGTTACAAGCCTTTGCGTTAGTAAAGAAATGCATTGAGAAAGGAATTGTTTCTGAAGAGGATGAATTTGACCACAACTTAAAACCTGAATTCTTTGCTTTTGCTTCACATGGATTTGGAAATTGCTATTTGTGGCAAAGAATTTCAGATGAAGGTTTCCACGTCAAGGTCACTGGATATACCGAAGTGATTGATTATATCTATAAAAATCATCAGATATCAAACAAAGTTAAATTATATCCGCTTATTTTTATGTTCCGAAATACTATAGAGTTATGTTTGAAGAGATTATTTTATAGTAGGGTAGAGGATGGTGTACCGTTAAAAGTATTCAACTCGAAACGAAAAAGCCATTATATAAAAAAAGATTTATGGAAAAATGTAAAACCGGTAATTGTTAAATATGCGAATGATTCTGGTGAAGATTTGGCAATTGTAGATATCGTTGAGAAGCTACTCGATGAAATAAATTCATTAGATAAAAACGGAGATAATTTCCGATATCCTACATCATACAGTTTGGAGTATCGAATTGATAACAAAAAAATGGATTTGAGTAATGTGTATATGTATCTAAAAGCAATAATAAACTTTCTTGAAGGGTGCGATTCTACGCTTTATGCAATTGCAGATTATGAAAGTGGGATGAAGGCAGAATACGAATCCGAAATGATGGCAAATATGGATTGGTATTAGAATCTTTGATATTCGCGAAAATTACAAAGCCTATTATAGAAACAATAGGAGGTTCAAGATATATGGAATACATAGGAATAGGTATTGTCATATCTGTAGCAATAGCAGCAGGCATTATCATCTATACAAAAGTTAAGAAGCGTGAAAATATTCCATCAGGGGATTTGGTATCAGCGCCATTAGCAGTAACCAGCGGAAAAGATGAGCTTATGGAGATTCTTCATGTAAATGAACTTATTATTCAGATGGAGATGCTTCCTGCAGAGGCAATTGATGATGATACTAAGCTGGTAGAAATTACTGATAGCAAGGTTCTGGCACATGTTAATAATTTGGTTCCGGGGTTAGCTCGGGCCGGTAATGCAGTCAACAATGCTGCACAGGCTGTTCAAGCTGCAAATGGCGAAGTGTTATATCGTGCGGTTATACCTGCAGGTGCTAAACTGACTAATTCTAAAGTGATGGAAGGTGCTGTTCGCGGTATCTATCATGGCGCTGATGGAATTAAAGGTCATGCCAATCTTGTGGCTGTTGAAGCACAAAAAGGAACAGCAGCAGTAGCAAATACCGCCGCTGCAGCTATGGGCGTAGCGTCAATGGTTGTTGGTCAGTATTACATGACACAGATTAATGCTAAGCTAGGTGAAATCAGTGATGGCATTTCTCAGATACAGGATTTTCAGGATAATGAGTATCGCAGCAGAGTATTTTCGCTCGTGGCTCACGTTAAAAAGATTGCTGATTTTCAAGCAGAGATTTTAGAAAACGATGAGTTGCGTCTTTCAAAGATTGCACAACTTGATAGCTTGGAAGAAGAGTGTACACAGCTTCTTGGACAAGCAAATCTCACGCTGGCAGGTTTTGCTAAGAAAACAGGTCTGGATTATGAAGCCTATGAAAAGGCGTTAGGAAATGCGCAGAACTGGTTTATGTATCAGAAGTCATTATTAGATGTGCTTTACAAGATTTCTGATTTACGATATACATTGCATTTGGGTGCTGTTTCAAGAGAACAATGCGTTGCTTTATTACCAACATACACAAAGCAAGTAAGTGATACACAAGAACGACTTACCGCATGGCATGAGGAGATAACACAACGTTTAGGAATAGAGACAGATGAGATTCGAAGAAAGAGAGCAGGATTTGATGGTGTAATTCATTTCATACCGGGCCTTTTTAATGACGATTTCAATTTCCGTTCTATTGAAAAGAAAACTGCTACGATGATTTCAGCACAAGCATCAGGGCATGAAGCATTGCATATAGCAGACACATCGGAACTATATGCAGAGGATGTCCAGCTGATTTCTAAGAATGGGAAGCTTTACTATCTTCCAGAAAACAAAGAAGAATAACAAAATAACCCTCTCAACCGTCATGGCTGGGAGGGGTTCGTGCGTCTATGCTTATCTTTCTACATCGACCTTAAGTCCGGATTTCAATTCAATCGTGCAATGGTCGTCCCATATTGTGATTTGCTTAAGCCAGCGTTTTACAAGGGCTTCATCGAATACTGTAAGGTCGGAAGGCTGGTCTTAATATAATCCTGCAATTCTGTAATTCGCTGTAGCTGCTCATCACGCTGTACAGTGTCCATTGAGGCCTGCTGGCGCTTTTCTCTGAGTGCGAAAATCTGGTCGGCAATCTCGTCATAGGCTTCTTTGTTGTTTGCCTTTTTAACAAGCTCTTGCGCTTGTAAAGGTGGCCAATAGTACAAGAGGATGGTTTAAGAAATGATAGATGGAAGAAAAAAAGGTAGCATTTATCTGTGTTCACAATTCCTGTAGAAGTCAGATTGCCGAGGCACTTGGAAAACATCTTGCATCTGATGTGTTTGAAAGCTATTCTGCCGGGACAGAAACAAAGCCACAAATCAATCAGGATGCTGTTCGTATAATGAAAAAACTTTATGGGATTGATATGGAAACAAATGGTCAATACAGCAAGTTAATTACAGATATTCCAGACGTAGACATCGCAATTTCAATGGGATGTAATGTTGGATGTCCTTTTATCGGCAGACCTTTTGATGATAACTGGAGACTAGATGACCCTACAGGAAAAGATGATATGGATTTTATTAAAGTGATCCGTGAAATTGAAGAAAGAATTGTTAAGTTGAAGAATAGTTTATAATCATTAGCACCTTGCAGCAATGCAGGGTGTTTTTGTCATTCATAGAAAATTTACAGAGTGGAACTGTGGCAGAATTGAATTTATCAACCAAATGGTTTATAATGTAACAAGTTAAGGTGCGTTTTAGACATGGAGGATTAAGATGAAAACATCCGATATGATTAAAAAATTATGTAATAAAAAGAATATAAGCGTTTCGGAACTTGCAAGGCGGATAGGTCAGACTCCACAGAACTTTGGTAAGAAACTGAAACGAGATACAGTTATCCTTGAGGAGTTAAAACAGATAGCTGATGTGATGGAGGTTACCTTTGAACAGTCATTCGTTTTTCCAGATGGAGAACAGATAAGAACGAGTAACGAATAGGCGGTGAGTAGCATGGATACTGTGGATTTGATTATTAAATCATCAACAGAATTTTATAATGATTTGAAGGCTGATGAGAATGGTCGATATCGTTCTTGGGAACACTGCTATTCACATTTTATAAAAGCAAGAGAATCCAAAGAAGTTGATTATGATTATCTGAGTTTACAACTAGCTTTCTATTTAGCAAGTTGGGGAATGTATCGTGGCTCATCATTTTTGCTACAAAAGGATTATAAAGTACATATTCCAGTAGTAAAAGAACTGCTAAATGAAAAATATGATGTTTTAGCTGGAATGGACTGTATCGGTTTCAAAGACGATAGCAACCAAAAGTTACTGCAGGATATAAATTCGTTTTTAGAGCAGTATTACGATAAAATCAGGCACAAAGTAAAAGAACAAGAACTGAAAAATCAGTTATCTTTTACACTCATCACGAAAATACTTATGGGAACACTTGGCTGTGTTCCAGCATATGATAGATATTTTATTGCAGGAATAAAGAATCAGAAGGTTGCCACTGGAAATTACAACATTAGGTCTATAATGCAGCTTGTCAACTTTTATGAGAAAAACGCTGACCGACTCGAACCTGTCAGAGAAAAGATGGAAGTTGAAGGTATGCCATACCCACAAATGAAAATGATAGATATGGGATTTTGGCAGGTTGGTTGGGAGTTGGATACAAATAAGGGGATACAGACAGCTCACTAGGAGGTAAAAACATGGAATATGGAAACTGCTAATAACAGAATAGAAATCAACAAAATCAACTTAGATATGATATCTCTTGAAAAGCAGATTTCAGATGTTGCAGAAGGCTTGAAGGATGTTGTGACAAAATCTGAGTTGGCAGATATGATGAACAGCTTTGTTCCAGACGATGATGACAAGTGGCTCATGTTTAATACAAAATTCAGTAGTGCAGATGAGGCATATGAGTCCATCTATAAGCAGGCAAAGTCATCAATATATGTTGTTGATAATTATATTGATTAAGAACGCTGGTACACCTTAAGAATTCTCCGACCGGAGTAAATATTACTTTGTTCATCGATAATGTTAGAAATAATAAACTTCATAATATAGAATTTACGGATTTTTGCAAAGAATATCCATCCGTAAAAATATCAATGAAAAAGATCGGAGGTATATTTCATGATCGATTTATAGTGTTGGATTATGGAACTGCAGATGAAAGGGTTTTCTTATGTGGTGCTTCGTCAAAGGATGCAGGTCAAGCGGATGTGTGGTCTGGACATGGGCGAGAATTACAATAGATCTAAGAAAGAGAATCCAGAGGTGAAGCAGTGTCCGCAGGAAAAGGTGGAGTATATTAAGGATGCGTTGAGGCATTTTAAGCTGATTTAGCTTTGGGAGGTTGGTATGCAGAGGTATTTAGCAACAATGTGTTATGAGCATGAAAATTATGTTAATGATATAGAACGAAAAAAACAGTATAAAAAGGATATTGTGTCGGCAACACATAAAAAAAAGCTTCCTTTTTTTAAGAAACGTAAGGTATTGAAGTTTGTACAATCTTTATGTGATTTACAATTTTTATTAGACGAATCGGAGCAAACAGAGTTAATGTTAAATGAAGAAGTTTGGAGGTCGGATTGTTTAGAATATAATGTAAATCAAGTTTATGAGTTCATAGTGCAGAATTCTATAGAATCACAAAGAGTAGACACGCAAGTAATTTGTGAGTGCTGTCGAGTTGAATCAGATATGGATATAAAGTATATAAAAATGAATGATACTTTACGAAAGAGCAAGGAAGATAATCCTGTCATTGTTTTGGTGAATGATATGTTTGTTCATCCATTTGTGATTAATGGAAATCACAGGATAAAAAAGGCGTTTAGTTCAGGTGTTGATAAAATAGAAGTATATATTCTGGATGCGGATAATGTTAATCATTGTTTAATATCAGAGGACTATAGAACTGCTTATGAGATTTACAAGAAATTGCATCAACTAGTAGGAATGATGTTGAACTGCTAACTTAATAAATTTGAATAGGTTCAAAGTTTGTAAGTATTGACTTAGCCTCACTTATGATGAAAATTAAGGAGAGTTCATCGGCAGTTATAACTTTACCAACTTTGTAATCGTAGCTGTCGGTAAAAGGTTTTACACAGATGGTGGCAGTAGTACAGTAATTCGCCACCTGTTGATGGAAGATATCAATTCCGTGGATATCTTTGAGTGCCTGTGCAGTCTTGCGTAAGGATAAACCTAAGTTTATGCGATAGGTTAAGCATAATGCCAAGTGGATGGCAATCTATAATGATTTTGTTGCAGGTTATGAAAGTGGAATGACTATGATAGAGATTGCAAAGCGTAATAATGTCAGTGAGAGAACAATTTACAGGTATAAAGCGTATTATGACAAGATGAGGAACACAAAGGAGAATGTGTTAGAGTAATTGAAGAAATTAATAGTAAAAAACATATTGCTGGCGTCAGCAATATGTTCATAAGGGGAGGAAATTTGAATGGAAAAGAGAATAATAGAATTGTACAGAAGAAAATTTGATGATATCCGACATGAAACGGATGGCATTGAGTATTGGTATGCAAGAGAACTAATGAAATTATTGGATTATGTTCAATGGAGAAATTTTGATAATGCAATAAATAAAGCAATGATTTCATGTGTGAATAATGGAAACGTAGCAGAAGATCATTTTTCAAGATTTAACAATACAATTGAAGTTGGAAACGGTGCACTTCGTGAAGTTGAAGATTATATGCTGCTGCATATCTATTACCTTTATCTAGGTCACTGTGGTTTCCGAGTGGTCCGGAGAAACAGAGTATGGAAACATTATTTTATGGAAAAAAGGTAAGATTTCACGTATAATGATTTTAAAATATTTAAGTAAACAATGGATTGGAGGTTGCTTATATGCAAATTTCAAAAAAAGATTGGAAGTTGTTTAGCGCATGTGTTGCTAATTGGCAAGAAACTTATATGGAACGATTGATTAAGGAATATATGATTTTATTGGACGGAGAGGGAAGTGCTTCAGATAAATTCTGGAAACTGGAGGAACGAATAAAAAAGACAAAAGACATCTGGGAGTATTGTGTGAAGTAAGTAAAGAAAATATGATTTTTGATATTGTGACATTAATTAATAGTGGTGTTATTAATATTGCTGATTTAGCAGAATTTAGTGATGGATTAAAAGAAAGCGTTGATCTGCTTTTACATAGATTGCAAGCAGATGGTTAGTCTTGCTCGTGGAGCTTGCACGCAGACCGTTTGCAGAATGGAGATTAAAATGAAGTTACGAAATGTGCTTATTGTTGTTAAAGATATAGAACAATCCAAGAAGTATTACCATGACTTATTTGGTTTAGAAATGCTTTTGGATAATGGTGGAAATATGATTCTTTCCGAGGGGCTTGTGCTTCAGGAAGAGGAATGTTGGAAAGATTTTTTGCAGGGGGATGTTCTGCCAAGAAATAATCATTGTGAGCTTTATTTTGAGGAGGCAGAGATAGAAAGTTTTGTGGACAAATTGGAACGCCTATATCCGGAAACAGAGTATGTTAATCCGTTGACGACACATAGTTGGGGACAGAAGGTCATTCGTTTTTATGATCTTGATGGGAATTTGATCGAAGTGGGAACACCGGCATAAGGCGATTTGACGGGACTGCGATCAAAAACGCAATTGGTGGAACAAAAACGGCAAATGCAGGCATTATTGGCAATCTTACAATTAGGACTGCAAATACCATACAGCAAGTGTTAAAATAAAAACATAGTTGATTATTCGACTTAGAATCTTAGAGGAGGGAATCCTATTTGAAAAAGAAAAAAGATGAAATAACTATTCGTTCCAGTGCAGCAGAATACTTAACCTATGTTGCCTCTGTCGGTGATCAGCAGGACAGTATTGAACTGCGCTACGAGAATGAGAATATATGGCTGACACAGAAGATGATGGCCACATTATATGATGTGGATGTTCGAACAATCAATGAGCATATTAAGAAGATTTATTCCGACTCAGAGCTTGAGGAGGATGCAACTATCCGGAATTTCCGGATAGTTCAAACTGAAGGTTCACGTCAGGTGACTCGTGATACAAAACATTATAATCTTCAAATGATCATCGCTGTCGGCTTTAAAGTGAATAATGAGCGTGCAGTGCAGTTTCGTAAGTGGGCCAACAGCATCGTCAAGGACTACACCATCAAGGGCTGGGTCCTGGATGATGAGCGTCTGAAAAATGGTGGTTCCGTACTTACAGTAGAATATTTCGACCGTTTGCTTGAGCAGATTCGTGAAATCCGCCTCTCTGAGCGCAGATTTTATCAAAAGATAACAGACATCTATGCGACAGCTCTTGATTATGACCGAACAGCAAAAACAACGAAGCAGTTTTTTGCCAAGGTTCAAAACAAGATGCATTATGCAGTTCATGGACATACGGCAGCAGAGTTGATTTATCAGCGAGCAGATGCAGACAAGCCACACATGGGATTAACCACTTGGGCAGCAGCACCGGAAGGCAAAATCGTAAAAAGTGATGTTAATGTTGCAAAGAATTATCTGAGTGAGCAGGAAATGCGCTCACTGGAGCGTGTTGTATCTGCTTATCTGGATTTAGCAGAGGATCGTGCAGAACGTCATATTCCGATGACAATGGAGGACTGGGCAAAGCGTCTAGATCTCTTCCTGATGGCAGATGACAGAGAGATTCTTCAGGATGCAGGTAAAATCACCTCGGAGATTGCCAAGGCAAAAGCTGAGACTGAATTTGAAAAATATCGTGTCATTCAGGATAGACTATTTATGTCGGACTTCGATAAATACATGTTGGAACTAGAAGAAAATGCGAAGAAGGAGTAGTTTTGCTCTTAAATTTTTTGGCTTGCCAAGGTTGAGTACATGGAAGTTGTCAAAGAAGAAATTTAAGATGGCGCAGCGTGTTAATTTGTATAAAGAAAGGATTCGAGATGTGCAATGAAGAAAAAGCAGTTAATATGGATTGGTATAGTAGTCGTTTTAATAGCACTAATTTTGGCTTTAGTGGTAAATATACTATTTAAAGTGCATACAGATGGTATTTTTTCTGCCGAGTGGGGTGCTGGAGATGCACTAAATTATACAGCAAGTATATTTGGCGCAGTAGGCACTATTGTATTGGGATATGTAGCATATAAGCAAAATGATCGATTGCAGGAAATGGAAAATAATAATTATATTGCAAATTACAGTAGTATGATACTGATGGACAGTATATGTATAAAGCAAAAAGCAGATAAACCTGTTAATTTGAACATACATTCTGAACAGATAATTAATGATAAGGAATGCATTGAAAGCGCGATAAATGTTGGGTATAAATTTACGTTTAATGGAACAAGTATAGGAAATAGCATACCGGTATTGATACATATACAAGATTGCAATATATTTTGTAGTGATGAAAGTAATCAGAACATGAGTTGCTATTTATTTGGGGAAAATCGCTCGAATCAGTACTCTAGAATTGCAATTCATCAGGATGGGAAGATAAAGTTTGAAATGACATATATTATAGATTCAAAAAAACGTATTGAGTTCGAAAATGCAATAAAGCAGAGTGCATACAAAGTAATTGTAGAAGTAGTATTTGATATTGTTACCGATAAGGGCGTAGTTACTCGATGCAAGTGTATTTCAGATTTTCATGGTCAAAACTGTGCAGATAAAATCACATGGAAGGATCAGGGCCCGAGAGTCTTCTTTTATGGACATAATATAGCCAATATTAATGAATTAGAGATAGTGGGATAGGAAATGTTTCCAAATGCATTTACGAAGACGATTGCAGGTTACGATGATGATGGGAAAAGGTTTGTAGATAGACTTAAATAAGCAGTTTGCAGAAATTGCAGGACAATTCAATGCAATGCATTTAAAGAGGAATACGAGAATGCACTTGTACTGAAGAAAATGATGGACGAGTATAGAACTTATTAGTAAAAAATCAAGAAGGAGATGATGTTATTGAAAAGAAGAGCAGATTTATTAATAGACGGAAAATATAGAAGAATTACGATATGGGATGCATTAGATTGGAAACAAAATCGTCCGGACCTTTGGGAAAAATATAAAAATAACATTTATAGTATTTGTAGAAAACCGGAAAATAAAGTGAGGATGGTTTTTCAAACTGGAAAAAATGGTATACTAAAGAATAGTTATTTTAGATATTATAATGCTGATTTCGAACATAAAGGAGAAGGCAGTGAAGAATCATATAGACATGAATTATTTAAAGAATGTATTTCTAGAATTGAGCGTCTAGAAATAAGGTGGAAGGGTAAAGCTTTAACGATATATCCTGATGAAATATTGCAAGAAGAAAGTATACTTATGGAAGATGGAAGTAGACGAATTGTTGATTTACTTGTAAATTTCACGAAAGCGGATCCAGCAATTTATGTTGAAAAATGGGAAGGTCAACTCGCAATTGAAATAAAAGATACTCATTCGGTAGATAGTAAAAAGATAAGCCAAATGAAACAAAAAGGACTTGCATGTTTAGAATTTACAGTCAGTAAATGGAATGTCAGAGAAAATTTTAACAATGCAGAGGACGAAGAGAAGCAAACTATTGGAATAAAAGAAAAGTTGGATGGGAAAAATGGTGGATATATTTGGGGTGAACTATTAGTAGATCCAATATCTAGGAAGTATTTTTCTACAAAATTGTATGAAGATGAAAAGAGAGAAAAAGAAAGAGTGATAGCTGAATTGAATCAGGTTAAGAAACTATATGGTCAAGTTATTGACACTAATAAACAGTTAAGGGAGCGGATTCAATTACTTGATAGGAATATTAATGTATACAAAAATAAATTATCTGGTTTTGAGGCGAAATTGAAAGTTACAGAGCAGGAGAACACAAAAATAAAATCAAGTTTTTGGTACAAGCTATTTGGTAAAAAGTAAATAAAGGATGATATAAAAATAAGGTTTTCCAAACAGTGGGACATGAAAGTTGATTTTAAATATAGACCATTTTTTATCTGAATTTAAAAATTCTTAGATGCGCAAATGATTCAGGAGAAGAAAAAGAAGCTGGAGACGTTTGAAAATATACAAGAAACAAGGGGATATTTTGTATAGCCAGATAAGGATGAGGAGGTAACGGCAATCAATCTTGGGTGCACAGTGTATTGCAAAAAGCTGTGTATCGTGGTACGGTAAAACAAGATGATAACGTGAGTGGTGTAGTGTAAGGGGGGACAGAAATATGTTTAGCGAAGAATATGAGGTATCCATACAAAAGCTGACGTTTTATTTCGTATACCAAAAAAACTGCTATTTTAGTACTTGACACATCGGAATGCACATAGCTATGGCTTATTCACTGAGATATAAAAGTTTAGAAAACTTGAATTTACAATAAAAAGCACTTGATTATATGAGGAGAAAACTATGACACAAATTAAAATATTTCAACCAGAAACATATTCAATTGAAATCAAAAAGGTGAGAGAGAGTATTTCGAACTTCCCAGAAAATATTAAAAGAGAGCTGATAGAAACAAAATTCTTGAATGATTATGCGTCATCGAAAATGTGGGATATAAATTCTGAATTTGGAAAGATCCATAACAAATTGATGACGCTGTTAGAAGACCATAGTATAATTGCATATCATAATACAAGACTTGCGGATCCGTCCAAAGTTATGTGCAATGGATTGATTTTTTCTGATGAGAGGTACATACAGTCCTTGAGGGAAGATATGCAGCAACAGGAGATTCCACAGGAAATGATAGTTGACATAATTTGTAAGGTTAGGAAGGAGCGTGATCGATGGGAGATCAATGGCAGTAATCGCAGAAAAAATGAAATTTGTTTTATATATGATTTTGATTACTATAAAGATTATGATAAATTTTTGGCTACATATGGCGGTGAGTTTTTGGAATTTGCGTTGGAGAGCATAAAGCGTGATGGAAATCTGAAAAAATATAGGGAAATCATAAAACTGGGGAAACCTTATGTTGTTGAATTTTCCATTCCATTTTCTAAAATAGATAGATTTGAAAAGCAAGATATCGCACGATATATGCTGGAAGAGTGGATTCATTTGGATATAAGAAAAGATGAGGCGGCACATCAATATGATGGAAGAATTGAATTTGAAATTCCAGCCAATAATATTATTAAAGTAGTTGAAGTAGAAGATGAATTTCCTGATTTGGATAGATGGTTATTTGATGAAAATTAGCATGGCGCATGGAAAATAACCACGATAAATGACATATTGCTTGTAGTATAGTATGAATACAATCAATTATAATATAAAAAGATATTCGAGGACAGTGAGTTGCAGGAGGATTCAGTTATTCAAAAATATCGAATAACTGCTTGACACATGATCAATAGTAGTCTATGGTACGATTTGTGACAAACGATGATATTCATAATAAAAAATCAAAATAAAATATTAGAAAGGTATTTACATTACAATTGAATGGTGATAAAATTTCATTACCTAAAAGGTAATAAAAATAAAAAAGGAGGGGATAATTAAGTTTGGGGATGAGGATATTGTATAAGAATGAAACTGCAAAGAAACAGTTTTGTTCTGAATATAAGAAAAGATGGAGATATCCTGAGCAAGTAAAAAAGAAGCTTGAATCTGCAGAAAACTATATATGTAATGCAAAGTCTTTAATGGATATTGCTAATTATATTCCATTTCATTTTGAACATTTAAAAGGGGATAGAAAAGACGAATGGAGTATACGATTAGGTAATACAGGATATAGAGTTACAATGATTCCTTGTGATAACGATGGGAACGAGATTACAGAAGGGGACATTTTAGCTCAATGTAAAATGATTAAAATTGTGAAGGTGACGGAGGTGTCGAACCATTATGAGTAATGTGAAGGAATACAAAGATATAGTGGCATTTCACCCTGGATATTATATTGCAGATATTATCGATGATATGGAAATAAGTCAGAATGAGTTTGCCACAAGGATGGGAACAACAGCAAAGACGTTAAGTAAGTTGCTCAATGGGCAGGCTAATATCTCAAATGACTTAGCAAAGAAGCTTTCTGTAATGCTTGGAACGAGTGTAGAAGTTTGGCAGAATTTACAGAATACTTATGATCAAAAGTTGATTGAGATACAGCAGGTTAGTGATTTTGATGCACAGGCAGAACTTGCACGGGAAATTGATTATAAGTATTTTGTAGATGTTATTGGTCTGCCAATTGCAAGAAATATCAATGATAAAGTGGCAAATCTATGTAAATTTTTCAAGGTTGCTGACTTAAGAATTATGTTACAGCCAGATTTTTTGGTGAATTTCAGATCAAGTTCATCTTGTAATAGTGAGAAGAACATCATTAATTCTAGAGCATGGATTCAAACAGCTATGAATATCTCAAAAAGTATTGAGACGAAGTCTTATAATGCTGAGAGATTAAAAGAGTATTTGCCAGAGCTTAGAAGTATGACTGTTAAGAAACCAGAGGAATTTTTGCCAAAGATGCGTGAAATCTTTGCTGAATGCGGTATCGCTTTTGTTTTATTACCACATTTGAAGAATTCAGGTGTGAATGGTGCTGTCAAGTGGGTATCTGAGGATAGAGTAGTGCTTGCGATGAATAATAGAGGACTGAATGCAGATAAGTTTTGGTTTTCATTATTTCATGAAATTAAGCATGTTTTTCAGCAAAAAATAAAAACAGTGTTTATCAGTAGTACGGTTGAAGAAATGATGGATATTAACAATAATTTGGAACTAGAGGCAGATAAGTTTGCGATGAACTATTTGATTTCACCTGCGGATTATAAAAGATTGGCTCCAACAAGATATATTTCCGATGATGAAATTGTGGAGTTCGCCAAATCGATAGCAATTCATCCGGGAATTGTGGCGGGAAGATTGCAACATGAAGGTATCATCGCACAGAACAGATGCTCTAAGCTAAAAGAAAAGTATATGATAGAAATAAAGCATACTGCATAAATAGTAGCATTGAAGAAGAAACAGAGGAATTTTTAGCCTGTTTGCTCATGTGTAAGATGTGGACATTGCTTAAGTACTTTGTTGATTAATTTGTTTAATCCGGATTTGAATCTTGGGAAAAGTTTTGGTTGAACAGAGGTTTGGATGATGATAAGATTTAATTGGGGCAATAGTGAACATATGAGTTCACAGTTCATAACTAAGAAGTAATGGATTGGAGAAGTGCTTATGGCAGATAAAATTGGAACCGATGAATATGGGGAAATACTTATATATCAGACTGATGATGGGCAGACAAATATAGAAGTTAAAATAGAAGATGATACAGTGTGGCTGACACAACAGCAGATGTCAGAATTATTCCAAACTTCTCGAACAAATGTAGTAGAACATATTAAGCATATTTATGAGGAGGGTGAATTAGACGAAATTTCAACCTGTCGGAATTTCCGACAGGTTCGAAAAGAAGGAAATCGTGAGGTGACAAGGCAGATTCCTCATTATAATCTTGATATGATAATATCTCTTGGATACCGTATTAAATCAGTGATTGCAACAAGATTCAGGCAGTGGGCAACAAAGCGGTTAAAAGAATATATGATTAAGGGATTTACGATAGATGACGAGCGTTTGAAAGGAAATGGAGGAGGAAATTATTGGAAAGAGTTACTTGACAGAATTAGGGATATAAGATCCTCAGAAAAGGTCTTGTATCGTCAGGTTCTTGATTTGTATGCTACGAGTGTAGATTACAATCCTCATAGCGAAGAGTCTGTTAGATTTTTTAAAATTGTTCAGAATAAACTTCACTATGCAGCACATGGTCATACTGCGGCAGAGGTTATATATCAGCGGGCAGATGCAGAAAAGCCATTTATGGGACTTACTTCATTTGCCGGAGAGTTACCAGCATTAAAGGATATAGGAATTGCAAAGAATTATCTTGAAGAAAATGAACTCAAAGTATTAAACAATCTTGTTTCTGGTTATTTTGATCTGGCTGAAATTAATGCAATTGAGCATAAGCCAATGTATATGGATGATTATGTTAAGCAGCTGGATAGCGTGTTGTCATCCGGAAATAGAAAACTTTTAACTGGAGCTGGTTCTGTAAGTCATAAACTGGCATTGGAGAAAGCAAAGTCAGAATACAGAAAATATCAGGAGATTACTTTGACGCCAGTCGAAAAAGCATATCTTGAAAGCATTAAAGAAGTTTCCAAGGAAGTGAAAAGGAGATAACATGAGATTGCATACATATTATGTGTTTTAAATTGGGGAAACAGTGTTTACCAAATTAAACAAGTCAGATTATTACTTGAGGAAGGACAAGAGGATAACAAATGAGCAAAAAAATACGCAGAGTGCCGGTTGTTCTTGATGCAGGAGAAATTAAGGATTTGCCACCGGAAGATATTCGGATGATTTTAAGAGGTGCAGATGAACTGATTTTTACCGGTGGGAGAAACATGCTTGCCAAACTATTAAAAGGTTCCAAGGATAAAAAGATATTGGAATACAAACTGAATGAATGCCCGGCGTATGGATATTATCATAACCTAAAACTAAATGATATTAGCAAATGTGTTGATTGGATGATTGAGAAAGATTACCTCAGGATTAGGTATGATTATCGACTTCCTTTATTGGTGTTTTCCGAACAAGGATGGGAGATAGAAAAGGAAACATTTGCGGAAGAACTTTACCAAAGATTTTGTTTGGATGTAAAAGAAAAACATGCTCGTGTCATTTTCGAATTAAAAGAAGTAAACAGACAGGTTGTTTTGCGTGTGCTTGACAAAATAGAGGCAGAAGGAACAGATGAATTTCTAGCTTGCTTAGAAGCGTGGAGACGAATGGAAGTGAAAAAAGTTGCAGCACGGATCACAGATGTTGAAACTACGATTAAAAAAAGAACAAACCTATCAGAATAGAAAATGAGTTTGATTTTTTAATGGAGGACAGTACAATGGCGAATGAAGAAAAAGAATTATATAAGTTTGTGAACGATCCAAAATATCGAAGCAAGGTGATTGCTAAAATTCACAAGAATAGTGACAATGCCTATAATAAGCGGATCAAGAAGATTGAACATGAGAGAGATGCACTGTCTAAAAAGAGAACTCGCGAAATTACGCGTATTACCAATGACAGATGGGAAAGCCTGGCTGGCGGATCAATTGGGGTCAATCGGACAGAAGGAAAAATACAGATCAATAATACAACGGTCTTATTTTCGAGCATTCGGGGTGCGGAAATGAACATGATGACCGGTTGCCGTGTTGTCACCCGGGAGAGTTCCAAAACCAAATCAAAGAAACATGCTTCTTTAGGAGGCGCTGTAGCCGGAGGCATGCTATTTGGACCGCTTGGAGCAGCAGTTGGGGCTGTTGGGCTTGGCGAAATGGATGGAAAGACCATCGGGACTACGGTGTCTGATCAGATACCTACCTGTACTCATCTGGGCGTTATGGTCAATATTGATGGTTTTATGTCAGAGGTGGTATTGCTCTCGAATCAAGTAGACCAAACGAGTGCTGCATTTGTAAATGCCAGAAATGAAGCACAGAGTATTATTGCGCAGCTTGGCAAATTGGCTAAGATGCCTGTTCCATCGCACTTTTTGCAGCCGGAGGAGGAACAGTCTGTGAAAGAGATCGAAGCGCAGATCGCGGCCAAGCAGTCAGAGCTCCAGATCGCCATCAACGACAGACCAACATATGATATTCCGGCTATGTACCGCACTCCAGAGCAGCGGGGAATGTCGGATGAGCAGTATTTGCAGTATTTAAATAATACAGATGCACAAAGAATGTCACAAAGTGCAGCGTATGAGGATGCATTAAAAGGGATACAAGCGGAGCAGAAGGCAGTTTGGCAGACCAAAAGCGAAGCAGAACGAGCTGAAAGAAACGCGCACATAGAGCAGAGAGTGGATAATGCAGGTTATCTGAGTACGCTCAGTTCGGTTGCCACATTGATCTATAATATTATTTTTTGGTTTCTGTCTGTATTTGTGCTGTTCTTTGCTATTGCAGGATTTGCAAATGCAGGTATTGTGAGTGGTATTATTTATTTGATCACAGCGATAATGATCAATCCGCTGGTTGGCGATCATATTCGGGATAAGGGCGCTGCATTTCCCAAATGGGCGGTTATTATTATATTGATAGTTGGATTCCTGGCGGGAGCGTTGACGTTTCCGATCACGGATACGTCCTCTAATAAAACAGCGAGTATAGAAAGAGTAAATTTTTGAAAGATATTCTCATTTATCGTTGCGTTGATTTCTTTTTTGTGTATAATGATAACTGAGGTCGTTCGATATGCATTGTGCCTGTCAGAGGATGACGGTGCTTGATCTTGCATACGAAGGTCATAATATAATAAAAACAGGGGAGCTTGAATATAGCAGGCTGAGAGGAAGTGCTCAAACTTCGACCCTTTAACCTGATGCGGATAATGCCGCCGTAGGAAGTCATGATAAGAAGATTTTTTGCAGGAGGCATCGGATGTCTCCTGTTTTTTTACTTTATAGGAAACTTCTTGTTTTCATTATTGGATTAAAGTGTCAGTGGATTTTGGCACTAGGATCCATTACCAACAGAGGAGGAGAAGCATGGTAAAAGTAAATGGTGAGTTGTTAGATCTTGCAGGAAAGACAATTTCTGAATATCTGACAACAACAGAGTATGATCCAAAGCGAATTGCGGTAGAGCGCAATGGAGAAATTGTTTTTAAATCGCAATATGATGATGTGGTTTTGCAGGATGAAGACAGCATAGAAGTTGTCAGCTTTGTAGGAGGTGGTTGATGAAATGTCGATGAACAGGGAACAGAGCTCTGCTATCCCCACAAAGGAAGAATGGATGGCGGCGCTCACGATGCGCCATGGAGAGGAACGACAGAAAGCATTTTCGGCTGCAACAGTTGCTGTTTGTGGATTGGGCGGACTTGGCTCGAACATAGCGACCGCATTGGCGCGTGCCGGCATTGGTAAATTGATCTTGATGGATTTTGACTGCGTGGATATTACGAATCTTCACCGTCAGCAGTACAAGATCACGCAGATCGGAATGCCCAAGACAGAGGCGATGGTACAGAATCTGCGGGAGATCAATCCTTATATTGATACGGAGATACATACTGTGCGCATTACAACGGAAAATGCGGTTGCTCTTTTGCAGGAGGCGGACATTGTATGTGAAGCGTTTGACAATCCGGAAGCGAAGGCAATGCTTACGAACCTCGTGTTGGAGCAGTTTCCACAAAAGTATTTTGTGGCGGGCTCCGGTATGGCGGGATTTGGGGATCCTAATATGATCCGGACGCGGAAATTGACGGAGCATTTTTATTTGTGTGGTGATGGATGCAGTGATGTTGCGGACGGCGTTGGATTAGTGGCGTCCAGAGTGATGATCTGTGCGGCACATCAGGCACATACGATCCTGCGCATCCTCGCAAAGGAGCAGTAGACAGCAAACTAAAAGGCTGGTTTCACAACGGAAAGAAGCAGCCAAATAAATGACACATACAACAGAAATGGAGATTATCATGAAAAATGACAAATTAGTAATTGGTGGACACGAGTTCAACTCTCGTTTTATTTTAGGTTCTGGAAAATATTCCATGAAGTTGATCGAGGCGGCAGTAAAAGATGCCGGAGCGGAGATTATTACGCTTGCAGTGCGTCGTGCCAATACGAAAGAGCAGGAAAATATTTTGGATTACATTCCGGAAGGGATAACGCTATTGCCGAATACCAGTGGCGCCAGAACGGCTGAGGAAGCCATTCGTATTGCACGTTTGGCGCGTGAACTGGGCTGTGGCGATTTTGTTAAAGTAGAGATCATGCGCGACTCGAAGTATTTATTGCCGGACAATCAGGAAACGATCCGTGCAACAGAGATTCTCGCAAAGGAAGGATTTGTGGTTATGCCATATATGTATCCGGATCTCAATACGGCTAGGGATCTTGTGAACGCCGGTGCATCTTGCGTGATGCCGTTGGCTTCACCGATTGGATCCAACAAAGGATTGGCAACGAAGGAGTTTATTCAGATATTGATCGATGAGATTGACCTTCCGATCATTGTAGATGCCGGTATTGGAAAACCATCGCAGGCGTGTGAAGCAATGGAAATGGGTGCAGCGGCGATCATGGCAAATACAGCACTTGCAACCGCAGGAGATCTGCCAATGATGGCATCTGCGTTCAAGGCAGCGATCGAGGCCGGAAGAAAAGCATATCTGGCGGGAATTGGAAGGGTATTGACGCGTGGTGCATCTGCTTCCGATCCATTGACCGGATTTTTGCGCGACTAAGGCGATACAGATTAAGGTGTCAAAAAGTTTGAATAGCTCTATCATAGAAAGGGACTATTGACACCATAATCCTATATAGGAAAGGAATATAAAATGGAAAATCAATTTTTAGTAGATTCGGAGTATCTTTCCCCGGAGGCTCTTGCGGTAAAGCACCGTCTTGAGACAGATCCTTCTTCCAGAAAAGATCATATGGAATATTTACCGGGAATGGAGATCATTGAGTCAGATGTCTGCAGTAAGGTGATGACTCAGATGAAACAGTATGAGGCAGATCGTTATACGGCAAAAGATGTGCGGGCGGCATTAGAGCATGAGACATGTACGATCGAGGATTTTAAGGCGTTGATTTCCCCGGCAGCAGAGCCTTTTTTGGAGCAGATGGCGGAGCGCGCACGAAGGGAAACGAGTAAACATTTCGGTAACACGGTGTATCTTTTTACACCGTTGTATATTGCCAATTATTGTGAAAATTACTGCGTGTATTGTGGCTTTAATTGCTATAATCACATCAACCGCATGAAGCTGACGATGGAGCAGATCGAAAAGGAAATGAAAGTTATTGCGGATTCCGGCATGGAAGAAATTTTGATCCTGACCGGCGAGAGCAGAGGGCAAAGTTCGGTAGAATATATTGGAGAAGCCTGTAAATTAGCGAGAAAATATTTTCGGATGGTTGGACTTGAAATCTATCCGGTCAATACCGATGAATATCGTTATCTGCATGAGTGTGGCGCAGACTATGTAACGGTATTTCAGGAAACCTATGACACGGACAAGTACGAAACGCTGCATTTGATGGGACACAAACGCGTGTGGCCTTATCGCTTTGATGCACAGGAGCGAGCACTGCGGGGAGGAATGAGAGGTGTGGCATTTTCGGCGTTGCTTGGTTTGTCCGATTTTCGCAAAGACGCACTTGCCAGCGCACTTCATGTATATTATTTACAGAGAAAGTATCCGCATGCGGAAATGTCTCTTTCCTGTCCGAGACTAAGACCGATCATTAACAATGACAAGATCAATCCGTTGGATGTTCACGAAAAGCAGCTTTGTCAGATCATCTGTGCCTATCGCATTTTTCTGCCATTTGTGGGCATTACGGTATCCTCACGTGAGAGCGCCTCTTTTCGTGATGGCATTGTAAAAATAGCGGCAACGAAAGTATCAGCAGGTGTTTCTACCGGAATCGGGGATCACGACAGTAAGTACAATGGCAAAGAAAATGAAGAACCACAGGGCGATGAGCAGTTTGAGATCAACGACAGCCGCAGTCTGGATAAGATGTATCAGGATATCGCGGAAGAGGGATTGCAGCCGGTCTTGAACGATTATCTTTATATCGGTTAGTTGCTATGTAAATAAGGGGAAACCTTGTCAGAAGTGTCCCTATTAAAAGATGGAAAGGTGGAGGATAATGAGAAATTTTGATCCGAGTTTATATTTTATTACGGACAGTACCGGATTTACGGAAGAGGAGTTTTTGTACCGGGTCGAGCAGGCATTGATCGGAGGAGCAACGATGCTGCAGCTTCGTGAAAAAGAAAAGACGACCAGAGAATATATGGAGCTTGCTATCAAGGTGCATGCGCTCACGCAGAAGTTCAATGTGCCGTTATTGATTGACGATCGTGTGGATGTAGCACTTGCGGTTGATGCAGAGGGTGTACATGTTGGTGCCAGTGACTTGCCGGTTGCGGCAGCCAGACGTTTGATGGGCGATCATAAGATCGTTGGTGCGACGGCAAAGACAGTTCCTTGGGCTCAGGATGTCTATGAGCAGGGAGCCGATTACTTAGGCGTGGGAGCGATTTACCCAACAACAACTAAAGTAAAAACCGTGTTGACTTCGACAGATACACTGCGGGACATCTGTGAGGCAGTGCCTATCCCGGTCAATGCGATCGGCGGCCTGAATAAGGATAACCTGGATATATTGGACGGCATTCCAATCGCAGGGATCTGCGTAGTGTCGGCGATCATGAAAGCGCCAGATCCGGCATTAGCGGCTAAAGAATTACGAGCACAGGCAGAGAAGCAAAAGAGTTCACAGAAAATTCACAAAAAATATTAGCACTCACTCTTGACGAGTGCTAATAATAGTGGTATAACATAATCAGAACGAAGGAAGAGGAAAGAAAAAGAAGTAAGATTCAAATCCCAAGTTCCAAAAATGTAACTTTTACATGTGTGAGCATTAAAAAGTTGAAGGAGGAATGACTTATGTTAATGCCTAGTATTTTTGGAGAAAACTTATTTGATGATTGGATGGATTTTTCATTCCCGGATATTGACAAGGCTTTGTATGGCAAGCATGCAAAGAACGAGATGAAAACAGATGTCCGTGAGACCGAAGATGGTTATGAATTGGATATCGACCTGCCTGGCTTTAAGAAAGATGAAGTCACAGCACAGTTGGATAACGGATATTTGACGATACAGGCATCCAAGGGCCTAGACAAAGAGCAAAAAGATAAGAAAGGCAAATATATCCGCAAGGAGCGTTATGCCGGTTCAATGAGCCGCAGCTTTTATGTTGGTGATGCGATCACGGAGGAAGATGTTCATGCGAAATATGAGGATGGTATCTTGAAACTGTCCGTGCCGAAGAAAGAAGCCAAAGCAGTAGAGCAGACGAAACACATTGCCATTGAAGGATAATGTGAGGTTAGAAAGTTTGTCCCTAACAAATAGATGGAATTGCAAAGGCTTTCGTGACCAGGGGCGTCATACCGTAAGGTATGGCGCCTTTTTGTGCTGTTTGGTGGCTGCAAAATGTTTTATTTATTGCTGATATAATAAGCAATATGTGGTTGTGGAGAATTTGAGGTATGGCAGGTTTGAGTATTTTATTTCATTGTGAATACCTCTTGATTGTGCTAAAATAAAACAGACTGTGAGAATGAACATTTTGCAGTAGAGGATTAACATATATGACAATAAATTCTTTGTTTGCTACACTGTTATAGCGAATATATAGTGGCAGGAGGTAAGGAATGAGGTACTATAAGAAAGCAATCGCAGCGATCATGGCTGTTGCTGTTTTGGTCGGATTGGAACCATATATAGAGAGGATTAATATTCACGGTGTGCAATATGCCTCTGCACAGACATCAGAAGATACTATAGAGACATCAGCACAACTGTCGGAAAGTGCAACGGGAATCCCTACACAGACACCGGACGTCACACAAGGAGTATCTGCGTGTGATTATTATCAAAATATGTCAACCATTGGAAAAGATACATCGGTTGTCACGATATCCAATGCGGACGATCTTCGTGCTTATATGAAGATTATGCAAAAAGTGACCGGATTTGGGTTGACTTTTGTGCAGACAGCAGACATTGCGCTCAGTGACTACAACTTTCGATATGATAAATCTTTGAAACGTATTGCTGTTTATGATGGTGATGCGTTAAAATGCACCGTTGCATCGGATGGAACTGCGTATCAGCCGGACAATTCCGATCGCAGCGCTTCGTATGCAGCACTTGGTATGTCGGAAGATTTTCTATGGTTACACGGTCACGATTTTCATGGTGTGTATCAGGAGTTTCCCATAGTTAAAGATACCACACCAAATATGATGAACCCACGCTTATACACTACCAGCTATAATAAGCCGTAAGGACAGCAATTTGACACTGCTGTCCTTTCTTTATATAAAATTGCAGTACACAGAAAAAAGCTGTAAAATAATAAATATATTTGTCCTTGTAACAATTCTCGGACATTTGCCTGTTATACTATCTGCAAAAAGAAAAGGAAGTGACAATATGAAGCAGATTTTAATTGTCGAAGACGATAATCTTTTGAATAAAACGCTTACTTATAATTTGGAATTGGACGGTTACACAATAACTTCTGTTCTGAATGCAAGGACAGCCGCTGAATCATTAAAAACAAACATTTTTGATTTGGTATTGCTGGATATAAATTTACCAGACGGAAATGGTTATGACCTATGCCGTCTTATCAAGCCAGAGCATCCTGATACAGTAGTTATATTTCTAACTGCCAACGATCAGGAAAGCGATCAGATACGAGGATATGAAGCTGGTGCAGTGGATTATATCACGAAACCTTTTTCGATTAGTGCTTTGCAGCGAAAGATCAAAGCCATGTTCGCTATGTTGGAACATCACAAACCAGCTAAGGATATTTACGAGGATGGTAGCCTGTTTCTGGATTTTTCGGAACAATTTGCAAGTTTGAACGGGAAACCATTAGCGCTTTCTGCGATGGAATATAAAATGCTGAACCTATTTCTTAAAAATCCGAAGCAGGTACTTACCCGCCAACAACTTTTGGAAAGGCTGTGGGACATTGATGAAAAATATGTAGATGAACATACCCTTACTACTTCTATCAGCCGCATTCGCAGTAAGATTGAAGCGGATGGCGACACATATATCAAAACGGTTTACGGTATGGGGTATCAATGGACAGGAGGCGAAAAGAAATGAAACTGAATAACCTTTCTGCTAAGAAAATTTGTAGACTGATTAGTGCTGGCATGGTTTTCTCTATGCTGGTAATTACCGGTATTCTCGGCGGTATAATGCAGGATATACGAATTTTCATAGCAGGTGGAACATTGACACTCTGTGCATTTTTCTGGATTTGGCTATTGGTGCTGTCTTTTGGAAAACGCCTTTCTCATTTTACTTCTAATTTGTGCCGGACGCTGGACAACATGATTGATGGAAACGAGGAATTACAAAAGTCAAATGATAGTGAAACTCTTTTTGCCCGTATCAACCACCGCTTAATCCGGTTGTATGAGATTATGCAGGAAAATCGGCACAAGGTAGACATGGAACGACAGGAGCTTCAAATGCTGATTTCTGATATTTCGCATCAAGTCAAAACGCCTGTCAGCAATTTGCAAATGGTAACGGACACACTTTTAACAAAGCCTGTTTCAGAAGAAGAACGGATGGACTTTTTGCAAGGCATACGCAGTCAGACTGATAAACTGGATTTTCTGTTCCAAGCACTGGTTAAAACATCCCGGTTAGAAACCGGAGCAATACGATTAGAAAAGAAAGACAGCAGCTTATTCCATACGCTTGCACAAGCTATGAGCAGTATTGTATATGCCGCAGAGAAAAAAGAAATTGCTGTATCCGTGGATTGCCCGGAAAATTTGATAATCTCCCATGACAGCAAGTGGACAAGCGAAGCCCTTTTCAATCTGCTGGACAATGCAGTAAAATACACTCCGTCAGGTGGAAAGATTTCTGTATCAGTGGTTCAGTGGGAAATGTACGTAGAGGTCAAAGTGACCGACACCGGCAGGGGCATTTCAGAAAGCAATCAGGCTGCCATCTTTCGGCGCTTCTATCGTGAGGAAGAAGTACACGATCAACAGGGTGTGGGAATAGGTTTGTATTTGGCTCGTGAGATTGTAACAAGGCAAGGGGGCTATATCAAGGTCGTTTCAGAGCTGGGGCAAGGCTCAGAATTTTCTATTATGCTTCCTGTAAGGTAAGATACAGCCACTTTTTTTGAAATGTCCGAGCGTTGTAACATTTCATCTCGATTTTCGATAAAAATTTTTCCTACCTCGGACATTTGTGTAACATTTGTGGTTTACAATGACTTCATCAACAGGTAGAAAGCCTTGAAAGGAGCATTTGAATATGAGCATTTTACAAACAATCGACTTAAAGAAGTATTACGGCACAGAACCAAACATCACTCGTGCCCTTGATGGTGTAAATTTTACTGTGGAACAGGGAGAATTTGTTGCCGTAGTTGGAACTTCCGGCAGCGGCAAGTCTACGTTACTCCACATGATGGGAGGACTTGATACCCCCACTTCCGGCAGCGTGATTGTACGGGGGGAAGAACTTGCGAAAAAGAATGATGATGAATTGACAATTTTCCGCCGTCGTAACATAGGGTTTATTTTCCAAAACTACAATCTGGTTCCGATTTTGAATGTATATGAAAACATCGCCCTGCCTGTGGAATTGGATGGTGATACCGTAGATAAGAAATTTATGGACGAAGTTGTGTATATGCTGGCTTTAGAAGATAAGCTGGAAAATATGCCAAACAATCTTTCAGGCGGTCAACAGCAGCGTGTAGCGATTGCACGAGCTTTAATTACAAAGCCGGCGATTGTCCTTGCTGACGAACCGACTGGAAATCTCGACAGCAAGACCAGTGCAGATGTGTTAGGACTTTTGAAACGTACCAGCGGAGAATTTAATCAGACCATTGTAATGATTACTCACAATAACGAGATTGCCCAGCTCGCAGACCGCATTGTGCGGATTGAGGATGGCAAAATTGTAGGTTAAAGGAGGTGGGAATTATGAATTATCCTTTTGAAAATGATACAGAGAGAATAGAGAAAAGGATTGCTGAAAAGAGTGTATTCTCTGAAAAGAATAGGACATTTCTAATCAGAGTTATCATCTTGATTGCGGCATTTCTGTTGAGCTTTTCTGGTATTCTTTTGTGCAATGCAACGCTTAGTACGCAGCAGATCGCCCATGTAAATAATACAACTGAAGCAGTAGGAACTGTTTTAGGAATTGTTATTGTACTTCTTTGTACGGCAGGGCTGGCTGTCAAAAATATTCTTTATGTATCTGTACTGCAACGAGTACATGAATTTGCACAATTACGGGCAATCGGCGCAACATACCAGCAAATTAAATCAGTGGTCAAGAAAGAACGTGACAAAATAGCAAAACCTTGCATTGTGTTGGGAACAGTCATCGGTTTTCTGGTAAACATAGTTTTACCACTTCATTTTTACTGGATACCAAGCATTGTATGTGCGGTAATCTCCGGCATATTTATTTGGATTATCACAGCTTTGGCTTTTCAAGCACCAGCGAAAATGGCTGCATCTACATCACCAATAGAAGCACAACATACACAGGCAACAAACTATTTTAGAAGTGTTGGGGCAAAGCGTAAACTTACGCCTATAAGAATCGGGTGGATGTATTGTAGAGCCAATAGAAAGAAAGCTGCCTATACATTTTTATCTCTCATTATGAGTGGGATTTTAATGTTCGGTGTTTTTTCAATATTGAATGCGATAAATCCCGAAAGACTTGCGTCACAACCTTACCAGGGAAATAGTGATGTATTTGTACTACTAAATTCAACGGCTGATGAAGAATCCACCTATGATTTAATGAAATCTACACCATTTACAGAAGAAAAAAAGCAAAAATTGTATAACATTTCAGGTGTAAAAGATGTTTATGAATTGTATATGCTGGACGGCATTCTGACAAATTCAGAGGGGGAAAAATTTGAACTGTCCATTGAAAATGCTGTAAATCCAGAAACATTTAAAAATGAAATTGTTGAGGGTATGCAACCAAGTCATGAATTACAGAATGGAGCAATTCCTGTTGCTATCAATAGACAGTCTCCTTATTATCAGAAACTGAATATGCAGCTTCAAGTTGGAGATTATCTGCCGTATATCATAGATACAGGATATGGTCAAAAAGAAGTGGAGTTAGTTGTAAGCGGATTTGTAGAAAACAGCGATACTGGGCTTGTTATTTATACAAGTGGTGAAAATATGAAATCACTGTCAGAAATGAATTGTACGCTTGCATGGTATATTTGTTTGGATGATAACGGAAAAGACGTAGCAACAGAGATAATCAAAGAAATTTTTATAGATGACGACAGAGTTGATGTGTCTGTTTTGGCTGATGATGTTATGGCATTGGAAGATTACTTCCATAATGCGAAAGTCATCATTACAGTTTTGGTGGTGCTTATTAGTCTGTTTTCATTTATAAATATGCTGAATACCAGCATTACAAATGCCATTGCCAGAAGACACGACTATGCACTACTGGAAGCTACAGGTATGACAAAATTGCAGTTGCGAAAAGTACAGCAGTCGGAAAGTTTCATCTATCTGGTTGGAAGTTTTATAGGAAGCTGCATTTTAGGCATACCAATCGGATTGCTGCTTTGTACCCAAATATCAAAAATTCCCGGACTTTCATACTTTGAATATCACTTCCCAGTTCTTTTTGTGCTTTTATACTTTGCTGCGGTTGTGATGGTCTATCATGTAGTATCAGTATATCAAAAGAAATCTTTGCAACAGCACTCAATTATAGAGCGCATTAGAACGATAGGCTAAGTTTTAATAATCCGTCAGCTCCACAATTACATTACTCTGCTGATACAGCCAGTCCGTAAATTCTTTCGGGCTGGCTGTTCCTGTTTTTACAGCCTTTTTTCTCTGCAAGGCTTCTTTCTTAAAGTCGGAAAAGGCAGCCTGTATTTTTTCCAGACGGTCAGCCGGAAAGCCTGCGGTATTTTTTACCCGGTTTATTTTGTTGCGCCAGTTCTGGCATTCATTTTTATAAAGCAGGTCATAGTTATTTTCTCTTGCCCTTTCGTCAAATTCCCGCTTGTTTTGAAGCGCCTGTGCTTTTCGGCACTTGTCGCTGCACAGTTCATACCGCTGGCTCTTTGCCAGAAAATATTTCCCACAGACCTTGCACTGCCGGAAGCAAAGCCCCCAGTCATTCAGCCGGTTCAGATAATAGGTAATCAACGGGTAGAGGGACGCATAGGCAGACACACATTCTTCTGTGCGCCGGTTGTCCGGAAACCAGAGGTCAAGTCGGGTATCTTCTGATGGTGCGCCTTTGAAATAAAGGCTGCCAGCTTGAAAATGTTTCGGTTTTCCTGTCTCCCTGTCAAAGCTCATGGATTCGTTTTGGAATACCCCGGTCAGTCTGCTCATTTTATCCATGAAGCGGTCACAGGCAGTGTTACGGTCACGGGGTTCTCTGGCAAGCAGATAGCTGTTCCAGATACGGAACGCCACATACATTTTCAGAGGGTCATTGCTAAGATATTTTCCCCAGAGAAATTCGCTTGCCGCCTGTTCCAGCTCCGGCTGTTTCCATCGGTTGGAGTGGAGGGCTTGCCGCAGCGGAGAAAGCCCGTATAAGTTCCAGTCTCTGTCCGTGTCACGCTCAAAGTTTATCAAAAAAGTTCCCAGCGGGCGTGTCATATCACAAAGCACCTCTGCGTTTTGGCTCCCGTTCAGCCGGAAGCGGATCTGCTGTTCTTCCCCAATCAAAATCCGCTCTTTCATTTTCTTCCTGTCCAGCGTCAGGACAAACAAAATCCTCTCAAAACATGGCTCATGCCGTATAAACTGATTCTCCATCCCTATCCCCTGCCTTTGTCTATGGTAATTATATAATTTAGTTATATCCGTTACACTCATGGTATCGCAGAAGCATTGTTTTGTCAAGGATAGTCCGCTATGATGATTGCAGTTGGTAATTTCGTACCGCACAGTACCTTGACAAGTGAATGACCGTCCAAAAGGGATATGACCGGCAGGAGAAGTGACGCATTCGGCGCACCAATGCAGGGAAACACCGCAGGAATGGGGCAGGAAAACGGCTTTTGGGGAGAACGGCAACAGGAAGCATTTTAACCTATTTGATTTATGGGAGGAACAGAATGAACGATAAAAAGAGATTGAACAGCTACGAGGATTTACCGCTGGTTCTGGATGTGGCGGACATTCAGCGGATTATGGGAATTTCAAGAGCGAGCGCCTATGAGCTGGTACACACACCCGGCTTTCCAGCGTTCCGCAGGGGCAGACTTATCAAGGTCAGCAAAATTGCTTTCTTTGAATGGATGGCAAAAGGCTCCGAAACCGTACCGGGAAGCGACAAATAAGCGTGAGGTATCATTCCCTGACTTGCAATACTGCCGCACTTTCCAAAGGGGCATACAGAGGGAAAAAAACTTAAAAATGATACCGAGACGCTACATCAAAACAGCCTATCTGCGTACATCAGATAGAAACGGAGAAAGGAGCCGGTTATGGCAAGAATGAGTAACAAGCGGCGGTTGGAATGGTCTTTCTTCTTAAATGACCGCAGCCGTATCACTTACAACGAACTGTGCCGGAAATGCCAGCACGAATGTAAACAGAGCTTCCGGGCGGTTGTGGTTGACTGCCCGAAGTATCTTTCCAAGCGTTCCAAGAAAAAGGACAAGACTGCCGGAAACGGCAAAATCCCTTAGGAACTAAGGGCGCACTTCTATACATAGTCTAAAGACCATGTATCGTGCGTCCTGCGGAGCTTACCTCTGCCGCTGATAAAATCAGCAATCCGAGGTCTGCGTTCGCTTCGCTCCGACAAGGTGGCTACACCCCCTTGCGCCGCTAAAGCGGCTATCCCCTGTGTACCCGCCGCAAAGAGAAATCCGCTCTGCGGTTTTCCCTTTTCATCGGGTTTTATAGAAGCACTGACACACGGACTGTCTGCGGATGGTCTTTCTTTATCTTATCAGCAAAGGATGTGAGAACATGGAAAAATCTTTGGAACAGTTGAAGCAGGAATATGAAAAAACCACTGTCCTGCTGGAACAGGAAAAACGGAAAATGCAGCGTTTGAAAAACCGGCAGGCGTATCTGGAAAGCGGTTCCCGGAAACAGAGGACGCACCGGCTGATTACCCGTGGGGCAGCTATTGAGAGCATTGCACCACAGACAAAGGAGCTATCCGAAGCGGAATTTTATTCCCTCATGGAAAGCATTTTGAATCTGCCGCAGGCGGAGCATTTCATACGGTCTGCCACAGAGAACCACGCCCGTATTTCCGGGCAGGAGAAAGGCGGTGACTAAGGATAGCACTTTATCATTTTTCAATCGCACAGATAAAGCGCAGCGCCGGTCAGAGCGCCATTGCCAGCGCAGCCTACCGAGCCGGGGAGCGCCTTTACAGCAGCTACTATGGAGAAGTCAGCGACTACACCAAAAAGGGCGGCGTGATCGCTTCGGAAATCATGCTACCGCCCCATGCGCCGGAAATATATCTTGACCGGGCGACCCTCTGGAATGCTGTGGAGAGCTGCGAGAAACATCCAAAAGCACAGCTTGCCTATTCATTTGATATTGCCATGCAGAATGAATTGACGCTGGAAGAAAACATGGAGCTGGCGAGGAAGTTCGTGCAGGAGCAGTTTGTGGCAAAAGGCATGATTGCTGACCTCGCTTTTCACAGCCCGGAGAAAGAGGACGGCGGTATCCCAAACCCGCACTTCCATGTGATGACAACAATGCGCCCTTTGAACCCGGATGGCACATGGGGACAAAAACAGCGGCGGGAATATCTTCTTGATGAAGATGGAAACCGAATCCGGGATAAAAACGGCGATTATATGTTTAACGCTGTCCATACAACAGACTGGCATGAGCCGGAAACGCTGGAACACTGGCGGGAGCAGTGGGCGGCTGCCGTTAATACAAAATTTGAGGAAAAAGGGCTGGATGTGCGTATCGACCACCGTTCCTATGTGCGGCAGGGGCTTGACCTGATACCTACTGTCCACGAGGGAGCTAATGTCCGGCAGATGGAAGCAAAGGGCATCCGCACCGAGAAAGGGGAACTGAACCGCTGGATTAAAGCCACCAACCGGCTCATGCAGGATGTGAGGAAGAAGATCAAAGCCCTGTTTGTCTGGATGGCAGAGGTAAAAGAAGAACTTTCCAAACCCCAGACACCGAGCCTTGCCGACCTGTTAATTACTTATTACAACCAGCGCAACGCAGGAGCATGGAGCAATAAAGCCAGAACCGGAAACTTAAAGCAGTTTGCCGAAGCCGTCAATTATCTGACGGAAAACAAGCTGCTCACATTAGAGGATTTGCAGGAGCGTCTTTCCTCTGTCAGTGAAGAATTTGAAGCATTAAGCGGCTCCATGAAAAAGAAATCTGCCCGGATAAAGGAATTGCAGGAATTGATACGGGATGGCGAGAATTACCAGCGGCTAAAACCTGTTCATACGGAATTGAACAATATCAAGTTTAAGAAACAGAGGGAGAAATTTGAAACATCCCACGATGCGGAGTTACGGCTGTTTTATGCCGCCCGCCGTATTTTGAAAGAAAAACTGGACGGAAAACCCATTGCCCTGAAAGCATGGAAACAGGAATATGCACAGTTAAAAACAGAGTATGCCGAACTGTCTCCGCAGCACAAGCCGCTCCTGGAGGAAGTCATACGGCTGCGGCAGGTGCAGAACGCCGTAGATACCGCACTGCGCCGGAGGGAGCAGCCACAGGAAGTACAGAGAAAGAACCATGAGATGGAGCTATGATATAACCGGCAGCTTTACCGCTACCGGTATTTTTATGGAGGGAGTATTTGAATGTATTTGAAGCGGTGAAACAGTCTGTTACCACCCGGCAGGCTGCTTCATTCTATGGAATCCGGGTGGGAAGAAACGGCATGGTCTGCTGTCCATTCCACAATGACCGCACGCCCAGCATGAAAGTGGACAGCCGCTTTTACTGCTTCGGCTGCGGGGCTTCCGGGGATGTGATCGACTTTGCCGCTTTGCTGCATGGATTGGGGAAACGGGAAGCTGCGGTCAGGCTTGCGGAGGACTTCGGCGTTTCCTATGAGAAATCCGGCAATGCGCCGCCAGATAGGAAGCGTCACAACAGGTCACAGCCCCGACAAAAATCAGCGGAGCAGAGATTTCAGGAAACGGAACGGTATTGTTTCCGGGTGCTATGCGATTATCTGCGCCTGCTGGAGCATTGGAAAACAGCATACGCCCCACAGCCGCAGGATGCCATCTGGCATCCTCTTTTTGTGGAAGCGTTGCAGAGGATAAGCTACACAGAATACCTTTTGGATATTTTGTTATACGGAGAAATAGAAGAAAAAGCGGCATTGATCGCCGCACAGGGAAAGGAGGTGCTGCGGCTTGAACAGCGAATTTCAGAGCTTGCCGCCGGAAACGCAGGAAGCGGTCAAAAGGACGATGGACACAATGGAACCGGCGCAAACACCAGCAGAAATCCGGGAAACATTAGAGGGGACGCAGAAAGGCGGCGTGAAGAACAGCATCCGAAACTGCCTGACGGTGTTCCAGCGTGACCCTCTGTTTCGCGGGGCGCTGCGCCTGAACCTTTTGACGGAGCAGATTGACATTGTGAAGCCGCTGGGCTGGGAGCGCACCAGTACCACGCTGACCGACATGGACATGAACTACCTGCTTTTGTATCTGGAAGAAAATTACGGGCTTACCAGCGAGAAAAAGGTGCAGAGCGCCATCAAGATTGTTGCCAATGAAAACCGCTACCATCCGGTCAGGGATTACCTGGACAGCCTGCAATGGGACGGCACAGAGCGCATCCGTTACGCCCTGCATCACTTTCTGGGAGCCGATACGGACGAATACACCTATGAAGCCTTGAAACTGTTCCTGATGGGAGCCATCCGGCGGGTATTCAGACCGGGGAGCAAGTTTGAGGTCATGCTCTGTCTGGTTGGTGGTCAGGGAGCCGGGAAATCTACCTTTTTCCGGCTGCTGGCAGGCAGGGACGAATGGTTTTCAGACGATTTGAAAAAGCTGGACGATGAAAATGTGTACCGCAAGCTGCAAGGGCATTGGATTATCGAGATGTCGGAGATGATTGCCACAGCCAACGCCAAGAGTATTGAGGAAATCAAGTCATTCTTAAGCCGCCAGAAAGAAACCTACAAAGTGCCGTATGAGACACATCCGGCAGACCGGCTGCGGCAATGTGTATTTGGAGGGACGACCAACCGGCAGGACTTTTTGCCCCGTGACCGCACCGGCAACCGGCGCTTTCTCCCCGTGACGGTGTACCCGGAACGGGCGGAGGTTCACATACTGGACGATGAAGCGGCGGCGAGGGCGTATATCGAACAGATGTGGGCGGAAGCCATGACGGTTTATCGCAGTGGGAAGTATAAGCTGTCATTCAGCATGGAAATGAACCGATACCTGAACGCCCACCAGCAGGACTTTATGCAGGAAGACACACAGGCCGGCATGATCTACGCCTATTTGGAGGACTACACCGGCGACAGGGTATGCTCCAAGCAGCTTTATGAGGAAGCATTGGGGAACTTAAATTCCCCGGCAGACTGGGAGACACGGGCAATCTGCGAGATTATGAATACCGGCATTGCGGGCGGCATCATACAGGGCTGGGTAGCCTACAAAAGCCCGAAGCGGTATAAGAAATACGGTTCTCAAAAAGGCTGGGAGCGTGTCAACCAAGCTCCGCCGGAGGGGGACGGTTTTCAGGAAATCACGGAAGAAGAAGCCCGGCAAATGGAACTGCCATTCTGAAAAGCCACCGGTTGACAGTTTGGTTGACGCTTCGGTTGACAGCCGGTTGACGGGGAAAAGCCTGATATTTGGGGCATTTCTCCCCTTTGTCAACCATGTCAACCAAGAAATTAAAGAAAAAGTAAAAAGTAATCATAGAGCGCCTATGGATTGTTTTCAAAGTCTTTTCTGCCGGTTGACACGGTTCGGTTGACATGGAGACAGTCTGCGGCTGTACACCTGCCTGACATTCCCTTGTCGGGCATATTTCATTTATGGAGGTAACTGCCTATGGCAAAAAACAAAAACGAGAGCAATAACAAAAACAGCGGCACCCTGCTTACCGAAAAAGACGGCACCCAGTATTTTGTCATGGGGAAAGTCCGTATCAAGGTATCGGAGCATTTCGCACAGGATGGGAAGCCGCTTGACAGCCTACTGGAAGATGTGATCCAGCACGCTGCCGCCGCTTCCTGAAAAAATACGGAATAACGACTGTCAATCAGCCCACGCTTATGATATACTTGTACCAGCGAGTATTGTATAAGCGTGGGTTGTTTCTTTTAGAAGGAGGATTTTTAACCGTGAAACAACCATACAATACAACGATTTATAACACTGCACTATATTTGAGATTGAGCCGTGACGATGAATTACAGGGGGAAAGCGGCAGTATCCAGACCCAGCGCATGATGCTTAGGCAGTATGCCGCAGAGCATGGGTTGACTGTTGTAGACGAGTACATTGACGACGGATGGAGCGGGACAAATTTCGAGCGTCCAAGTTTCCAAAGGATGATTGATGACATCGAGGACGGGAAAATCAACTGCGTTGTCACAAAGGACTTATCCCGTCTGGGAAGAAACTATATCCTGACCGGTCAGTACACGGAAATCTATTTCCCCAGCAAGGGAGTACGCTACATTGCCATCAATGACAATGTGGACACCATCAACGGAGAAAGCGAGCTTGCCCCATTCTTAAACATCCTGAATGAAATGCACGCCCGACAGACCAGCAAAAAGGTCAAGGCTGCCATGCGCACAAGATTTGCCAATGGCGCACACTATGGAGCCTATGCACCGCTGGGGTATGTAAAAGACCCGGACAAAAAAGGTCATCTTCTGATCGACCCGGAAACACGCTGGATTGTAGAGAAGATTTTTGAACTTGCAGTACACGGGAGGGGTGCCGCCAGCATTACACGGATTCTGGTGGAAGAAAAAGTACCTACCCCCGGCTGGCTGAACTATGAAAGATACGGGACTTTCGCTAATATCTACGCCGGTGCGCCCGCAGAAAAAGCCTATGCGTGGACGATTGCACAGGTCAAGAGCATTTTGAAAGAGGAAACCTACATCGGTCACAGCGTTCACAACAAGCAGAGCAACATTTCATTCAAGAACAAGAAAAAGGTGCGGAAGCCGCAGGAAGAATGGTATCGTGTGGAAAATACCCACGAAGCCATCATTTCCGAAGAAGTGTTCCAAAAAGTTCAGGAGCTGATTGCAAGCAGACGCAGGAAACGCAGAAACGGTACGACACAGATTTTCGCAGGATTGATAAAATGTGCAGACTGCGGATGGTCTTTAGCCTATGGGGAAAACAAGCAGAACAAAAACCCATACGGGTACTACCATTGCAGCAAAAACGGACAGGGATTACGCCAGTGTTCCATGCACTATATCCGCTATGATGTACTGTATGCCTATGTACTTGCAAGACTGCAATACTGGTCTATGCTGGCACAGAAAGACGAGGACAAGCTACTGAAACGCCTGCTCAATGCCAGCGACAGGGAAAGAAACTCTGCAAAGAAAAAGCAGGCTGCGGAGCTGAAAAAGGCAGCGAAGCGTAAAGCCGAGGTTGACGGGCTGTTTGCTAAAATGTATGAGGACTGGTCTGCCGGACGCATAACCGAGTATAACTTCAATATGCTGTCCGAGAAGTACCAGAACGAGCAAAAGGAGCTTGAAACAAAAATAAGACAGCTTCACGAAACGATGGAAGCCGCCGTACAGACCGCAGCGGATGCTGAAAAGTGGATTGCCCTAATGAAACAGTATGTCAACCCTGTGGAGCTGACCGCCGAACTTCTGAACACTCTAATTGAAAAAATAACCGTCCACGAAGCTGTCAAGGGCGAGGACGGAAGCCGTGAACAGGAAGTAGAAATCTACTACCGCTTCATCGGCAAAATCGACTGACCTTTCTTTTTTACCCAACAATATCTTTAATTAAGGGAAACGGGGAAATCATCATCGGATATCGGGGGCTTTGCTTGGAGGATCGAGTGCGATTTTCGGAAATGCGAGAGGTGCAGTGGTCAATTTGGTTCTGGAAGGATGCGCAGAAATTGCGGCAACTGATTGTGCATTGTTTGCGAAAGAGTTACAGGGCGCGATTGTGAACTGTTGTGCCAGGAACTGCATCATAGTTGATGTGGAGCGTGGGTACTCAGCGTGGGATGTTGGTGCTTTTGCCAGCCGTGTGACGGAAAAAGCAGTTGTAGAACAATGCACCTCTGAGAACAATCAGGTGATTGCAGAAGGTATATGTGGAGAGAACATTAATCTAAATGTTGGTGGAATCGCAGGCAGTAGTTATGGTTCTATTAGAGATTGCCGGGTGCAGGGAGGCGTTGTGCATGGAAGTAATGCCGGTGGAGTGAGCGGTCTAATATCTGCTGGCGAAATTATGGGGTGCTGCAATTCCGCAGATGTTTATGGGATGTGTTATACCGGGGGGATTTGCGGCTGGAATGCAGCCTTGACGTATTTGCAGATGTCTGAGTGTGTGAATGAGGGGACCGTACATGGGTGTTCCGAGACGAGTGGGAGTATGAAGCAATATGCAGGTGGGATTATCGGGTATACATTAAACGGAATTACGATTAACAGATGTCGTAATGCAGGAAATATCAGTTCCGGAGAGCAATCCTGTAATGCGGCACCGGTTAGCGTAGGTGGTATATTGGGCGGTGGCTGGAATGACGGAAGCTGTGACTGGATCATTTCTAATACAGTTAATACCGGAACGTTGATCGAACGGCAGCATTCCATCAGCTATATTGGTGGCGTTGTCGGAGACGGTGCCTATCCTCTGCTAAGGCTTTCTAATATTGCGAACTTCGGAACGCTGCTCTATACAGTACAGGATACGTATGCAGAGGCGGCGATTGGCGGTATATTGGGCAGAGGCTGTGAGGCAGAACAGACAGGATCAACTATTTGGAATTTACTGCAGCAGCATGCCATGACGAACTGTGTAAATTATGGAACGGTGCAATTTGACAGTGATTCGAAAAGTGAAGAACAAATCGACTATCATGCGGTGACTGGTGGCGGACTATCCGGAAATGCTGCTGCGACCGCATGGGAAAATTGTTATGAAGCTTCGGTATCAGCTCTGCCCCTATTTGGAAAAGAGGGGAATGGTACGATCATGGAGGTTCATCAGATCGATCGTGCACAAAGAGCAGGAGAGGCTTCTGCGGCGTTCATTAGTGAGAATGCAGCGTCTTATGCGCACACTTCCTCACTGGCTGAAGCCTTAAATGCATATGTTTCAGCACAGAATGGAGCGAAAGGGGATTATCTGTCTTGGCTGCAGGGAGACGATACGTATCCTACGTTAAATCTCACGATCGATCTGACGAGAAGCGGATATTCGACCGATAGACTGGTGGACGGTGCTTCCTTGTTGCCAAAACCAAGTGCGGCACCCACGAGTTCACCAACGAAAACACCGACAGCGAATCCAAGTGTTACGCCATCTGTGGCGCCGAACATCCGTCCGACAGCTAACCCAAGTGTTACGCCATCTGTGGCACCGAACATCCGTCCAACAGCGGTTCCGACGAAACGACCAACGGTTGTACCGACAAAGCGTCCGGCGGCACCGACAAAGCACCCATGGAAACCCACGATAGCACCGAAGAAATATCCTGCACCGCGCGTGAAAGTAGTCCGCAAGAAGACCAAAGCCGGTCAGCGGTATATTCAGGTGTCTCTGCGCAAAAAACAAAATTGTTATTTGCAATTTTACCGTAAAACTGCGAAAGGTTTTCGACAGATCAAACTTATGAACAATTACTTGCAGCGTGGACACCGCAAGATTAACATTGCCTATAGCAGGAAGATGAAAACCGTGACGTACAAAATACGTATCTACAAGAAAGTAAACGGACGCCGGAGGTACAGCAAATTTACGAAAGTAAAGAAAATGCGGTTATCCTAGCGCATTACTTCTTAAACAGCTGTTGTGTCGGCTGGGAAAAAACGGATAAAAAAATAAGAAATTGATAGACAGCTATGACATATAATTAAGAAAACAATAGACAAAATCAGTATATCAGCATTGATACACATAAGGGAGTAGTACAGACATTGGAAGACAAAAAGTATTGTATGAATTGTATGCAGCCATTGAGTTGGGATGGAACTTGTCCACATTGCGGTCTGGCAGCAGAGAAGATTTCGGATGCCCCGCATCATATTCCACATGGCAGTAAGTTATTTCATGGCAAATATTTGGTTGGTCGTGTGCTTGGTGAAGGTGGATTTGGTATTACATATATCGGTCTGGATCTGACGCTTTTAATCGCTGTGGCGATCAAAGAATATTTCCCAAATGGTCTGGTTTGGCGAAAATGCGATAAAACCAGATCATCTTATCAGGTTACCCCGTATACTCCGGAATCCAAAGTGTTATTCGAACGTGGCAAGGACGATTTTCTCAAAGAAGCCAGAGTGCTGTCACAGTTTGGCACACAGGAAGGCATTGTCCGTACACGCAGTTTTTTTGAAGAAAATGACAGTGTATATTTGGTTATGGAATATGTGCGTGGAGGCAGCATTAAGGATTATGTGAAACGGAATGGACCATTTTCACCACAAAATTGTTGGAATATATTGCACAATCCGATCCGGGCATTGCTGGACCTGCATCAGAGGGGTCTTGTTCATCAAGATGTCAGCCCGGATAACGTGATCATAAATGCAGAGGGCAATGGCGTATTGATTGATTTTGGCGCAGTCAGACATGCAAATGCCATTGATGACAAGACGCGGACTTCTATATACAAACAGGACAGGAAGCGAGCGAGGACACGGAATTAAAGCAAAAGAGTCATACCAGCCAGCTATGGAATATGTACAGAGTGCAAAAAGACAAAGAACCGGCTGATTTTCTGGAATGGATGTTAGAGCATGCTTCGATGTTTAAGGGCTATGGTAAAATGGGACTGAAAGTGTTCCATGAATACCGGGAAAAGATCGTGTATTACGCCAACAAAGAAGTACATGAACGTCTTGTTCGTGCTTTGGAGCAGACGGATTTTAAGGAATGGTCGGCAGAACATGGATACAAGACACCGGATTATGATAGAGGTGTTGTGCAGTATTTGAAAAATAAAAAGCGACGTAAAGATCCGGGCATTGACCAAAATTCATTACGAAGTATACAACGGGATCATTTGCTGTATTATTCCAAAATGGAAAAGAATCTGGTGATGCTGCGCGAACTGTATGCAGCTATTTTGATTCCGCAAGAAGAGCGGGATAGTGGCAGGAGCATCGTTTTTCAGAAACAGCTTAAAAATATGCCGTCGGAATTTCACTTTATGACCGATGATTATGTATCTAAGCTATTGACGGTATCCAAGCAAAAGGAGTGTTTATTCCGATTATCCAGTGAGTATGCCAAGACGAGGGACAAGAAGTGGTCGATCAAGATAAAAAGTCAAAAACAGCGCTGTCGTCAGGTGCAGCGTTCGGATATCCTGCCTATGATCCAGTGGGTTGCAGTACACCGTTATCTGGAGGAAAATGAAAAGCAGGATAGGGAATACGATCAACAGGAAGCGAAAGAGATGTTTGAGCAGATGGCAGAGGAAGCCCTGCAAAAATGCGATATGGCACCATTAAATCCGAGATATCGGTTAGATTTTGTGCTGCTGTCCTGTTTTGGGGACACAGAGATGTCGTACCTGTCAGAAATATTATGTGAATATATTCAACCGGAAGAAGAGTAGAGTGGAAACACTCTACTCTTCTTCCGGTTTTTTCTTGGTTTGTAAGGTCTGCATTGCATTGCCTAGCATTTCGTAGGCATTATTTGATCTCGCCTCGTTTATGTCGTTCAAAGAAATCTTTTGTTTCCTTAGCAACAACACCGCTCAGTGCGAATAATGCGATCATATTTGGCAATGCCATCAATCCATTGAAGATATCTGCAATCGTCCAAACAGCTTTTACAGTCATATATGGTCCGATGAAGATCGCAAGGATATAAATATATCGGAAGATCTTCACATGCTTCATATTACCTCCGCTTAAGTATTCTAAGCAGCGCTCACTGTAATAATCCCATCCAAGGATCGTTGTGAAGGCGAAGAATACCAGACATAGCATTAACACAAAAGCAGCAAATTCATTCGGGAAAGGAAGTCCCTTCTGGAATGCATAAGTTGTTACCTGAACGCCCTCTAAGCCCGGTACTTTCCAGGCTCCGGTAAGTACAATAGACAGACCGGTCAATGTACAGATTACGATTGTATCAATAAAAGTACCGGTCATGCTGACAAGACCCTGGCGAACAGGCTCATTGGTCTGTGCAGCAGCTGCTGCGATCGGTGCACTACCAAGACCGGCTTCGTTGGAAAAGATACCTCTTGCAACACCTTTCTGCATAGCAACTAACATACTTCCTACGGCTCCGCCGGTGACGGCCTTCGGCGTAAATGCTGCAACAACGATTGTTTTAATTGCTGCCGGTAGTGCTGTAATATTGCAAAGAATTAAGATAATAACAACGACGAAATATAAAATTGCCATAAATGGTACGATAACCTGACTGACGCTTGCGATTCGCTTTACACCACCGATCAATACGGCGGCAACGCAGAACGTTAAGATTAAAGAAGCGATCACAACAGACCAGGAATAATCTGCCAAAAAAGGAATGGATTTTACACGGTGTGTATTATTTGGATCAAAGAAGTTGTTTACGGCACTGGAGATACCATTTACCTGACTAAAGGTACCGATGCCGAATAATCCAACGCATACGCCGAAAAATGCAAATATTTTTGCGAGCCATTTCCAACGCTTGCCCATTCCCTGCTCTATGTAATAGAAAGGACCGCCTAAGCTATGTCCATCTTTCGCAACAACACGATATTTTACAGCAAGTAATCCTTCGGAGAATTTTGTAGCCATTCCTAGGAAGGCTGCGACGATCATCCAAAATAAAGCACCGGGACCACCGGCACCTACTGCTGTTGCGACACCGACGATATTGCCGGTACCGATCGTAGCACTTAGTGCTGTACAAAGTGCCGAGAAACTAGAAATTTCACCTTCGCCACCTTCTTCGTTTTTGATCATCCACTTGAGTGCTAACGGAAGTTTGCGAACTTGAAGTAGTTTGATACGGGTTGTTAGAAGAAGTCCACCTGCCATGATCAATATGATCAGAGGGACGCCCCATACTAAATTGTCAACAGTTACGAGAAAATTATTGATTTCTTTCCACATTTTTTTTACCTTTCTTTTGTTTTCTGTCCTTTTACCTGAGAGATTCCAGCCATAGGCTTGTTGCACCTTCGGTATCTGCCAAAACCGCAGAATTCTCCAGAGAGTCGATCCATTTACAGTTACACCGTATTGCACGGCACCTGAGAGTGTTACTCCTTCGGCAGGTGAAACCACCATTTTCCTGTAAACTTCATATCGAAACACACAACATATACTATATAACGTCTCCTATTTTTTTTCAAGAAAAAAGAAAAAAGCATTGACAACTAATAGAAGTTAGATTATACTAACTAGCGTGAAATAAAAATTATTTCGCATTATTTTTTGAAGGTGGGTTAGTAAACGCTAACTATAATAAGTTATAGAAAGAAGAGGGTACTGTGATGGCAAAAGAAGTGATTATTCAGAAAATGAAAGACTCCGGCTGCAGAATTACGAAGCAGCGTATGATACTCTTAGATATTATTCTGGAGGAGGATTGTTCTTGCTGCAAAGAAATTTATTTTAAGGCATCCAAGAAAGACTCCAAGATCGGTGTGGCAACCGTATATCGTATGATCAATTCTCTGGAAGAAATCGGAGTGATCAGCCGCAAGAATATGTTTAAGGTAATGTAGTTAATAGATTGTTTTGCAAAAGCATTTTATATAGGGGACAAAAACATATTGTGTGCATTTATGTTTTTATTCCGTATGAATTCTACAAAAAAGGCAGAAACTTATGTTGATGCCTTTTTTTGTTACTTTATAGGAAACTGCTCACTACAGTAACTTCCCATACCGGAAGTTACTGTTCAAACCACATATTGCTTATTATGACGATGGTCTAATTATATTTTGCAGCTATTAGATAGTGAATCCTGCCATCAAAAAAATATAGCAATTACCTTGCTAAACCGGGACATCTCAGGCACTCCTTTAGGCATGTACTCATCAGAGACTGAACAAAATGAGAAAACGTATCAGAAGTATGTATTGACGAATGGAAAGGAGTTAGTTATTATACAAATAAGTTAGCAGAGACTAACTTAAAAGGAGGGAACGGTCATGCGAATAGAAACCTGGGAAATCATGCAGAATGCAGATTTGGATGAGATAGAATTGCAATTGGCGTTTCAGTGTGCACCGCTTATTACCGGTTTGAAGGTGTCTAATCTGTTTCAGATTGACAGTAGACATTATAAAAGATTATGTGAAATATTGGATAAAAGCAATTTTTCATTTTGCGGTTTGGGCGGAAGAAATGGGTCGGTGTCGTTGCTGATCTATCAAAAAGAATGGCTGGAGCAGTTTTTACAGCAAGAGGAGGTGCGGATATTGATGCATCGTTTGGGCTATAGGGATCTGCACTTGGAGCGGGTATTGACCAAGTTTCGCAGCAGATATATCCGATATATGCAAAAAAAACAGCAGTTCCCGCACGAGATGGGAGTACTGCTCGGATATCCGCCGGAGGATGTGGAAGGCTTTATTATATACGAAGGAAAGAACTCTTTGTGTGAGGGGTATTGGAAAGTGTATGCAGAACCGCAAAAGAAGCTTCGGTTGTTTGCACAATATGATAAAGCAAGAGAGTGGCTTTTGGATCTGCTGTATTGTGGCGTTGGGATGGAGGATATTGTAGGGGTAGCTCTTGATGCGGAAAGCAGAGCAATTTCGCAGGATTATCTTTTTGCTTCGTGAGATAGGGGCATGATCCGGGAATGCACTGTGATTCTGTATCGTTACAAATAATATAGGCGAAGAAACTTCGCGGTATAAATATGGTGCCTGATATTCAGCAAAACGAGATTGCAGGATAACAGGAACATAAAAGAATGGAGGATTATTATGAGCAAAGTATCAATTGTGTACTGGACACAAGGTGGCAACACACAGGCTATGGCAGAGGCAATCGGCGAGGGTGTTACGGCAGCCGGTGGTGAGGCGGATGTTGTATTTGTAAGCGATGCTAATATTGCAGATTTAAAAGCAGAGGGTGCATTTGCATTGGGATGCCCGGCGATGGGCGCTGAGGTGCTTGAGGAAATGGAGATGGAACCTTTTGTTCAGGATGTTGAGAGGTTTGCCAATGGCAAAAAGATCGCGTTATTTGGTTCTTATGGATGGGGAGATGGTCAGTGGATGCGCGACTGGGAAGACCGCATGACCGCTGCCGGAGCAACACTGGTTGGCGGTGAAGGCGTGATCTGTCAGGAAGCGCCGGATGAGGCTGCATTACAAAACTGCATCGAGATTGGTAAACAGCTTGTGAACGCATAAGTTTAGGTGTATCATTTCGTGGCAAAAGCATTCTGGGAGCATTTTGTCATGAATTTATTATATGGATTCTTTTGATTTAAGTCTAAAAGCGGTCTTATTGATAAAATATATCAATAAGGCCGCTTTTGGCTGGAAATTCAAAAAATCGTAATGTATAATACTTTTTTGAGAATTCTCTACAATAGATCATAGCAGAAGCGCACGGTTTTGTGATGCTTCGGAAATGGAGGAAGCATATGTTAGATTGTTTAAAAAAAGTGGATGGTAAAAAATTAGGAGTGTTTGCAGCCGGTGTAGCATTTGGTACTGCAGGTATCAAAGTATTATCCAGCAAAGATGCAAAGAAGCTTTATACAAATTGTACAGCAGCCGTTCTTCGTGCTAAGGAGTGTGTATTAAAGACAGCAACGAAAGTGCAGGAGAATGCCGAGGATATTTATGCAGAGGCACAGCAGATCAATGAGGACCGTGCGGAAGCAGAAGAGGTTCTTGGTGAGGAAGAGACTGTAGAAGCGGAAACAACAGAAGAATAATTAACGCTGCACCTGTGGACGGGGTCGCTGTCTACAGGTGTTTTGTCGTTTATTGTCCGGGTGTGCTCTGTGCAGAGATGCCCGGACAGTGTTTTAATTAGAATACCGGTTTCAATGATTAGAAAGGCATGAATAATTATGAAGTTTGTCATTAAACATGAGATAAGAGGTCGTATTCGAGTACATCTGATCGGAAAAGCAATGAGTTTTGCGCAGGCAGACACGTTGCAATATCAATTTGAGCAGATGAAAGATGTAACGGCGGTCAAGGTACAGGAACGTACTATGGACGTTACGATCTGTTATATAGGAAGCCGTAAACATATTATTACGGCATTAGGACAGTTTTCTTATGATAAGGTGGAAGTGCCGGAGGTGTATCTCAAAAATTCAGGACGGGAAATGAATCGTTTTTATTGGGATAAATTGGTTGATCAGACGGTAGTACATTTTGTAAACAAGATATTTTTGCCGGCACCGTTACGGGCCGGGATCGCTACTGTGAGATCGGTCAAATATATTGTGCAGGGTGTTAAGACTTTGGCTAAAAGAAAAATAGAAGTACCGGTGTTGGATGCAACGGCGATCAGTGTGTCTTTAATACGAGGTGATTATAAGACGGCGGGCGCTGTCATGTTTTTACTTAGTATGGGTGAGATCTTAGAGGAATGGACGCACAAAAAATCAGTCGGAGATCTGGCACGAAGTCTGTCCCTCAATATTGATAAAGTATGGCTTGTTACTGATGATACAGAAGTGCAGGTGTCGGCTGCACAGATTAAGGAGGGCGACCGGATTCGTGTACATATGGGAGCTGTTATTCCGTTTGATGGCATTGTGATGGAGGGAGAAGCGTTAGTCAATCAGGCATCGCTTACCGGAGAGTCGCTGCCGGTGCGTAAGGCGGCAGAAAGTCCTGTTTATGCGGGTACCGTTGTTGAAGAAGGAGAGATTACTCTTTTGGTCAAAGAAAGTACCGGATCCAGCAAATACGAAAAGATCATGACGATGATCGAGGATTCCGAGAAGCTTAAGTCGTCCTTGGAAGGCAAAGCGGAGCACTTAGCTGACCGACTGGTACCATATACGTTTTTGGGTACCGGCCTTACGTTGGCATTGACACGTAATACTGTGAAAGCGTTGTCAGTATTGATGGTTGATTTTTCCTGTGCATTGAAATTGGCAATGCCGTTGTCGGTACTGTCGGCGATCCGTGAATCCAGTGCACATGATATTACTGTGAAAGGCGGTAAATTCTTAGAGGCAGTTGCGGAAGCCGATACGATCGTGTTTGATAAGACAGGAACGCTCACTAAGGCACAGCCTACGGTAGTTGAGGTGATTCCGTTTGACGATAGAAGCCCTGATGAGCTGCTTTGTATTGCAGCCTGTTTAGAAGAGCATTTCCCACATTCTATGGCAACGGCAGTTGTTGTTGAGGCAATGAAACGCGGTCTTGTTCATGAAGAACTGCACACGAAAGTAGAATATATTGTGGCACATGGTATTTCCTCTACGATCAATGACAAGAAGATCATTATCGGAAGTCATCATTTTGTCTTTGAAGATGAGGGCGCTGTCGTTCCGGAGGATAAGAAGGAACAGTTTGAGCAGCTTCCGGAGCAATATTCTCATTTGTACATGGCGATGGATGGTAAATTGGTTGCCGTGATCTGTATCGAAGATCCACTGCGAGTTGAGACAGCTGAGGTGATCCGTGAATTAAAACATCTTGGTATTCATAAGGTTGTGATGATGACTGGTGACAGTGACCGCATTGCTGCTAATATTGCTCAAAAGGCTGGTGTTGATGCGTATTATTCGGAAGTGCTTCCGGAGGATAAGGCTAATTTTGTGGAGCAGGAAAAGAAAGCAGGGCATAAGGTTATCATGGTTGGTGATGGGATTAATGATTCTCCGGCATTGTCGGCGGCTGATGTAGGCATTGCGATCAGTGAGGGCGCGGAAATCGCCAGAGAGATTGCAGATGTTACGATCGCAGCAGATGACTTGCGTGAGATCATTACACTCAAGAAAATCAGCAATGCTTTGATGAAGCGTATTGACAGAAATTATAAAGTTATTGTAGGATTTAATACAGCACTTATTTTGTTCGGCGTTGGTGGTGTACTTCAGCCAACAATGTCGGCATTATTACACAATACGTCGACCATATTGATCAGTCTGAAGAGCATGGAAAACTTGTTGGAAGAGTAAGATATCATCTGAGAGGGGTATTGTAACAAGAATTAGGAGGAGTTTATGAAAGATATCAAGAAACCAGAGTTTATGCTGGAAGCGATGCGAGGACGGAGAGGGTTTATCGCCGTGCTCGAGATGTTGATCGCGATTGTAGTCTTTGTGGTCAGTTCGATCGCAATGTCCATTGGTACGATTCCTTTAATGATCGGTTATTTCGTGAGTGATCCGGAGTTTATGAAAACGGCACAGGCTGTCGCGGACGGATCGATGGATTCGCTGCAATATATGCAGAAAATGCAGGACTATGCACTCCATTTGCCGGATTGGATGACCATTGCAACACTTTTATTAGAAATCCTGATGATTGCGGTTGTTTTTATCTATTGCCGTTTTTTGGAGAAGAGAAAGATCCGTACATTAGGATTTCGTAAGAAGGGAATGGTTCCACAGTATTTGAAGGGTGCTGTGGCTGGAGCACTATTTTTTAGCGTAGCATATTTGATATGTGTTCTAACAGGAAGTATTCATGTAGAAGGATTGGTGACCAATATGGCACCTCTGGGGATTCTTGGTTACTTTGTTGGATATTTGGTACAGGGCATGGCAGAAGAGGTGCTTTGCCGCGGCTATCTGTTTGTATCGTTGTCGAGAAGACATTCCGTCGTGTATTCGGCAGTGCTCAGTGCACTGTTCTTTGCTATGTTACATGGTGCCAATTCCGGCTTGACGCCACTTGCGGTATTTAACTTATTCCTGTTTGGCATTTTCGCAGCACTGTTGTTGGTAAAATGTGAAAATATCTGGGTTGTTGGTGCGTTCCACAGTTTGTGGAATTTTGCACAGGGGAATATTTATGGCATTCAGGTCAGCGGTAATTCTCTACAGCCGGCAATCTTAAACAGCAGCAACGTGAAGGGACATGGTTTGATCAACGGTGCAGGCTTTGGCTTAGAAGGTGGTCTTGGCGTGACGCTTGTACTTGGTCTTGGTATTGCCTATTTGGTGTACAACTTGAACAAACAGGGCAAGATCGTGGAATGGGAAGGATTCCGGCCGGTCGGAGAGAATTATAATAACGATATGCCGAGCGGACAGAATTATGCAGGTCCACAGTATAACGGAAATCAGCAGGATTATGCAGGTTCACAGTACAACGGAAATGAGCAGAGTTATGCAGATCCACAGTATGGCAGAGAAGAGCAGGATTACGCCGGTTCGCAATATAATGGAAATGAACAGAGTTACAATGGTTCATCATATAACAGCGATCAGGAAGCTTTTGCCAGACCGCAGGAAGAAACCCAGTCTGGTAAGAGTTCAGAAGGTTATGAAAATATGGGCGTAGCACCGGGGCAGACCCCTTGGCATCCGGAAACGCCAGAGCAGAAAATGTCCGATGAAAAGACATTTAATGCAGACTATTTTAAGGAATAGACGAGATAAAAAAAGCAAAGCCGGCGCTTTGCTTTGCAAGAATTGCTAAAGCAATTCTTGGTAGCATCACACTATAAAGAGGCATGTATGAATTGTATTCATACATGCCTCTTTTGTTACTTTATAGGAAACTACTCTTTCTCAGATTGTTTCAAGTTTTTTGCGGCTGTTGAGAGCATCAATTTGATTCGGTTTAACTGGTTCACTTCGCTGGCACCCGGATCGTAATCAACAGCAACAATATTGGAATCCGGATAGCAGTGACGTAATTCTTTGATAACACCTTTGCCGACAACGTGGTTTGGCAGACAGCCAAAAGGCTGTGTACAAACAATATTTGGAACACCGGAATGGATCAATTCGATCATCTCACCGGTTAAGAACCAACCCTCACCGGTCTGGTTACCACAGGAAACAATCGGTGAAGCATATTCTGCAAGTTTGGCGATTGGAACCGGTGGGTCAAAGCGTTTACTCTCTGTCAGGGCATCGTGCATCGTCTTGCGATAATGTTCAATAAAACGGATCGCAGCGTTGTTGATCAAAGCACTGGATTTCTTTTTGCCTAAATAATCCGCCTTAAAGTTTGCATTGTAAAGACTGTACATAAAGAAATCGATCAGATCCGGACATACTGCCTCGGCACCTTCAGACTCCAATAATTCGACTAAGAAGTTATTGGCAAGTGGAAGGAATTTAACTAAAATCTCGCCGACAATACCAACACGCGGTTTCTTTACATCCAGCAATGGAAGTTCATCAAATTCTTTCACAATGCCGCGGATATTTTTCTTAAATTCGCTGTGTTTTCCGTTTTGAACGGATTTTTGTGCGATCTTTAACCATTTTTCATGCAATGCATTGGCAGATCCCGGAACTGCCTCATAAGGACGTGTTTTGTAGAGGACACGCATAAATACATCGCCGTAGATCAATGCCTGTAATGCACGGTCAGCCATCTTGTAGTTGATGTCTAATCCCGGATTCTTTTCAATGCCGGCGCTCATGGAAATGACAGGAATCTGCTCCATGCCTGCTTTTTCCAAAGCACGACGGATAAATCCGATATAGTTGGTTGCACGACATCCACCACCGGTCTGCGTAATGATCAACGCTACTTTGTTAAGATCATATTTGCCGGAAAGCAATGCCTGCATAAACTGTCCGACAACGAGCAGGGATGGATAACATGCATCGTTGTTTACATACTTTAATCCGTAATCCAGGCACTCGCCGGTGCTAGGTAATACTTCCAAATTGTATCCGCAGGATGCCAGTGCCGGTTCGAGAATATCGAAATGGATCGGAGACATCTGTGGAACAAGGATCGTATAATCTTTACGCATTTGTTCTGTAAAGACTACGCGGTGGTGTGCAGTATCTTTTTTGACCGGTTTGATCTGCTTGCGCTCGCGTTCGCGCACAGCGGCGAGCAGAGAGCGGATACGAATACGTGCAGCACCTAAGTTATTAACTTCGTCAATCTTTAATACTGTATAGATCTTATTCTGCAGCGTCAGTATATCGCTGACCTGATCGGTTGTTACCGCATCCAGTCCGCAGCCGAATGAGTTGAGCTGGATCAGATCTAAGTCGGAACGGGTTGCTACATAAGAGGCCGCTTTGTACAGACGGGAATGATACATCCACTGATCCATAACGATTGTAGGACGATCTACGTTGCCGAGTTCGGATACACTGTCTTCAGTCAATACGGCAACACCGAAAGAGGTGATCAGTTCCGGAATACCGTGATTGATCTCCGGATCGGTGTGATATGGTCTACCGGCGAGCACGATACCATGGCAGCCGTTTTCTTCCATATAAGCGAGTACTTCTCGTCCTTTGGCGGACATATCATCACGTACATGCTGCATTTCTTTCCATCCTGCAGCAGCCGCACGGCGGATTTCCTCTTTGGAAATGCCGTTTTCTTCCGTGAAGTATTCTACCAGACGTTTTGTTAATATTTTTTCACTTTCAAACGACAGGAATGGGTTTTGATATTTGATCTTGCCATCCTGCAGTTCTTCGACATTATTTTTGATGTTTTCACCATAAGAGGTGACGATCGGGCAGTTGTAATGGTTGCCGGCACCCTCTACCTCACAGCGTTCATATGGCACGCAAGGATAGAAAATGTAATCGAGTCCCTGCTTGATCAGCCAAGATACGTGCCCATGCGCAAGTTTTGCCGGATAACATTCGGATTCGCTTGGAATGGACTCAATACCCAGTTCATAGATTTTGCGGCTGGACTCCGGAGAGAGTACCACACGATAGCCAAGTTCGGTAAAGAAGGTAAACCAAAACGGATAATTTTCGTACATATTCAGTACACGTGGAATACCGACCGTACCGCGCACGGCGTGCTCTTCATCCAATGGTTTATAGTGAGCGAAGAGTCGTTTGTTCTTGTATTCAAAAAGGTTTGGAATATTCTTCTTGTTTTTCTGACCGCCAATACCACGTTCACAACGGTTGCCGGAAATAAACTGTCTGCCGCCGGTAAAACGATTGATCGTGAGGAGGCAGTGGTTGGTACAGCCCTTGCAGCGAGACATGGACGTTTCGAAACGAAGCTCGTTGATCTGGTCGATCGTGAGCATCGTGCTTTCCTGTCCGGTATAATGATCTCTGGCAATGAGTGCGGCACCAAACGCACCCATGATACCGGCGATATCCGGACGTACGGCTTTGCAGCCGGAAATGCGCTCAAAGCTTCGCAGTACCGCATCGTTATAGAAAGTACCACCTTGAACAACGACTTTTTCACCGAGATCTTTTGGATCAGTCAGCTTGATCACTTTTAACAAAGCATTTTTAATAACGGAATAAGCAAGTCCGGCAGAAATATCTGCAACGCTGGCACCTTCCTTCTGAGCCTGCTTTACTTTGGAATTCATAAATACGGTACAGCGGGATCCAAGATCGATCGGATTCTCGGCAAACAACGCAACTTTTGCAAAATCAGCGACCTCGTAATTGAGAGATTTTGCAAAGGTTTCGATAAAGGAACCACAGCCGGAGGAACAAGCCTCGTTTAACTGAACTTTATCAACGGAGTGGTTTTTGATCTTGATGCATTTCATATCCTGACCACCGATATCCAAGATACAGTCTACTTCCGGTTCAAAGAACGCAGCAGCATTGTAGTGTGCTACCGTTTCTACTTCACCCTCGTCCAAAAGGAGCGCAGCCTTTAACAGTGCTTCGCCATATCCGGTAGAGCAGGATCGAACAATCTGTGCTCCAGCCGGCATTTTACTGTAAATATCTTTGATCGCCTTGATCGCTGTTTTCAGCGGGCTTCCGTTGTTGTTGCTGTAAAATGAGTACAGCAGGGAACCGTCTTCGCCGATCACAGCTACCTTTGTTGTAGTAGAACCGGCATCGATCCCTAAGAATAAATTGCCTTTATAACTTGCAAAATCGCCTTTCTTTACATCATTTTGCGAATGCTTTTGTAAGAAATCATCGTATTCTGCCTGATCCTTAAAAAGAGGCTCCATACGGGTTACTTCAAATTCCATCTTGATCTCTTGGGAAAGATCGGTGTGTAATTTGCCAAGGCTTGACATATCTTCTTCCTTGGCGTTCATTGCTGCACCGGAGGCTGCAAACAGATGAGAATGTTCCGGAGCGATGATCTGGTCGCCTTCCAGACCGAGAGTACGGATAAATGCCTGCTTTAATTTGGTCAGGAAATGAAGCGGACCGCCTAAGAATGCAACATTACCGCGAATCGGTTTGCCACAGGCAAGACCACTGATCGTCTGATTGACCACTGCCTGAAAAATAGAGGCTGAGAGATCTTCTTTGGTTGCACCTTCGTTGATCAGAGGTTGAATATCCGTTTTGGCAAATACGCCGCATCGAGCTGCGATTGGGTAAATTGCTTTATAATTTTTAGCATATTCATTTAATCCGCTGGCATCCGTCTTCAATAAGGTAGCCATTTGGTCAATAAAGGACCCGGTACCACCGGCGCAGATTCCGTTCATACGCTGGTCGATACCACCGGTAAAATATATGATTTTAGCGTCTTCCCCGCCTAATTCGATGGCGACATCGGTGTGAGGGGCGTAATCTTTGAGTGATGTTGCAACTGCTACTACCTCCTGTACGAAAGGAACGTTCAGATATTTGGACAGCGTCAGTCCACCGGATCCGGTAATGACCGGAGCAACCGGCAGATCACCAAATTCATCATAGGCTTTTTCAATAATAGCAGCAAGAGTTTCCTGGATGTTGGCATAGTGCCGTTGATAATCGGAAAAAATAATTTCGCCATCTTTATTTAACAGCGCAATTTTTACGGTTGTGGAACCGATATCGATTCCCAATGTATTCATGTGTAATTTCATAAATACCCTCCATCTAGTATCTTGTATTACTCTTAGTTTCTAATGGTATGTCAGCAACGATAAATTATGAGTTTGTGCATGCTTTGCGAGGCACAAAAATTCGCCGCATTTTCCTATTATAATGCTATTATGAGAGGAATGCAATAAACATTTTTTGCTTTTGTGGAGTGAGATCCGGATTCGCGGCTGCGAGTAGAGTCACCATTTCACGGAAAGCAGAATATACTGTAGCAAATAAAGGCATAAGGTGAATACACCATGAATCATGAGTATTGTAATGGACATATGCATATGATAAAGAAAGGAGATACACTGTACGCTTTGAGCCGAAGATATCATGTCCCGCTGGAAGTGATGTTACGTGCCAATCCTTATGTAGATGTATATAATCTACAGCCGGGTGATACTGTTTGCATTCCGGGAAAGAAAGCAGATGGATGCAATATAAATCTGATCATGCCGCGGATGGGTAACGAACAGGAGGAGATGACACCGGACGTGCAGGAAAATATCGCAGAGACTTCCGTTGATGCTGACCGTTCCGAAGAAGATCAGGAGAGACAATCCCATGAAATGACGCGGGAGTTTGACACGACAGTTCCCTATGATGACAGGTATGTGACCGAGCAGGGAGATTCCCTGCAGTCTTTCTTACAGAGAATGAACGTTTCGCTGAATGATTTTTTGGAGCAGAATGAGCCAGAGGACGTCATGCTGCTGCCAGGTATTGCATATTGTAAGTAGCAGAGATGCAGCCTGTTGTAAATAGCATATTTTGTCGCAGGATACACCCGCTTGCGGACGGGGAATCCAATTGACAAAGAATACGCGTCACACTATAATGAAATGTACTATGGCGTTCTTTTCGATTGCTGTAAAAATACGCTGTAGTACATTTTTGAATTGCATGTAAAATATCCTGTGAACAGATGGGCTTTTGCAGGGAAAATACCTGAAAATATCAGGCATAGAAAGGACAAGTATATGATACAATGGTTAAATAAGATGGAACGCAAATTTGGAAAGTATGCGATCCCTGACTTGACACGTTACGTAGTTGGTGCATATTGTCTCGGTGCTTTGTTAGAGATGCTGACAAATTTTGGGATAATACCGTTTGATATTTATTATAACTGGCTTTGTCTGGATATGAGCAAGGTGGCGCATGGACAAGTCTGGAGATTGTTTACGTATTTGCTGGAACCGTATGGCTTTAGCGGCAGCACGTCCTTTGTACTCAGCGTGTTGTTTTTGGTGATCCAGGTTAATCTGTTTTTCTTGTTTGGACGATCTTTGGAACGGGCCTGGGGAACGTTTCGGTTTAACATGTATTTCTTTAGTGGTTATCTGTTAAATATTATTGCAGCACTGATCCTGTATTTAAGTCCGTTTCATATTGCAATTTATGATTCCGGTTTTCAGTATGTTTACTGGGCGATGTTCTTTGCTTTTGCACTGATCCAGCCGGACACGGAGTTACTTTTGTATTTTGTGCTTCCGATCAAAGTAAAATGGCTTGCGCTATTGGATGCGATTTATATGTGCTATTTGATAGTGGGCAATTTTGTGGCAGGTTTTCGCATGATGGGAATGACAGCCGTGTATGGAGCACAGGCACAGGCGTATGGCTGGATGCATATTAGTCAGGCGTTTGCGGTTATCGTAGCAATGGGGAACTTCTTACTGTTCTTCTTCCTGACGCGGGATTACAAGCGGATGTCATATGGAGAGCAGAGGAGACGAAGAGGTTTTAAGAAGAAGATGAAAGCAGCGGGTGCCGGACAGCGTATTGTGCATCGCTGTGCAATATGTGGCAGGACTCAGGAGGAATTTCCGGATCTGGAATTTCGTTACTGCTCCAAATGTGAGGGCAATTATGAATATTGTGCGGATCATTTATTTACACATCAGCATGTCAAAAAATACATGTAATTATTTAGGAGGAAGGTTGAAATGACAGCAATTACAGTTATTGCTATTTTGGCTGCGGCCGCAACGATCTATGGCTTTGTTGCAATGGATTCGTGTGAGCGCGTTAAAGTGGCAACAAAAGGAAAGAAGAAGAAATACCAGGTACAGGAGGTTCCGGAGACGGGTATTCTTTTTATGGTGATCATGGCGGTCGCATTGATCGTTCGCTATATTGCGGCAGCAAAATATTTTGGCAATGAAACGGATATGAACTGTTTTATCGCTTGGGGGGACATGGTCTTTAAGGATGGGATTGGTAATTTTTATTCTTCAGATTCTTTTACAGACTATCCACCTGGATATATGTATATTCTGTATATGGTCGGTGCGATCCGTCATGTACTTGGGGTGGCTTGGAATTCTACGCTTAGCGTGATGCTTACTAAGACACCGGCGATCATTGCCGATCTGGCCACGGCTTACCTGCTGTTTCGCATTGCCGGAAAGCGTTGGACGCAGAAGGGTGCGGGAATTTTAACAGCAATCTATCTGTTTGCACCGGCGGTACTGCTCGATGGAGCGATCTGGGGACAGACAGATGCAGTATTTACCTTTTTCGTTGTATTAATGATCTATTTGGTGACAGAGCGTAAGTTGATCCCGTCGTATTTTGTATTTGCAGTTGCAGTATTGGTAAAACCGCAGTCTCTTATTTTTACACCGGTATTGATCTATGGCATTATCGATCAGGTGTTTTTGGACGGCTTTGACTGGAAGAATTTTTGGAAGAATCTGGGGCTTGGCCTGGCAGCGATTGCGATGATTGCCCTGCTGATGCTCCCGTTCGGATTTAAGGATGCGTTATCACAGTATACGGAGACATTGGCATCTTACAAATTTGCCAGTGTAAATGCTTATAATATTTGGACATTGTTTGGACAAAACTGGGCCGAACAGACGAAACACTTTATGGGTATCACGTATCAGACTTGGGGAACCATTTTTATTATTTTGATCGTGGCAGCAGCTACCTGGCTTCATTTCCGTGCAAAAAATAATCCGGCACGTTACTATTTTGTCGGGGCATTTATCGTAACAGGAATGTTTTTGCTGTCAGTTCGCATGCATGAGCGTTATGTGTATCCGGCGATCATTATGCTGTTGTTTGCATTTGCGATGCGTCCGAAACGTGAGATTGCCTATTTATTTACCGGGTTGTCAGGAATGGCATTTTTCAATATGGCACATGTTGAGTTTGTGTATGATCTGAATAATTTCAACGCCAAGGAACCGGTGACCTTAGCAATTGCAGCCGGTATGGTGATCGTATTTGGCTACATGGTATATGTAGCGTTGACATGCTTTAACGGTTATTTGTCAGAGGGTGAGATCGCGCGTACTTCGACCGGACGGCCTGCACAGGCAAGACGTAAGAATACGCATGCGAATAATGCACGTAACAATGTAAGCAAAAAGGAATCAGAGGGCAAGATCGCCCGTTCTGTAACGCTCAGCAAGATGACGAAAGTTGACTGGATCGCAATGGCAGTGATCACATTGATCTACGCAGTGGTAGCATTTGCGCGTCTGGGGAATATGTCGGCGCCGGAAACAGCATATTCTGCTGTGAAAGAGGGAGCGATCGTTCTTGATTTCGGTGAAACTACCAACATTTCACAGTTATGGGATTATCTGGGGTATGAAAATAATCCGCACTATAACATTGAATACAGTAACAATAAGGATTCCGGTTATACAACATTTTCGACCGGTGTTACAGATGACAATGGTAATACGCAGAGCTATTGGGATGCAGGTTCTGTATTTTGCTGGAACAGTCTTACATTGAATGTTCAGGCAAGATATGTCAAAATTTCTCCGACAGAGGATAATTACGAGGATAGTCTGTTAGAGCTTGTGTTCTTGGATAGCAATGGCAAAAAATTGGAGCCTGTGAATCGAGATGAGTATAAGAATTTGTTTGATGAGCAGGATGAATTTGAGGGACGTGCCAGTGCAATGAACGGTACGTACTTTGATGAGATCTATCATGGACGTACGGCATACGAGATGATACATAAGCTGTACTGTTATGAAAACACGCATCCGCCACTTGGTAAAATATTCATCGCCTGCGGTGTACTCATGTTTGGAATGAATCCATTCGGATGGCGTTTTATGGGAACCTTATTCGGAGTATTTATGGTTCCGATCATTTATTTGTTTGCCAAACGTTTCTTCAACAAGGAATGGATCAGCATTGTGACAACGTTATTGTTTGCGTTTGACTTTATGCATTTCGTGCAGACAAGAATAGCGACGATCGATGTGTTTGTTACACTGTTTATTATGTTGTCGTATTACTTCATGTACTGCTATCTGCAGAAGAGTTTTTACGACACAAAGCTGCAAAAGACATTCATACCGCTTGGACTTTGCGGTGTTGCAATGGGGCTTAGCTGGGCCAGTAAGTGGACCGGAATTTATTCCTCGGTAGGTCTGTGTATATTGTTCTTCCTACATATGTATCGCAGATACCGTGAATATGTCATTGCCTGCAAGACACCACGCGGTCAGACGAATGGTATTTCACATGCGTATATTATTGATAATTTTAGCAGTTATTTTTGGAAGACGATTGGATTCTGTTGCGTCTTTTTTGTGGCAGTTCCGGCGATCATTTATATATTGTCTTATATTCCATTTAATGATGGAACAGACCATAACTTATTGACGCGCGTGATCAATGCACAGAAAACGATGTTCGATTATCATTCTGCTTTGAAAGCGGATCATCCGTATTCTTCCAAATGGTATGAGTGGCCGATCATGACAAGACCGATCTGGTATTATTCCGGAACGATTGGCAATCTGCGTGAGGGTATCAGTGCCTTTGGTAATCCACTTGTTTGGTGGGCCGGCATTCCGGCAGCGTTTTATATGCTGTATCTGCTGTGGAAAGAGAAAGACCGCAAGGCTGGATTTTTGCTGATCGGGTATCTGTCACAGTATGCACCTTGGTTCTTGGTAAGCCGTGTGGTATTTATTTATCATTATTTTCCAAGCGTACCTTTCGTTGCCGCTATGGTGGGATACAGTTTCTTTAAGCTGGCACAATGGAAACCAAAGATCAAACCGGCGATCTATGTCTATGTTGCCTGTGCGATCGGGTTATTTATCCTATTTTATCCGGTGTTGTCCGGGCTTGCGATCGATCCGGCATTTGCAACCAAGTATTTGAAATGGTTTGATAGTTGGGTATTGTTACAGACTTGGTAATTTGATCAGAAACAGGGTGGTAAAAATGTCATAAATTTGATGATCTGACAGAATATGGATGTCAGGTCATCACGGAATAGAAAGGTAAAAATATGAGCAATAAGTTACGAGAGTGTGTCAATAAATTACATAGTAATAAAGAAGTTGGGGATCTGTTACCAGAGTATCTGAAGCAGAGCATGATCCTTCATGATGGATATACAAGGATCAAATTGATGATGGAATATTACATGTTTTACGAGGTGGTCACAGAAGATATCAACCCATATATTGCGATGGCAAAGGAAATGATCACTTCTTTGAATGAGACAGTGGGACAGGCGATGTCTGATACATTGGATGATACACAGAGAAAACAGTTGGTCGATCATATTTTAGCAATGCGTACGGAAGTAATCGACCGTATGCAGGTGTTGACCGGATATGTGGACTGCTTTGTCGTATATGAATATATTTTAAACCGTATTCAATATCGGTTTGATGAGAAAGAAGTTTTGCCGGAAGACACTGCATTTGCACAGGAGGTTATGAATTTTATCTTTGGTTCAAATGATAATGTGACGATCAATGATAATTTACGCGTGGTACTGGGACAGCTTCCGATGCGAATGACCCGTTCTCATTATTTTGATCTGATCAAAAACTGCATTTCCGTTTATAAGGGCAGTGAGATAGAATCATTGGAGGGATTTTTGTATATGTTCCGTACCAGTGCCATGTTGTATAAGCATCCTGCACAGGAACAGTATTTTACGGAATTTGCCGGTGTGCTTCAGGAATTGATGGAAGCAGACTACGAGCATATGGATCGCACATTATATGAATTGTATGCAGAAAAAGTACGAGTCAGTGCTTCAAAGCTCAATGATCTATCTGATCTGTATATGCAGATTGGACAGATTATCAATGGTGTGTATACGTTAGTGGTGACAGAACCTTATTGTGTTGATGAAGAGAAAATGACGGTAGTAGATGATGTGATCCGAGGCATCAATGCACTCTTTTTGGAAAAAGAGATTGATCTTTGGCAGAGGGAGGATCTTTTGACAGAAGAGGATCGCTTAAATTGGCTTGCCGAGAAGCTTCCTGCGGTTGAAGGCCAACAGGAAAAGTTATATCAGTCTGTTAATGTAGCGGAAGCGGCACTGGATGAACTATTGGAAGGACGAGCAGAGGAAATTGAGGAAGCAGGGCTTAGTGATGCTTTTATCAAACTGCATCATTTGTCACAGCTTAATTCGAGCAGTGTCTTTGCACCATTGGAGAGTCAGGAATCAGCAGGGGTCGTTACGGCAGAGATCGCAGAGCAGGAAACAGAAAAACTGCTTAGTGAGCTGAAAGAGTTATTTCAAGGACGCAGCCGTATGTTTCGCCGTGCCATCATGGCCGCCACTGTGGAAAAATTACCAACCTTTTTCAAGAGTGCACAGGAGATCGCAGACTACATGATGAACGCACTGAACCAATGTGACGATGAAGCAGAAAAGTATGCATCCAAACAACTGATACTCGAAATGATCCGGTAATCACACCCAACTTTGCATACCCACTATTGCTTTAGGCTCACATATTGCTTATTATGTCAATGACTAGATGGCATTTTGCAGCCACCAAAGAATGGCTTCTGCCATCAGAGAACTGTAGTAATTGCCTTGCCGCATTTTGTTTTTACAGTGATTTCTAAATTTTGTTGTCTCTGATGGATGATTTACATGCCCTTCGGAGAACTCGAAGTCCCGGAAGCAAGGTATTCATCATTTTTGAAAGGGACTTTGCGCTCGTCGTTACTTATGTCTCGTATTTCAGAGACATTAAGTAACGTAACGTAGCGCATCGTAGCGAAAGCGTCCCGTCCAAAAATGGATGATACCTTGCTAAACCGGGACATCTCAGACACTCCTTCAGGCATGTATGCATCAGAGACGTTACAAAATAAGAAATCGCGCAAAAACATTGCGTTCTGCGGCAATCAACTTAGTTCTCTGATGGCAGAACAATTTCGTCTCTCGGCTGCAAAATATTTCATTTATTGCTGACATAATGAGCACAATGTGCTCATCTTAGGAGTTTCTTCGAAACTCCATTATGCGCAGAAATCATGCGCAAGTATTCTGATATAATAAGCAATATGTGGTTCGATAGCGACTATAGGTATGTAAAGTTGGAGGAAGTATGATAAGTAGCAGTGCGGAAAGGCGGAGGTGTTATGATCTGGTGGGATGAGAAGTTGTATACCGATGATAAGGTGGCCAGACATCCGGCTCGATACCGGAAACGGGTCGAGAAAAAGGGGCTGCGTGGATGCTTTTGTGTAGTGCTGGGGCGTAATCCTGCGAACAGCCTGGAAATCTATGCGTCGAGAACGTTATGGTTCCGCTATGAAAAGGAATGCGGTGTACAAGTAGTGGGGTTGGCGGCCTCTTATGACAGTGCTGTGGAGCTGTTGCAGCAAATGATCACGGATGTCTATCGTGATCGAGGGAGCGTTGATTCCGATGCGATCCGTGCTTATTTTACGGGGAGGTGACAGACCGGGCGATGGAAAAGATCATATTATTGGTTTTGGTTACCATAGCAAAAGTGATAGGGATCCTTTTGGCGGTACTTGTTATCGTGGCACTGGCGATATTGTTTGCGGCAGTGCGTTACTGCGGAAAGATCTCGTTCGATGATAAAAAAGCACAGATCAGTATTCGATGGTTAGGTGTTGTGCTTCGTGTGCCCATCCTGATCACTGAAAAGGATCTGCAGTGGAAAGTCCGTGTTTTTGGCGTGCCGATCCTGCGCAGTGACGGCGCACATAAAAAACGCCGTTCTAAAAAGTCTTCTGCCCCAAAAGCACAGAAGCGAAAAGCTGAGAAGGCAGCCGAAACAGTTCAAAAAACACAGGGATCATCGAAACAGGAGAAGAAAGCGCCCTCTGTGAACTTGGAGAAGAGTCCGACAGCACCTGAACAAGAGAAGCGGATAGCACCTAAGCAGGCGGCTGATAAGACAGAAGAGCAGAATGTTCCTAAGAAGCAGTCTGACAAGACAGGAGAGCAGAATGTTCCTAAGAAGCAGTCTGACAAGACAGAAGAGCAGAATGTTCCTAAGAAGCAGTCTGACAAGACAGAAGAGCAGATTGCTTCTAAGCAGACGACTGATCAAAGAGAAGAGCGATCGGCTTTTAGGCAGGCTGATGAAAGAGAGAAAAAGCCGCGGGGGATCCGACAGTTGTTTCTTTGGCTTCAAAATGTAATAAAGATTGTGCGAAAGATTAAGAAAAAAGTACATTCTGTGCAGGATCTGGTTGATATTTTGCGCAGTGATGCGGGAAAAGCATTTATTTGCATCGTTAAAGAGAATGTGATACATTTATGGAAACAAATACATCCGCGGCGTATGCGCGGTAAAGTAATATTTGGAACCGGAGATCCGTGCTCTACCGGTGAGCTGTTGGGAGTGCTCGCACTTTTTTATGCATGGTATGGGAACGGAGTACAGATCATTCCGGATTTTGAGCAGAAACGCATAGAGGGGAATGTTTCATTTCGTGGAAGAATCCGCATGATTACATTAATTTGTATTGCGTGGCGCATAATAAAAAATAAAGATGGCAGAAAGCTTCTACACGAATGGGAGAAGTGGAAGGAGGAAAAGTAAATGGCAGACAATTCTTTTAACGCAAATGTAGGATCCTTATTTCAGGGGATGGAAGGATTTATTACCGGAAAGACCGTTGTGGGTGATGCCGTGAAATTTGATGATGGAACGATCATTTTGCCACTGGTGGACGTTAGCTTTGGTGTGGCTGCAGGTGCTTTCGCAGAGCCGGGCAAGAAAGAAAACAGTGCCGGAGGTATGGGCGGAAAGATCCAACCGAGTGCGATCTTAGTGATCCGCAATGGTGAGACGAAGCTTGTCAATGTAAAAAATCAGGATAGCATTACAAAAGTATTGGATATGGTTCCTGATCTTTTGGACAAATATGTTCCTTCCAAAAAGGAAAAAACGCAAAAAGCAAAAAATTAAATTTTGTTCTTGCATTTCTGTTTGATTTTTGGTATTATGTTCATGTTGTGCTAATAACACTGACAGAAATGACAGGATAAATGAGACCATCAGGAATAAAGGTAAGGAGGTGCTTACGATGGCAAAGTGTGCAGTATGTGGAAAGAGTGTTCACTTCGGAAACAAGGTGAGTCATTCACATAGAAGAAGCAACAAGATGTGGAAGCCGAACATTAAGTCTGTTCGTGTAAAGGTGAATGGTGGAACCAAGAAAATGCCAGTATGTACAGGATGTTTACGTTCTGGAGCTGTAGAGCGTGCATAATCGCAATCACCTTTTATATGAGAATCCACAGGATCGGGATCATTCCCGGTCCTTTTTCTTGCTTTTCTAGCGAACAGCAAATATTGCTGTTATGTAGTGTGCAGCCAACAAGAATTGCTTTAGCAATTCTTGCAGAAGCAAAGAGCGGGCTTTGCTTTTCTAGCGGACAGCAAATATTGCTGTTATGTAGTGTGCAGCCAACAAGAATTGCTTTAGCAATTCTTGCAGAAGCAAAGCGCGGGCTTTGCTTCTATGAACAGAATAAATTATAGCCTAAAACAAGGCAGAGCAGGATGATCAATACGGCAATAACAGCGTTTGAAATAAAAAACATGATTGTCATGCCGATGGCGATCCAAAACAATACAAAACCAATCATATGACGCATAAAACCCCTCGCTTGCACAATTGTGTAGAATAGGATATACTAATACAGTGTATCTTAATGTTAGTATATGACAAAGATTTTAAATCTTGAATAAAACATATTTAAGATGTAACAGCATAGAAATGGAGGAGTATTTATGAAAGGCAAAATGAATGCAAAAATGGGCAACATTATTATTGACCGTGATGTTTTAGCAAAATATGCCGGGGCTGCGACAGCAGAATGTATTGGTATCGTGGGCATGGCGGCCGTTAATGTAAAAGATGGCGTGATCAAGCTCCTAAAGAAAGAGAATGCAGGACGCGGTGTGAATGTATATGTTGTGGACAACCGTATAAAAGTGGAACTTCATATTATTGTAGCATATGGTGTAAGTATCCGCGCAGTTGCTCAAAACGTGCTTGAGCATGTACGCTATAAGATAGAAACTTTTACCGGAATGGAAGTAGAACAGATTAACGTCATCGTTGAAGGTGTTCGTATTGTAGATGAAGATTAATTTACCGATTTGCAAACACAAGGAGGATTAAAGCAGTGAGCGTTCAGACAATTGATGCAAAGATGTTGCAGAAAATGTTTTTGGCAGGAGCAAAGGGTTTAGAGGCGAAGAAGGAATATATTAATGAATTGAATGTATTTCCGGTACCGGATGGAGATACCGGAACGAATATGACGATGACCATAATGGCTGCAGCGAAAGATGTAGCCAATCTTCAGAATCCGACATTGACCGAATTGGGCAAAGCGATTTCCAGTGGTTCACTTAGAGGAGCAAGAGGAAATTCCGGCGTTATCATGTCCCAGATCTTTCGCGGTTTTGTCAAAGAATTAAAGGGATTAGATATTATCGATGTGACAGCGTTAGGAAATGGCGTGCAGCATGCTGCAGAAACGGCATACAAAGCAGTCATGAAACCGAAAGAGGGCACGATCCTTACCGTTGCAAAGGCAGGAGCGGACAAGTCGATGGATCTGTTAGTGAACGGAGATACGGACGATATTATCAAATTCTGCGATGAAGTCGCTGCTGAAATGGAGGAAGCATTGCTGCAGACACCGGAATTGCTACCGGTACTGAAGCAGGCGGGAGTTGTTGATTCTGGCGGGGAAGGTTTGATGACATTTATTCGCGGTGCGCTCGATGCCTTGAAGGGTAAGGCAACGGATTTCACAGTGAATACAGGTACAGCAACCCGCGTGGTTAATGGATCTGTCGGCGCTTCTGAAGAAGAGGATATCCGCTTTGGTTATTGTACGGAATTTATCATTATGCTGGAGCGCGGCGAAGATGTAGTCGAGAGTCAGCTTAAGGAATATTTGCAGAAGATCGGTGACTGCGTTGTAGTAGTAGCTGATGATGATATTGTAAAGGTACATGTGCACACCAATGATCCGGGTCTGGCGATTCAGAAAGCACTTACGTATGGTTCTTTGACCAGCATGAAGATTGACAATATGCGTGAGGAGCATCAGGAAAAGGTGATACGAGATGCACAGAAAGCGTCCGAGTCGGCAAGCGCACCAAAGAAAGAGGAGCCACGTAAAGAAAATGGTTTTATTGCCGTAGCAGCCGGAGATGGATTGGCAGATATTTTCCGTGATCTTGGAGTGGATTATGTGATCGAAGGCGGACAGACAATGAACCCAAGTACGGATGATGTATTATCTGCAATTGAGCAGGTGAATGCAGATAATATCTTTGTTTTGCCAAATAATGGAAATATTATTTTGGCAGCAAATCAGGCAAAGAATCTGACAGAAGATAAGGAAGTGTACGTCGTTCCGTCCAAAAATATTCCGCAGGGAATTGCTGCAATGATCAGTTTTGTCAGTGGAAGATCTGCTGCAGAAAATGCAGAATCTATGGAAGAAGAGATGCAATTGATCAAATCCGGTCAGGTTACGTATGCGGTTCGTGATACGAATATGGATGGCAAAGATATTAAGCAGGGTGACTTCATGGGCCTTACTGATAAGACGATCGTATCGGTTGGCAGTGATCTGCAAGGTACAGCAAAGGAATTGATCGAGTCTCTGTTAGATGAGGACTCTGAGTTAGTCAGTCTGTATTATGGCAGTGATGCAACGAAGGAACAGGCAGAGCAGCTTGCAGAGGATATTGAGAACACACATGAAGATGTTGAAGTAGAAGTACAGTACGGTGGTCAGCCGGTATATTCTTACTTTATTTCTGTAGAGTAATAAGCGAGTATTAAGAAACGTTTTCGAGAAAGGGTTGTCATACTGGTCGGACAGAGCAGCGTGATGATCCTTTTTCAATAGAGACTCTAAATCTTCTAAAGCCGGAGTAACTGTAATGTGATGGATGATTTTCGAGCTACGGAGGGAGGAGACATCGTTGAGAGAGAGGGATAGTATACGCAATATAAAAGGGGTGGGACAAAAAGCAGAAAGTTTGTATGCAAAGCTGGGAATTTATACGATCGGAGATCTGCTTGCTCATTATCCCAGACAATATGATGTGTATAAGCCGGTACAGCCGGTATCGGAAGCGGTGGACGGAAATGTGATCGTTCTGGATGTAAGCCTGGCAACTAAGCCTAAGATCAGTTATGTGCGTAATCTTAAGATTGTAAGCTGTACGATGAGGGATTCCAGTGGCTCCATTCCAGTGAGTTGGTTTAATATGCCATATTTACTCCGTTCTCTTAAAATGGGAACGCATTATCTTTTGCGAGGAAAAGTTATATCAAAACGGGGACGTCTGATGTTGCAGCAGCCCAAAATGCTGCAATATGAGGAATACCGCAGTATGTTGTACCGCTTGCAGCCGTTGTACCCATTGACAGCGGGACTGACAAACAATGCGATCAAAAAAGCTGTAGATCAAGCACTATCGCAGGCTGAGTTGGATGCAGAGTTCCTTCCGCTGGATATGCGTAAAAAATATAATCTTGTATTGCATAAAAAAGCGTTGCAGGATATTCATTTTCCGTCAAAGGAAGCGGATTTTTTTGCTGCAAGGAACCGTTTGGTTTTCGAGGAGTTCTTTTTATTTACGCTGGCAATGCATCAGATGAAACAAAATCGTCATCAAAAACCATCAGACTATATACTGCATCCGGGGGATAAAGTATTTGCACTGCTAGAGAACCTTCCTTATGAGCTGACAGAGGGACAGAAACAGGCAGTGGACGAGATCGCGGCAGATGTTTCATCAGGATTTGTGATGAATCGATTGATCCAGGGCGATGTTGGATCCGGTAAAACCATTGTTGCGCAGATTGCGTTGCTAATAGCTGTGGAGCAGGGACATCAAGGGGCGATCATGGTGCCGACAGAAGTGTTGGCAGAGCAGCATTATGAGACATTTTGCGAAATGTTTGATCCCTTGCAGGTTCGAGTCGGTCTTTTGACCGGTTCTATGACGGCAGCGGCAAAGCGCGATATGCAGGCTCAGATCGCAGCGGGAGAGATTGATATTGTCGTAGGAACGCAGGCACTCATTCAGGATAAGGTAGAGTATAAGGATCTTGCGATGATCGTCACCGATGAACAGCACCGTTTTGGTGTGCGTCAGCGCGAAAGTTTTTATGCAAAAGGGCATACACCACATATGTTGGTTATGAGTGCCACACCGATCCCACGCACGTTAGCGATCATTTTATACGGAGAACTGGATATTTCGGTTATCAAAGGACTTCCTAAGGGTAGACTTCCAATTCAAAACTGTGTTGTGGATACCGGATATCGTCCGCAGTCGTATCGATTCATTGAGAAAGAAGTAGAAAAAGGGCATCAAGCATATGTGATCTGTCCGATGGTGGAGGAAAGCGAGAATATGGAGGCGGAAAATGTCACGGATTATGCTCAGACACTGCGGGAAGAGATGTCGACTAAGATACGGATCGAAGTGCTGCATGGCAAGATGAAACCGGCACAAAAAAATGAGATCATGGAGCGATTTGTCTCTGGAGCGATTGATGTTTTGGTATCTACGACGGTGATCGAAGTTGGTATCAATGTGCCAAATGCCACAGTGATGATGGTCGAAAATGCAGAACGGTTTGGTTTGGCGCAGTTACATCAGCTTCGTGGACGTGTCGGAAGAGGTTCGGCGCAGTCTTATTGTATTTTTATGATGGGCAAACCTTCCAAAGAAACGAAGCAGAGACTGCAGGTGCTAGAGCAGTCCAATGATGGATTCCTGGTTGCAGAAGAAGATTTGAAACTGCGCGGCCCCGGGGATCTGTTTGGCATCCGACAGAGTGGAGACTTGAATTTTAAGCTGGCAGATATTTATCAGGATGCAGCAATACTAAAACAGGCAAATGAAGCGGCGGCTGGATTTGAGCGGACGGATATAATAGAAATGTGCAAAAAGTATCGGGGATTGCGTGAAAAAATACAAACCTACACCGACGAGATCTTTTTGTAAGAACATTGCATTTTGAAGGTAAAAATAGTACACTTAATTTAATTGTGTGTTGGAACGGTAAGGGAGGTTGCATATGGTGCAGGCAGGGTATACGACAGATAGATTACTGCAGATTGGGCGGTCAAACTATGACCGGCTATGCCTTTTTTGTGAAAATTTGGAACGCAGCGGTCTCTGGGAGCAGGCAAGACAGGTTATGAAACAGTCCGCTAAAATGATCTTAGATCGTTACGTGCAGTCTGTACTAGTGACTTTTGCAGCGGCAGAGGGCATTGTGACAGAAAGCGATAGAGAGTATATTGCTATTATCACGGATTCCAATCTATTAGCAGTTTCACCGGAGATCCCTGTGACCGGAGAGTTGATTGAGGAGTGCAGACGGTTTTGCGGATTTCCACCGGTGCTTTTACAGCTGTGTGCAGCTTATGACGATGAATATATTCAGCATACCGGAGAGCAGTTTTTGGATTCCTTTGTCAATATCATTTTGTGTATGGCGTATATGGTGGATCGGGAAAGTGTTCTGACGCGCCGGTTTGTACGTGAATTTTATGACAGGGTAAGTGTATTTGTGGATACAAAGGATGCTTGGAATACGGAAGAGTATCTGTTTCACAAATTATATGGGACGGACATTCTAGATGATACAAGATGGCTGCATGTCCCGGTAAAACAGCAGTCTGCAGAAGTGATGGCAGAGTCACCGGCAGCCGCACAGGCGAGCAATGAATGGAATGTAAGGCAGGACAAGCTGGAGGAACAGTTACAGCAGGAAATGGCGCGCAAGCAGTTTCAGGCAGTCAAAAAACGTATTCAGGAACGTGAGGAGGCAGAACGCAAAGAGCAGGAGGAGCGTCTGCAATGCCTGTTAGATGAGCTGAATGCGTTGGTTGGTTTGCAGGGGGTAAAGGATGAGATCCAGTCTCTGGTCAACTTGATCCGTATTCGCAAGCTTCGGGAAACGATGGGACTTCCGCAAATGGATATGTCATATCACATGGTATTTACCGGTGCACCGGGAACCGGCAAAACGACGGTGGCGAGATTGGTGGCAAAAATCTATCGGGAGCTTGGAATCTTATCCAAGGGAACCTTTATTGAAACGGACCGATCCGGGCTTGTGGCAGGATATGTCGGCCAGACGGCACTTAAGGTGCACGAATTGGTCGAGCAGGCAGTTGGGGGGATTCTTTTTATTGATGAAGCATATGCCCTGGTCAATCCTGATGTTCCGAATGATTTTGGTATGGAAGCAGTGGATACATTAGTAAAATTGATGGAAGACCACCGAGATGATCTGATCGTCATTGTGGCAGGTTATACAGAAGAAATGCAGTCATTTTTGAAATGCAATACGGGTTTAGTATCGCGATTTAACAAATTTATCGATTTTCCGGATTATTCGAAGGAAGAGCTCATAGCGATCCTAGATGCAATGGCCGATAAGGCTGGACTGCAATTGGAAGAATCTGCCAGAGAGGCGGTGCTTTTGTCGTTGCAGGCAAAAACGGAAGAAGAATGGAATGTATTTGGAAATGCCAGAGGAATTCGTAATCTGTTTGAAAAGATCGTGATCAATCAGGCAAATCGTCTTGTCAGACTGTCTGCACCAAGTCGTGAAGATTTGATGAAAATTCAGCGGGAAGATGTGGAAGTTGTTTGACCACATCGCATGATTATGCTAAAATGGGGTGCAGCAGAGTGACGTTACAAGGTCACTTATTACGATGCACTTTATATATATAATACGAGAAATGAGGATTGGATTAATATGAGAGTAGTGGCTGGTTCCGTGCGAGGCTTTAATTTGATCGTTCCGTCTGGAAAGAATACCAGACCTACTACGAATCGCATTAAGGAGACATTATTTAATATATTGCAATGGGACATTGCAGGATGCCGTTTTTTAGATTTGTTTAGCGGAAGTGGTGGAATAGCGATCGAGGCGCTTAGCCGTGGCGCAAAGGAAGCGGTTATGGTAGAGAAAGATCGGGAAGCGGTCCGCTGCATTAAGCAGAATGTACAGCATACGAAGATGGATGACAGATCACGGGTCATGCCGATGGACGTGATGCAGGCTCTGCGCCGTTTGGAACAGGCAGGACAACCGTTTGATATTATCTTTATGGATCCGCCGTACCATTTGGATCTGGAAGAGCGGATCGTACCATATTTGCTGCAGTCTTCTTTGGTGAAGGCCGGATCTTTGATCATCGTCGAGACAGCGTTAGATACGGATGTAGATTATATGTATGAGCTGGGCTGCGAGGTAGAGCGTATCAAAGAATATAAGACGAATCGTCATGTCTTTTTGCGGGTACCTGGTGAGACAGAGGCGTAGAGAATCAGAAAATGAGGGACAAAAAAACTATGAACAGAGCAGTATTTCCCGGAAGTTTTGATCCGGTGACGGTAGGACATATGGATTTGATCGTGCGTTCTGCCAAAATGTTCGATGAAGTTATTGTTGGTGTGCTTCGCAATGCAGCCAAGCAGCCGCTTTGCACAGTGGCAGAGAGGGTATCTCTACTGCAGGAGTTGACAGCAGAGATTCCGGGCGTGCGCATAGAAGCTTTTGATGGATTGTTGATTGATTTTGTAGATAAGATGGATGCCTGCGCAGTGATCCGCGGTTTGCGTACTGCGGCAGATTTTGAGTATGAATTGCCGTTGGCACAGACAAACCGTCATTTGAATGCACAGGTAGATACGGTATTTTTGGCGACTTCGCCGGAACATTCTTATATTAGTTCCAGTGGTGTTAAAGAAATTATTCAGTTTGGTGGAGACATCACCGGATTGGTGCCGCCTCCTGTACAGCAGTTTTTGTTGGATAGGAACACAGATAACAGATAATATAAACAGGCAATATGCCGCAAGGAGGTACATATGGTAAGCAGTAGAATTGAACAAAAAATCGAAGATATTTATGCATTTGTTGAGAGTTGTAAACCGCAGGCGTTATCACAGTCCAAGGTTGTTGTGCCGAAGAATGATCTGTATGATCTGTTAGATGATCTGCGCCGTGATGTACCGGAGGAGATTACGCGTTATCAGAAAATGCTCAGTCAGCGAGATGCCATTTTGGAGGATGCTGAGGCAAAAGCGGATGCGATCAAGTTGGATGCGCAGGAGCAGTACAAAGCAATGGTAGAGGAACATGCGATCATGCAGGAAGCATATCAGCAGGCAGAAGAGACGGTAGCGCGTGCGAATGCAGAGGCACAGGCGATCATTGATACGGCCAGACGTCAGGCCGAAGAAATTGGCAATGGAGCTATTTACTATACGACAGATATGTTAGAGATGGCAGAAAAAGCGATCGCTAGAGCATGCGAGAGTGCAGTAAGCAATTCCAGAGCACTAGAGACAGCACTTCGCGGTCATTTGGATATTATTCGCCACAATAAGGCGGAACTTACCGGTGTGAATGCAATGGAAGAGGAAGAGCCACAAGAGGCACCGGAAGAAAGGGATGAGGAGATCGATGAATAAAAAGATTGATGTCGAAGTGGTGATCGGCGGTAAGCCATATACGTTAAGTGGTTATGAAAGCAGTGATTATTTACAGCGCATTGCGATGCATATCAATGGCAAGATAGCAGAGTTTCGTGCACAGGAGGGTTATGCAAGACTTGAGACGGAGCTTAAGAATGTCTTGCTAGCTATTAATCTTTCCGATGATTATCAGAAAGCACAGAACACGATCCGGGAGCTTAAGCAGGATAATGAAGATATGGAAAAAGAGCTGTTTGATATGAAACACGAGATGATATCGATGCAGCGGGAACTTCAAGAAGCCAAAGATGCCGTTAAGAAGCTTGAGCAGGAAAAAGAATCCGAAGAACATCGAGCGATTCGCTTGGAGACAGAGTTAGAGCAGCTGCGGAAAGAGATTGCTAAAGAAGTTGTGCAAAAGGAAGAGACAGTAGATGTGGCTGCAGATACTAAACCATCTGCAGTGTTGACAGCTACACAGCAGACTGCTCCGGAAAATGCAGACAAAGAGGAGACCGTTGAGAAACAGGATGTCGACGAAGACGTGACGCATTCAGAGGATACAGAAGCGGCGGTAACAGTGGAACAGACAGAAAATGTTGCTGAGGAGACCAAAAGTCCGGAAGAAATCGGGCAAGAGATAGCAGCAACAATCGGCAAGAAAGAGCCTGCCAGGAAAACGTCGCGCAGCAGTCGCAAGAAAAGACGGTAATAAATATAACGATAATTGGAGAGGGACTGGGTCTATGCACAACAGTCCCTTCTTTCTTAAAGTATGGAGAACTGGATGATGCAGAATAGAACAAAACGCAGAATAGGAGTGCCTGAGATCCTTGCTCCGGCAGGATCGATGGAGAGCCTTAAAGCGGCAGTAGCCGCAGGCTGTGATGCTGTGTATATGGGAGGGTCCAAGTTTGGTGCCAGAGCATATGCTCAGAATCCGGAAGAGGATGAAATGGTGGCGGCGATACGATATTGCCACTTGTACGGAGTAAAGCTTTATATGACGGTAAACACCCTGTTGAAGGAACAGGAATTGCAGAGCCTTCCTACGTTTTTGCGACCGTATTACGAGGCGGGGCTTGACGCTGTGATCGTGCAGGACATGGGCGTTTTACGAGTGATCCACCAGTGCTTCCCGGATCTGGATATTCATGTAAGTACGCAAATGACCTTGACCTCCGGTATGGGAGTGGATGACCGATTAGCTGCTTACGGTGTAACGCGGATCGTTCCGGCAAGAGAACTGTCGCTGACGGAACTGCAGCAAATGCGGCAGCAGACGAAGATGGAGTTGGAAGTGTTTGTACATGGTGCATTGTGCTATTGCTATTCCGGTCAATGTTTGATGAGCAGTATGCAGGGTGGCCGTAGTGGCAACAGAGGACGCTGCGCACAGCCGTGCAGAATGCAATATGATATAGATGGCAGCAAACGTTATCTGTTAAGCCCAAAGGAGTTGTGCGCACTACCTTTGCTCGGAGAGATGATCGAGGCAGGGATCAATTCGTTCAAGATCGAAGGCAGAATGAAGCGGCCGGAGTATACGGCGTATGTGACAGCTATGTATCGCAAATACCGGGATCTGTATTTGGAACTGGGTTCTGCAAAATATCGGGTCTGGCAGCAGGAGCATGCGGCAGAGTGGGAAGATGATTTACGTAAGCTTGCCGAAATATACAATCGAGAAGGATTTACTGATGGCTATCTCGAGGAAAAGCCGGAGCAGATGTTAGCGGATAAGCGTCCAAAGCATGGAGGCGTTTGTGTGGGAACAGTGCAGGATGTGGATAAACATCAGGTGCGTTATCGATTGGAACGCCCGATATTTGCACAGGATGTGTTAGAATTTCGCGGTGCGGACGGTGTCAGTATCTATGAATACACGACGGGATCTTCATATCATGCGGGTGAGCTTGTGCAGACGCGCTATCAGAAAGGCTGCCGGATTGCGAAGGGTGATCGGGTGTTTCGTACCAGACATCAGGTATTGTTAGAGGAAATTCGGCAAGATTTCGTAGAGAGCACGCCGAAGCTTACTATAAATGGGCAGATCCGAATTGTTGCCGGAGAGCCAATCCTCCTGCAGTGTGAATATGAAAATGAAATATTTGCGGTAACAGGAATGATTGCGGAGAATGCGGTGAAGCGTGCTGTTGCCAAAGAAGACGTTGTCAGAGTGTTATCCCAGACCGGGGAGACACCGTTTGAATGGGGAAGTCTCGACGTTGATCTGGGAGCGGATGTCTTTGTCCCGATTGGGGAATTTAAAAAACTGCGAAGAAATGCTTTGACGGGTCTGCAGGATCGCTTGGAACGTCTCGGCAGCCGGGAGGTTGACGAAGAGCGGATCAGGCAGATGCAGGCAGAGATCAAGGCAGGCACACAAGAAGATGCCTTGATTTCGGAACTTAGAGACCCAAAGGATGTGCAGCAAAGTGCGGCGGTATCCGATGAGAAACAGTTGTATGCCGTCTTACAGCACGATTGTATACAGGAAGTGATCCTGAGGGAAGAATGGTTTGATAATGCAGTGATCGAGGTGCTGTTGCAGCGGATTAAGGAAAGTAAGAAGCGGGCGGTACTTGCGTTGCCGACGATACTCCGTGCGCAGGCGATTACGGAGTATCGAGCACTATTAAAGAATGTTTCACCGGATGGTTATCTGGTTCGCAGTCAAGAGGGATATCAACTGTTATGTGATATAGGAGTAAAACCGGAGAGGATTCGTCTGGATGCCAATATGTATATTATGAATTCGGAGGCAGCTGTCTGGTGGCGGGAACAGGGAATTACACAGTTTACGGCACCGTGGGAGCTGACAAAGCGTGAACTTTCGGCTGTAACAGACGGAAGGGATATGCAGTGGATCTGCTATGGCAGGATTCCGTTGATGGTATCGGCACAGTGTATTTTCCGCAATATAAAAGCCTGTCTGAAGAACTCTGGTAAGGCGATGGCAAAAGTATTTGCGGGAGAAAAGGGAAGGCGGTATATTGTACGTAACTGTTGCAAATATTGTTATAATATAATATATCGGGAGGAACCGTTTCAAATACCATGCTCTATGGAGCGGGAATTTTGGGAAAAAGTGCATCAGGTGCGCTTTGAATTTACCACAGAGACGGCAGAAGAGGTACATGCAGTGCTAAAGGATGAAATCATCCGGGATCACTGTCGTGGACATTTCGATGTAGGGATTCAGTAGGGAATACAGTAATAAAAGGCAGACCAGTGTCGGCAGACAGTCGGTCTGCACAGAAATGGAAGGGTATGGTTATCGGTATGGATAAAAAGGAAGCGGCGCAGAAATTAATGAGTATATTTGGTAATGTAGATGCGATCGCGGTACTGCATTCCGTATTAGTGGGAATATCAAAATATATTATCATTGTTGTTTTTGCGGTTTATACATGGCATTGTTTTACAGTATTTATTGGCAAAAACATGGAGCGCAAAGAGGAAATATACAGACGACAGAAAAAGATCATGTTTACGATACATTTTATCTGTTCGCTAGTATTATTTTTGAACAGTCTGTCGATAAAAATTGTTCTTTTCTATGTGGCACAGGTCGTTTTTTTGGTGTTGGTGGACAAGGCGTATTCCTATGTGTATCAGAACCTGTCCAAGTTAGTGATGAACAATATGTTAATGTTGCTTACGATTGGATTTTTGATGATCGAGCGATTGAATATGGATTTTGCAATGCGGCAAATGATCTTTGCGTCGGTGATCTGCGTGGCAGGTCTGTTTATACCGTGGATGATCGAACGGTTTTCTTATTTTGACCGGTTTGGGTGGTGGTATGCTGGAATCGGTCTGGCAATGTTAGCACTTGTTTTTGTGATCGGTGTGGAGCGGTATGGTGCAAAAAACTGGATTCAGATCGGAGGTTTTGCGATGCAGCCTTCAGAATTTGTAAAGATTATTTTTGTGTTTTTTGTAGCAGCACTGTTAGCGCACTCTGTGCAGTTTGTTGATGTGGTCAAGGTTTCTGTAGCAGCGGCTGCACATGTGTTGATACTTGTTGTGCAAAAGGATCTTGGTGCAGCGTTGATCTTTTTTATCACATATGTGATCGCCTTGTATGTGGCAAGTCAAAATTCGTTGTATTTGATCTCAGCATTGGCAGCGGGAACTTTGGCAGCAGTCGTGGCGTGGAGACTCTTTTCACATGTTCAGGTTCGTGTGCTTGCATGGCAGGATCCATGGAGTACGATTGACAATGAGGGATATCAGGTTGCAAGATCACTATTTGCCATAGGCACCGGTGGGTGGTTTGGCATGGGTCTTGGAGAGGGAATGCCGAATTCTATTCCGGTGGCATCCAGTGATTTTATTTTTTCGGCAATCTGCGAGGAGTTGGGTGTTATTTTTGCAATCTGTCTGATATTGGTAGAGATCAGCTGCTTTGTATTGTTTGTAAACATTGCACTCAAGATGAAAAGACGTTTCTATAAGCTGACAGCCCTTGGATTAGCGGTAGAATATATTTTTCAAGTGTTTTTGACGATTGGTGGAGTTACTAAATTTATTCCATCGACAGGAGTTACATTACCGTTGATAAGTTATGGCGGAAGTTCTGTGATGAGCACGATCATACTGTTTTGCATTATACAAGGGATGTATGTGTTGAATTTTGAAGAGGAGGATCAAGATGGGTCGAAGGAGCAATATCAGAAAGAACAGCGTGGACGAAATACATCCGCCAAGAGAAAGCGCCTCAGCCAGACGCAGGTCCGATAAACAGGCACAGAAGCAGCTTCAAAAAGAGCGCAAACGAGGCAATAGACAGATTTTATTTATCACATATGCCTTTGTGACTTTGTTTTTGGCGATGGCGGGATATTTGGCGTATTTTACGGCAGTGGACAGTGAAAAAGTAATTAATAATTCACACAATAAACGCCAGAAGATATTAGCAGAAAAGATTACGAAGGGAAGTATTTATTCACAGGACGGCGAGGTGCTTGCGGAGACTGTGACGGATGATGACGGCAACGAATACCGATCGTATCCGGGAAAAAAGAAATTTTGTCATGTTGTGGGGAGAACGGATAATAGTATGACAGGAATTGAGCTGTCGCAGTGTTATCCGATGCTGACATCACACATGAATCCGTTTACACAGCTTGGCAATACATTGCGCGGTGAAAAAAATATGGGCGATTCGGTCTATACGACGTTGGATGCGGGATTGCAAAGAGTGGCGTACGATGCACTTGGAGATTACCGTGGAGCAGTCGTAGCTTTAGAGCCGGATACAGGCAAGATCTTGGCGATGGTTTCTAAACCGGCTTATGATCCGAACACTGTCTTAAAAAATTGGCAATCGCTGGTTCGGGACGATGAGGAAGAATCTAAATTAGTCAATCGTGCATCGCAGGGACTTTATCCGCCGGGATCTACGTTTAAGATTGTGACAGCGATGGAATATATGATGGAAAATCCGGATAGCTATAAGGAGTATCGTTATCGCTGCAAAGGAACCAAAGTGTTTTCCGGCAGCAGGATCAACTGCTATAGCAGAGAATGGCATGGAAGACTGTCCCTGCCAACTGCATTTGCAAAGTCTTGCAACGGTGCCTTTGCAGACATTGGAACAAGACTCGATCTTAATTCCTACCGTAAGTTTTGTGAAAAGCTTTATTTTAATCAAAAACCATCTGTGGAGTTTGAGGCTAACAAGAGTCGATTTGCGTTGAATGCCAAGTCAGATGCTGCAGAAGTGACGCAGACAGCGATCGGACAGGGTAAGACGTTGATCACGCCATTAGAAAACGCAATGATCACTGCGATGGTTGCAAACGGTGGCGAGATGATGAAACCATATGTGGTAGACCGTGTAGAAAGTGCAGATGGACGTATCGTTAAGCAGTATAAGCCGAAGTCACAGGGAAAACTCGTGGATGAATGGGTTACGGAAGCAATGACCGGAATGATGGAAAAAGTGGTAAATGAAGGAACGGGAACATTGCTAAAGACATCTGCGTATCAGGTGGCAGGAAAGACCGGTTCTGCAGAGGCGGATTCGGATGGTACAACACATGCATGGTTTGTCGGATTTGCACCGAGTAATCATCCAAAATTAGTTGTCAGTATTGTTGTGGAAGGTGCCGGAACCGGTGGAAAATACGCGGTTCCGATTGCAAAAAAGATGTTTCGGGAGTACCTTTCAAAATAATGGTTAGCATTGCATTTATGGTAGAATGATAGTATACTATACGCAAGAAAAGTAACCGCACGAAGGAGGAAATGCAATGATAGAAGCAACCAGTTGTGGCGGTGTGGTGATACACAGAGGCAAGATATTGCTTTTGTACAAGAATTACAGAAATCGTTACGAAGGATGGGTTCTGCCGAAAGGGACTGTGGAACTTGGCGAAGAGTATAAAGAAACGGCACTCCGTGAAGTAAAGGAAGAGAGTGGCGCTGATGCCAGTATCATCAGCTACGTTGGGAAGAGCCAGTATTCGTTTACTGCGGCAGGAGACACTGTTGTCAAAGATGTACATTGGTACTTGATGATGGCAGACAGTTATTACAGTAGACCGCAACAGGAAGAATATTTTGTGGATTCCGGATATTATAAGTTTCACGAGGCTTATCATCTGTTAAAGTTTTCTAATGAAAAGCAGATATTAGACCGGGCGTATAGTGAATATATTGATCTTCGCCGTCGAAATTTATGGGGCAATCCAAAGTATTTTTAACGGCAGGGTAGGAAATTTCATTTCTTGAAAGGATGACTTTCCGGGTCTGTTTTCCTTGACAGATACAGGGAAAGTAGATATAATGAATAGGTAGTTTGTTGAGTAGTGCAGATTTAGATATTCAACATAGAATGAAGTTGATACTATAAATGTAAGGGAGAATGATCATGGGCAATAATATTTTAATCGTAGATGATGCTGCCTTCATGCGTATGATGGTTAAGGATATCTTGACAAAAGGTGGTTATAATGTAGTAGGGGAAGCAGAAAATGGTGTCGTAGCAGTACAGAAGTATGCGGAGTTAAAACCGGATTTGGTTACGCTTGATATCACAATGCCGGAGATGGATGGTATTCAGGCATTGAAGAAGATCAAAGAGGCTGACGCAGGTGCTAATGTTATTATGTGCTCTGCAATGGGACAGCAGGCAATGGTAATTGAAGCAATTCAGAATGGTGCGAAGGACTTTATTGTTAAACCATTTCAGGCAGATCGTGTATTAGAAGCAGTTAAGAAAGTAATTGGCTAAAGGATACATACGTGGAGGCAATGGGTACATTGCCTCTATTTTTTCTACAAAAAATTAAATACTATACTTGACAGTCCGGTATTTATGGATGTCGGGGGAATGGAGAATTATTATGGCAACAAATCCAGTTATTACGATGAAAACGACAGCAGGAACGATCACGGCAGAGTTATATCCGGAGGTTGCTCCGATCACAGTCAACAATTTTATCTCTTTGATCAATAAGGGATTTTACAATGGATTGATCTTCCATCGTGTAATCAATGGCTTTATGATCCAGGGTGGAGATCCGGATGGTATTGGAACCGGTGGACCGGGATACCATATCCGCGGTGAGTTTGCACAGAACGGTTATGAGAATAACCTGAAGCATACAGCAGGAGTGCTTTCCATGGCTCGTTCCATGATGCCAAACTCAGCAGGATCCCAGTTCTTTATCATGCATAAAGATGCACCTCATTTGGACGGTGCCTATGCAGCTTTTGGTAAAGTGACCGAGGGACAGGATGTTGTTGATGCGATCGCTACAGTAGCTACGGATGCTGGCGACAGACCGGTAGAGCCACAGATGATCATCGAAGTGACCGTTGATACTTTCGGCGTGGATTATCCGGAGCCGGAGAAATGCAACTAATAATAGTCGGATAAATGAGAAAGGATTGCTGTAGGCAGTTATGTGCTGCAGCAGTCCTTTTTTACTTTATAGGATTAGGGTGTCAAAAGGTCTGAATTTCCCTGACGGGCTATTTTCTCGAATCTTTGGCCACAATATCTATCAACGATGCGCCGCATCGCCTCAAGATATTGTAGCGCAAATCTTCAAAAAAATATCTCCGTCATGAAAATGGACTTTTGACACCCTAACCTTTATAGGAAACTTCTCGTTTCCTATAACACAAAAAGGACTGCGAGAATGTTTTCTAATTGTGTTGCGTCTGTTCACAGAATTTTGACATTAATTTGCTATACTATCGCACAAGGAATAAGATACCTTTAGTAAGGTGTCTAAATTGTAGGAGGAAAGAACAGTGATTGAAGTTAAAAATCTGGTCAAGAAATATGGTGATCACGCTGCTGTAGATGATCTTTCGTTTACGGTTGAGACAGGTAAAGTCATCGGTTTTCTGGGACCAAACGGTGCAGGAAAATCAACGACGATGAATATTATTACCGGATATATCGCACCGACATCCGGAGAGGTACTGGTAAATGGTATCGATGTGAATGAGGAACCGGAGAAGGCAAAGAAACATATTGGTTATCTGCCGGAGATACCACCACTTTATCCGGATCTGCGGGTTAGAGAATATTTAACCTTTGTAGCAGAGTTAAAGAAGGTCGAAAGAGCAAAAAGAGATGTAACGGTACACAAAATCATGGGACGTACCGGTACATTGGATGTTTCGGAACGCCTGATCAAGAATCTGTCCAAAGGATATAAACAAAGAGTAGGTCTTGCAGCAGCAATGCTTGGTGATCCGGAAATTTTGATCTTAGATGAGCCAACCGTTGGCCTGGATCCAAAGCAGATCATTGAGATGAGAGAGCTGATCCGAGATCTGAGTCATCACCATACAATTTTGTTGAGTTCACATATCATGCAGGAGATTTCTGCAGTGTGCGATGAGATCATTGTTATTAATGAAGGCCATATGATCGCCAAGGATACACCGGATAATCTTACACGTGAAATGGTCGAAAAGAACGGTATTCATTTGGTGGCAAAAGGAACCAAAGATAAGATTAAGACGGCACTTCGTACTGTTCCGGGCATTCGTGATGTCAAATACGACACCAAGAATGAGGAGGGAACGTTAGGTCTTACCTTGTATATGACTCCGGGTGCAGAAATTAGAGAAGATATCTTCTATGCAATGGTTAAAGCGGATTGCCCAATCTATGAGCTGCATCCTTTGGCTGCATCTTTGGAAGATGCGTTCTTGGCATTGACACGAGGTGGTTCCAGACAGTATGGCGGCAAAAAAACGAAAAAGCAGGCTGCCAAAGCAGAAGAAACTGCACAGGAAGCACAAACGCAGACAGTCGAAAGTGCATCTGTGACACAAGAGCAGCAAAAGGAGGAAGAATAGATGTTTGCCATAATAAAAAAAGAATTAAAACAGTATTTTTATTCAATGGTCGGATTTGTGTTTCTTGCATTCTTTCTGGCTATTGTGGGATTGTATACCTGGGCGGGCAATTTAAGCCAGGGAATTGGTAACTTTGAAATGACTTTGGGAAATATGACATTTATTTTTGTGATCTTAATCCCGATATTGACAATGCGTATTGTTGCGGAAGAAAAGAAACAAAAGACGGATCAGTTATTATATACATCACCGATTTCTTTAACTAAAGTAATCCTTGGAAAATATATTGCGGTTATGATCTTGTTTACGATTGCCATTTTAGTGATCGCACTGTATCCATTATTGATCCATATGTATGGTCAGGATGTCAGACTGTCTTTAGCATACAGCAGTTTGATCGGTTTTTATCTGTTAGGTGCAGCAAACATTGCTGTTGGCTTGTTTATCTCTTCCTTGACAGAAAGTCAGGTGATCGCAGCGGTTGTGTCATTTATTGTATTGCTTCTTAGCAACATGCTTACAAGTATTGCAAGCATGCTTCCTACGGACGCGCTCTCCCAGGCACTGATCTTAACAGTTGCGTGGATCGTGGTTTGTGTTATCGCATATAACATGATGAAAAATATTACGGTTACTGCGATCTTAGCGGTGATCGGTGAAGTAGTTGTATGGGGAATTTATATTGCAAAATCTGCAGTATATGAGAACCTTTTATCTAAGGTTGCAGATGCTTTTGCGATTACGAGCCGTTACTCGGATTTTGAACTGGGTATTTTGAAATATGATGCCATTGTTTATTACATCAGCGTATCATTTTTGTTCGTATTCTTGACCGTACAGATCATCAAAAAGAAGAGATTTAACTAAGAAGGAGGTTTCGAATCGTGAGTATAGAAAATAACGAAAATAAGGAAGCCGCAACAACGGAGACAACAACCCCAAAAGCTCCCAAGAAAAGTGGTAGTATTAAGAAGTCTTTTCAGACGGGACAGTTTAAGTCGGGTGCCTATAGTTCGGTAGTTACAGTATTAGTCATTGCACTTGTGATCGTATTAAATCTGGTTGTTGGAAAGCTGGATTTGTCCACCGATTTAAGCAAGGGCAATCTGTTTACGCTTTCCAAAGAGACGAAAAAGATCTTAAAGAACAGCCGGAAAGATATCACGTTTTATTATATGGTATCCAGTGGCAGTGAAAATGAATATATCGAAAATGTGTTGAAGCAGTACAAAAAAGCTTCCAAGCATATTTCTATTAAGAAAGTTGACCCGGTAGCTAATCCGGCGTTTGCTTCGAAGTATGACATTACAGACGATGTATCTTCCAATGACGTTATTGTCGCAGTAGATGCCGACAAGACAGCTAAATTGGTAAGTGGATCGGAAATGTATTATTCGGAGCAGGATTATTCCGGCTCTTATAGCAGCAGTTCTAATTCGAACTACTATTTAGATGCGGAGGGGCAGCTCACCTCAGCAATTCAGAATGTTTTATCCGGCAGTACAACAAAAATGTATGTCGCAACCGGTCATTCAGAGGTGGCTTTGCCGGATACGTTGACAAAGGCATTTGCCAAGATGAATGTGGAGACGGCAGATTTAGAGTTATTGACTGCCGAAAAGATTCCGGACGACTGTAATATTTTGATGATCAATGGCCCGACATCAGATCTGGCGGATAATGAGAAGAAGATCGTTCTTGATTATCTGAAAGCCGGTGGTAATGCCATTATCAACCTGAGTTATACAACAGAGAAAATGACAAATCTGGAAGAAGTATTAGAGTATTATGGCATTCAGAGCAAGCAGGGGATTATTTGCGAGACCTCCGGTAAGTATTATTGCTATCCAAACTTTATTGTACCGGAACTGGGAACAGATGCTTCCGAGATGCTGGGTGATCTGCAGGGATATATTATCATGCCAAATGCGGTAGGTATGAATGTTATGTCTGAGATCCGTAGTTCTTTGACAATGAAACAGTTGCTTAAAACATCAGATAGTTCTTATTTGAAAGTGGATCCGTCTAGTGGAAGCTCCGAGAAGGAAAATGGAGATGTAGCGGGACCATTCTACGCAGGAATTTCTGCAACAGAGAAGTTAGACGATGATAAGGAAACGAAAATTGTGGCATATGCATCTGCCTCTACATTTAATGAGAAATATGCTTCCAGTGGCCAGCTAGAGAATACATCTTTGCTGAAATCAGCAGTTAATTCGATGCTTACTACGAAAGAAGATAAAGTTGCAATTGATGCCAAGAGTCTTGGAGTATCCAGTGTGAGCCTTACTCCTGTAATGCAATTAGTATGGGCTGCTGTATTGATCATATTGCTTCCACTTGCATGCCTGCTTTGTGGTTTTGTAATATGGATGATGCGCCGAAAAAAATAATACGTAAAATATCATAGAAATGAGTGATTATTGTGTCAAAAAAGAAAAAACAAACAATGACCATTGTGATCCTTTGTGTTCTTCTGGTGGCGGCAGGAATTGGGTACTATGGAGCCGGAGTACATCAAAAAAAGAAGGCTGCCAAAGAAGCGGCACAAGAAGATAAAGAGATCACGTTATATTCGTTGAAGGCGGATGATCTGGTAAGTGTGCATGTGGTGTCCGACAAAGCGGACATGACTTATACCAAAGAAAACGGCGTATGGAAAGATGCTAAGGATAACCAATATCCGATCGATCAGGAGAAGATCAACGATATCTTAGATGATGTAGCCGAGGTCAAAGCATCGAAACTGGTAGTTATGGATCCGGAGGATATTTCACAGTATCAGCTGGATAAACCTTCCTATCAGATCGAGCTGAAAGACAGAGCCGGAACGACAAAAACGCTGACGATCGGTATGGAATCGGTTGCTGCAGAAGGATATTATGCATATTGTGGGAATAAAAATAAAATATATGCAATACCATCTAATATAACTGATAGCCTGAGTTATACGAAACAGGAGATGATGGAGTTGCCGGAGCAGCCGGATATCAATGCTTCTTATGTAACTGCGTTTAAGGTTACGCCATCTAAGGGAGAGACTTTCGAGGCAGTTTACAACAAGAATCGTGCGCAGTATAAGGATTACGAAGGCTGGGATATTACACCGGTATATGGTAAGACGATGCCGGGAAGTGTCAGTGCACTTCAGAATCAGTTTAGCGGTTTGGCAAACCTTTCTTGCACAGATGGTGTGACTTATAAAGCGACATCTTCTGACAAGAAAAAATATGGATTGGATAAACCATCATATGTTGTTGATGTGTCCTACTATACTGTAGAGGGTGACTCGACCGATCAAAACAGCACGACGGATGAAAGCAAGCAGAAAAAGACCGATCATGTTTATCAGTTTTCGGTTGGCAAAAAAGACAAAAGCGGCGATAATTATTACGTGAGTATTCATGGAGAAAAAGGTATTTATCGTATGTCTGCTGAGACAATTGATGGAATTGTCGCAGTGACACCAATGAATATGTTGTGTAATACGCCGCATAAAACAAATGTGGATACATTGCAGGAGATCACGTTGACCCAAAATGGAAAGACGCATAAGATCGTAATGACCAAAAAAGAGGTGAAAAATGCGATCTCTGAGGACAATAGCAAAGTATATGATTACTATGTTAAATTAGATGGCAAATCGGTAGATCAGGAAACATTCCGAACAACCTATCAAACCGTCTTTGGAAATCTTGTTTATCGCCGTCCGATTTCCGATAAACAAAAAGTTACCGGGAATAAGTCGGTGGGAACGATCACGCTCAAAACAGATGATCGTACACTGAAACTGGAATTTCTGCCGTACGATGGTGTGAATTTTTATCGGATCAAAGTGGATGGACAATGTCATTTCCTCGTTGATAAAAATGTGGCAGACAAAGTTTTTGAAAAATTGTTAGCTTCAAAGTAATGATCCAAAGCAGCAGATTGCAGCAAAGAAAATTGCAGCATGGGAAGGAAATGGTTATTGCAGTGAAAAAATCATCGAAAAAAGTGATCTTGGCTGTTGTTATTGTGTTAGGAATATTGGTGCTGGATGCTTGGCGTTCCGGTAAGATCAAGTGGTATACGTTAGATGAGCAGGAGATGTCACAGACGGCATCTGACACCAAATCAGTGAAAATAACAAAACAAACTTCTTCCCGGCAGAAAAAACAAAAGAAGGTACGTGTACTGCTGTCCACAACAGGTTTTACGTCACTCTATCACGATAAGGTGTGCGTAAGCGGGACGAAAGGGCTGCAGGTACGTAAAGGAAACCACAAGGTAACCTATTCCGCAAAGGAACAGGTTACCTTTTTGGTGAAAGAAGATGGAAAAGATTCAAGGGATAAGATCACGATCCAGCCAAAAGATGGAGGTAAGATCACAGTGCATTCGATCAAACGACAGAATAGGACACCATCCTATCGTGGAGAGATCACACTGCTGCCGAAAAAAAACGGTTTTCTGGTCAGAAACAGTCTGCCGTTAGAACAATATTTGTATGCGGTGGTGCCAAGTGAATTATCAACTTCGAATGGAATGGAAGCGTTACGTGCACAGGCGGTTTGCGCCAGAACGTATGCCAGCAATCAGATCGCGGCACACCGCTACAAAAAATATCATGCAGATCTAGAGGATAGTACAGCGTGTCAGGTATACAACAATATTCCGGAAGATAAACAATCGAAAAAAGCGGTGGACACGACGAAAGACCAAGTGCTTACCAGTGGTGGAAAGCGTATACAGACATACTATTATTCTACTTCGTGGGGGAAGAGCGCGAGTGGAAAAGAAGTGTGGGAAACTGATCGGGAAGTAGATTATTTACAAAGTTGTATGCAGCAGGATGGTGGAAAGAATAAAACATTGCGGTTGTCTGAGGAAAAACAGTTTCGAGAATTTATTGCGAAAAAAACGGATGCAGCATACGACAAAGATTCAAAATGGTACCGTTGGTGGATACGGATCAATGCAAAACAATTGAGCGCATCGATCGACAATGCATTACAGCAATGCTATGCGACGGATCCGAATAAGATACTTATGCAGAGGCAGGACGGCACCTACCATAGCGCAGCATTATCGTCTGTTGGAACGGTTCGCGGGATCCGCGTAGAAAAGAGAGGGGAAAGTGGAATCGTCACAAAGCTGGTCGTGATCGGTTCAAAATCAGTCGTCTTAGTATGTAGTCAATATAATATTCGCAAGGTGCTTGCAGCCGGACAGCAGATTACTGCACATTTGACAAAAGGAACGGCAAAGCTGTCGCTGCTTCCAAGCGCAGCGTTTTATATAGACACGATAAAAGAAAAGAGTGAAACGATATTTGAATTGCACGGTGGCGGGTTTGGTCACGGGACCGGGATGAGCCAGACCGGTGCAGCGGTAATGGCGCAAAAAGGAAAAAATTACAGGCAGATTCTATCTTTTTATTTTGATGGGTGTGAACTGTCAGCCAAGTGATTCAAAATGCCGCCTAAAAACAGCAAATACATACATGCGTAAAGCCATACCATCAACAGTGCGATCGTGGTCATTGTGCCATAAAAATAACTGTAGTTGGAAAAATGATCTACATAGTAAGAGTAGATATAGGAAAAAATGATCCATCCTGCGGTTGTAAAAAGAGCGCCGGGTATCTGCTTTAGAAGAGACGTTTTGTGATTGGGAACAAAGTAGTACAGGATCACAAAAAATAAAAACACCACGACAAAACCAACAATGGGGCGAATGCTGATGATCGTGAGAAATTTTGATCGCAGCAGAGGAAAAATATGGCAGAGGTGGTAATATAATGTGTTGCCAAATACTAATATTGTTAAGACAGCGACAAAAAGAATGGCAAATAAAAAAGTATAAAAGAAAGCAAGCAGTCTCACCAACAGAAAGGGACGGCTTTCTTTGATCTCATACACATCGTTGATGCCGCGGATCAACACTAAAAAAGATTTGGAACCAAGCCATACAGCTGTGATTGCGGAAAGTGGAAGTAATGTATTTGTGTTTGGGTTATAAATCTGGCCGATCAGACTGGAAATGGTTTCGCCAAAGGAAAGCGGAAATAACATTTGAATGATATTTGCAAGATTACTTTCCGTGATCGGAGTGAAGCGAAGCAGAGAAAGCAAAAACATGGTAAACGGGAAAAAGGAGAGCATCATAAAAAATGCGGCAGCTCCTGCGTGAGAGGAAATGCTGGCGTTTCGTGATTTATCAGCAACTCGCTGATAACGGGAATATCCCGGAAGTGCTTTTAATCTGTTTTGGATCATAGGAATCCTCCATTTTCACAATTTTAAGGTGTTTACAGAATGGTAAATAGTATTATCTCAAACTTCACACATTCGGAGTTTGAGATATTGATCGATACCATCTTATAGTATAATATGCGAGAGTTGTTTTGACTAGTTCTAAAACATCGCTATAGCAGGCAAGAAAAAATTGTGTTACACTGTAGCACAGCATAAAATAAAGGAGGAAATGCACTATGCATACATTTCAAAAAAAAGACAAGACAGTATTAACAATGAATCCGTTTGATAAGATCGGCAAGCAATGGATGCTGATCACATCCGGAGATGAGGATAAGGCCAATACAATGACAGCCTCATGGGGTGGTGTTGGCGTACTGTGGGGAAGTGATGTGGTTTATATTTTTGTTCGTCAGTCACGTTATACCAAAGAATTCATTGACAAAACAGGACACTTTTCTATCAGCTTTTTGGGAGAAGAATACCGCAAGGCATTACAGCATTTGGGAACGGTATCCGGCAGAGATGGGGATAAGATCAGCGAAGCCGGTGTTTCTGTTGCTTATGAGAATGGGATACCATATATTGATGAAGCGGAACTGGTGCTTACCTGTACAGCACTTTCTGCAACAGATATTACTATGGATCAGATGTTGGATGCAGAAATTGAGCCAAAATGGTATGCGGATGGCGATCTTCATACGATGTATGTTGGGAAGATTGAAGAGATATTAGTCCGTTAAGATTGAACGTGATAATTTATATACAGAATGCCATATATTTGCCTTGTATATATAGTATTTAATAATTACCGGAAGTAAAAACAATAAGCCGCCTTACCGATCATGATCCGGTTGTCATTTGCAGAAGTTTAGGGCTTAAAATTACTGGTCAGGAATGGCTCTGAATTGTTGACAAATGAAAAGTCGCGTGCTAGTATTGTTTCTGGTGGCAGGTCCATGATCTGCCGGCAAATTTTATCTTTTATTTTAATGTGAGGAGGACACGTTATGAGATTCACAAAAGTAACAAAGAGAGTATTATCGCTCTCCATGGCAGCAGCAGTAGCAGCAACAACAGTAGCAGTACCGGTTGTATCACAGAAGGCAGATGCAGCAAGCAAGTATTCCGCATATCTTTGCTTCGCATCAAAGAGTTACAATGGTGTTGCAGCTAACCATAATGATGCAAACCGTGCTAAGGGCGTATTTAATGGTGCAAAGGGCAATAAGAAGATTGCCGGTATCAAGGTTAAGAATGCTACATTCAAGAAAGGTAAATTCAAATTTACTGTATCTGTATCCGGTAAGAAATTAAAGAAGTTTGCTAAGGATAAGGGCTGGAATTCAATCTATGTTGATACATCTCTTGCAGGAGCTAAGAAGAAAAAACTTTCTGTTTCTAAGGTTACATTGAAGATGGATGGAAAGACAGTTAAGACAATTAAGAAACCTGCACTTACTCCGGATCCGGGCAAGAAGGATAAGTTCACTCAGATCATGGTTGTAAATACTTGGAACTCTAATGCTAATAAGAAATGTGCAGCAACAAGCATCAAGAAAATGCCTAAGAAGAGCATGACAGTTACTGTAACAGGTAAGCTTAAATAATTCTTATCATTAGGAAATATGAGGCGGTCGATTGATGATCTATCATGGTACGTCTGTAAATGAATGTATGAGAGAACCGGTACCTATTCGTACCGGTTCTTTTCTAAGCAATGAGAAAATATGGGGGACATATGGAAGACTACGGAAAGTTTTTGGAGATGGTCAATGAGATCAAAAATATTGCAGTAACACAGGGTGGGAAATTAACCAAAGAAGAAATTTTGAGTTATTTGGGAGATATGCAGCTTTCCGAGGAACAGTTGCAGGCATTGTACCAGTATCTTGGAGCACATGCTATAGAAATTGAGAATTATGAATATAAGCCGGATAAAGACATGCTTCGCGCTATGACAGAGAATGAGCCTGTAGAACAGCAGGAGGAAGTAATTTCCGGAGAAGATAAAGAAGATCGTTCCGAGAGAAATCGCAGACTCTACCGTGAGGAATTGGATGCTTGGAATGATCACAATGATACAGTTACAGAAGCGGAGATTGTTCGCTTTTTGCAGGGAGAACGTGCGTTACGTGACCGCATTATCGAGAGCAGACTGCACCGGGTGACGGAGATGACGAAAGAGTACCGCAAAAGAGAGGCACCGGTGGAAGAATTGATCGCAGAGGGCAATCTCGGATTGTTAGAAGGAATGCTTGTGATCGAGGAGAATACAGAACGCTATCTGTTGGGAAATGGCAAAGCAGATCTTGCTGCATTTTGGGGGACGTTAGAGTTAGAGGCAAAGTTGGCAATGGAGCGCTATATTGATGAAGAATTGCATAATAAAGATCAGGAAAGTGCGATGCTTGCCAAGACAAATCTTCTGCATGAGGCAACCAAATATCTTGCCGAGGAAAATGGTAAGATCCCGACGGTGCAGGAATTATCCTCATATACGCATATTTTGGAAGAGGAGATACTTCAGATCATGGGATTGTCGGAAGACACTAAGAGAGTGGTTGCGATGCCGGAACCACAGCCGGAACAAATGGATGCAGAGAGTGGTGACGCGATCATTAATAATGATATCGGCCGGATTCTTCGTGGCAGAGGAAGAAATCAGTGAAAGAAATTGTAAAACCGTTAATGCAGTGGTATGCAAAACATGCAAGAACACTGCCATGGCGAAGTGACCCAACACCCTATCATGTATGGTTGTCAGAGATTATGCTGCAGCAGACGAGAGTGGAGGCTGTGATAGGGTATTATGATCGATTCCTTGAGGAATTGCCGGATGTGCAGAGCCTTGCTGCCGTCTCGGAAGAACGTTTGCTTAAATTGTGGGAAGGACTAGGCTACTATAATCGAGCCAGAAATCTCCAAAAAGCTGCGGTGCAGATATGTGAACAGTATCAGGGAAAGTTTCCGGAAAGTTATGAGGAATGGCTTGCGTTGCCGGGAATTGGTGCATATACAGCAGGAGCTGTCACATCGATAGCTTTCGGTAAAAAGGAGGCAGCGGTGGATGGCAATGTGTACCGCATCTACACCAGATTGTATGCGGATGATACAGAGATCAGCAAAACAGCATTTCAACGGAATGTACGGGAAACCATCAAAGAGGCATTGCCGGAGGGGGCAGGACGATTCAATCAGGCATTAATGGATCTCGGTGCTTTGATCTGTATTCCGAATGGGGAGCCGCATTGTTCTATGTGTCCGGTAGCGGAGTTTTGCAAGGCGAGAAAGCAGGGGACGATGCAATGTTATCCGGTGAAGAAGACCAAGAAAGAACGTAAACTCGAACAACGCACGATTTTTGTGATTGAGTATCAGGGGAAATATATGATCCGTAAACGGCCGGAGAAAGGGCTTCTTGCAGGAATGTGGGAATTACCCGGACAGGAACAGCACATGTCCTTAGAAGAGATTCGGGATTGGACATCAGAGTGGGATCTGAGCGGCGACATTCAACTGTTAGGCAGGGCAAAGCATATTTTTAGTCATGTAGAATGGCACATGCTGGGGTATGGGATCCATTTGCGGGAGATCCCGGATCAGCTTCAAGCGGAGGGGATTTTTTGCGATGTGCAGACGTTGCGGGAACAGTACAGTATCCCAACGGCATTTGCCTATTATCTGCAGTCTCTTTGACATAATAAGCAATATGTGGATTGATAAGCAATTTTCGATATGGGAAGTTTTAGTAAAGTGTTTTCTCAGGAGAAATATGTGCCCCTGTACGCAAATCTGTACACTACAAGAGTAGTGCTTAGAAAAAAGAGAAGTTCCACAATATTTAGTGATTTCTGGGAAATAATCACAATATATTGTGGACTTTTTTGCGCTCTGGTGCTATAATACACAGTGTTGCGCTTACGAAATAACGGTGTCATTTGTGCGGGATAAGCGTTTGCTGACCCGAAATTATAATAGTGGCTTAGAAAATGAAAAAATGGAGGAGAAGGATGAAGGTTACAAAACGAGATGGGCGAGTTGTGGACTATGATAGAAATAAGATCATAGTTGCGATCCAAAAGGCAAATGCAGAGGTTGACCGATACGAACAGGTATCTGAGGAAAAAATTGATGCAATCGTTGCCGGAATTGAAAATAAGCATGTGGATAATCTGCAGGTGGAAGATATTCAGGACATGATCGAGCAGAAGCTTATGAGTGAACATAAATATGCACTTGCCAAGAAGTATATTATTTATCGTTATACACGTGAAATGGTCCGTCGTGCGAATACGACAGATGATTCTATTATGAGTCTGATCCAAAACAGCAACAAAGATGTTATGGAAGAGAACTCTAACAAAAACGCTTATATTGCCTCAACCCAGCGTGATCTGATCGCCGGAGAGGTGTCGAAGGATCTGACCAAGAGAGTATTGCTTCCGGAGAAGATTGTGAAAGCCCATGAAGATGGTGTATTGCATTTTCATGATATGGACTATTATCTGCAAAGCATTTTTAACTGTTGCCTGATTAATATTGGTGATATGTTTGAACATGGAACGGTGATGAATGGCAAGCTGATCGAGAGTCCGAAGAGCTTTCAGGTGGCTTGTACGGTCATGACGCAGATCATTTCTGCTGTTGCGAGCAGCCAATATGGCGGACAATCTGTTGATGTGCGTCATTTGGGTAAATATTTGCGTATGACGCGTGAAAAGTATGAGAGACATTACGAGGAAAAATATGGAGATAAAGTGCCTGCAGAGGTGCGTAAGGCGTTTGCAGATGATCGAATTGCAGATGAGTTAAGATCCGGTGTGCAGACGATACAATATCAGATCAATACACTGATGACAACGAATGGTCAGTCGCCGTTTGTAACATTGTTTTTGAATTTGGACAAGGATGATCCATACATTGAAGAAAATGCGATGATCATTGAGGAAATCCTGAATCAGCGTATCGAGGGAATCAAAAATGAGAAAGGTGTCTATGTGACACCGGCATTTCCAAAGCTGATCTATGTATTGGATGAGCATAACTGCCTGCGGGGCGGCAAATATGATTATTTGACACGCTTGGCAGTGAAATGTTCTGCAAAGCGTATGTACCCGGATTATATTTCAGCAAAAAAAATGCGTGAAAATTATGAGGGTAATGTTTTTTCCTGCATGGGCTGCCGCAGCTTTTTAACACCTTGGAAAGATGAGAATGGAAATTATAAATTTGAGGGAAGATTTAATCAGGGTGTTGTCAGCTTGAATCTTCCACAGATTGGTATTTTAGCTGAGGGTGATGAAGAAAAATTCTGGTCACTCTTAGAGGAACGTTTGGCACTTTGCTTTGAGGCACTGATGTGTCGTCACCATGCACTGGAGGGGACTTTGTCAAATGTAAGTCCGATCCACTGGCAGTATGGTGCAATCGCAAGATTAAAGCCGGGTGAGACAATCGATAAACTGCTTCATAATGGCTATTCTACGATTTCATTGGGATATATTGGTTTATATGAAGTGACAAAACTTATGACAGGTGTCAGCCACACAGATCCGAAAGGAACGGATTTCGCATTGCGTCTGATGAAACGTTTGCGTTTGGCTTGCGATACTTGGAAGTTAGAAACCGGTATCGGTTTTGGACTGTATGGAACACCGGCAGAAAGTTTGTGTTATCGTTTTGCTGAGATTGATAAGAAACGTTTTGGTGTGATCGCGGATGTTACAGATAAGGGTTATTATACCAATTCTTATCATGTGGATGTGCGCGAGAAAATTGATGCCTTTGAGAAATTTACTTTTGAAAGTCAATTCCAAAATATTTCTTCCGGTGGTGCGATCTCTTATGTGGAGATTCCAAATATGCGGCATAATCTGGAGGCATTGGAAGATGTGGTTCGCTTTATCTATGATAACATTCAGTATGCGGAGTTCAATACGAAGTCGGATTACTGTCATGTGTGTGGATTTGATGGTGAGATCATCATTAACGATGATCTGGAGTGGGAATGCCCTCAGTGTCACAATAAGGACCGCAACCGTATGAATGTCACAAGAAGAACCTGTGGGTATTTAGGTGAGAACTTTTGGAATGTTGGTAAGACGAAAGAGATCAACGCCCGTGTGCTTCATTTATAAAAGCAGCGGTCAGAAATGTATATTGGTGATCGCAATATAGATAAGTGTTGATCGTCAGAAATATATATGAAAGACACAGCGACATTCTATAACAGTAGAAAGGTATAGAATCATGAATTATGCAGACATTAAGCATTGTGATGTGGCGAATGGACCGGGAGTCCGTGTCTCACTGTTTGTGAGCGGATGTACACATCATTGCAAAGAATGTTTTAATCCGGAGACATGGGATTTTGATTATGGAAAACCTTTTACCGATGAAACGATAAAGCAGATCTTAAAATATTTGGCTCCGGAGTATATTAAGGGGTTGACGCTTTTGGGCGGCGAGCCGATGGAAAAGAGCAATCAGGAGGGATTACTTCCGTTAGTGCGTGCAGTACGACAGACGTATCCGGACAAAACAATATGGTGTTTTACCGGATATGACTTTGAAAAAGATATTTTAGGATATATGATGGAGGAGTGGGAGACGACCAAAGAACTGATATCCTATTTTGATGTGATGGTCGATGGTGAATTTCAGATCGAGCATAAGGATCTGGGACTTGCCTTTAAGGGATCATCTAACCAGCGTACTATTATGGTACAAGAATCACTACAAAAGGGAAGATTGTGCATATGGCAGCCGCAATAAATGATATCGGAATCATAAAAGGGATGTGCCTGCCGGCAAACGACATCGCAAATGATACAAAATGCTCAAAAATAATCGAAAAAGACGAAAAATACCAGTAAAATTTGAGAATATATAAAAATATCCTTGAAATTTATAGGTAAATTGAGTACAATAGGGGTTGGAATGCGGGTAACCGTGTTTCAGGTAACCTATGGTAGCTTGCCATGTGGACAAGTGTATGTGCAATGTTGCACGTTACAGACACACATGACAAAATATAATAAAATTTTAGGAGGAATTTTAACATGGCAGTTAAAGTTGCAATCAATGGTTTTGGACGTATCGGACGTCTTGCATTCAGACAGATGTTTGGTGCAGAAGGTTATGAAGTAGTAGCAATCAACGATTTGACAAGCCCTAAGATGCTTGCTCATCTGTTGAAGTATGATTCTTCTCAGGGTAAATATGAGAAGGCTGATACTGTATCCGCTGGTGAGGATTCTATCACAGTTGATGGTAAAGAGATTAAGATTTATGCTGAGGCTGATGCTACAAATTGCCCATGGGGTGATCTTGGCGTTGACGTAGTACTTGAGTGTACAGGTTTCTACACATCTAAAGAGAAAGCTTCTGCTCATATCAAGGCAGGTGCTCGTAAGGTTGTTATCTCTGCACCAGCAGGAAATGATCTTCCTACAATCGTATATAATGTAAACCATGATACATTAAAGGCAGAGGATACTGTAATTTCTGCAGCATCTTGTACAACAAACTGTCTTGCACCTATGGCTGATGCATTAAATAAATATGCTGCAATCCAGTCTGGTATCATGTGCACAATCCATGCATACACAGGTGATCAGATGACACTTGATGGTCCTCAGAGAAAGGGTGACCTCAGAAGATCTCGTGCAGCTGCAGTTAATATTGTTCCTAACAGCACTGGTGCTGCAAAGGCTATTGGTCTTGTAATCCCAGAGTTGAACGGTAAGCTCATTGGTTCTGCACAGCGTGTACCAACCCCTACAGGTTCTACAACAATCCTTACAGCAGTTGTTAAGGGTTCTGATGTAACAGTTGAGGGTATCAACGCAGCAATGAAGGCAGCTCAGACTGAGTCTTTCGGTTATAACGAGGATGAGATCGTATCTTCCGATATCGTTGGAATGAGATATGGTTCTTTATTCGATGCTACTCAGACAATGGTTAGCAAAGTTGCTGATGATTTATACGAGGTACAGGTTGTATCTTGGTATGACAATGAGAATTCTTACACATCTCAGATGGTAAGAACAATCAAATACTTCTCAGAGTTAGCATAATTACTCAAAGTAGTAAGAGATTGTTATTACATTGTCTGCAATGGACAATGTACGGATATGATCCATATACGGGTCCGGTCTTTTGGGACCGGATCCGTTTTTTTCTTTTAGAAAACGAGCGTTTCTATAAAGAAAGATCGCCCCATAAGGATGCGTATTATAGAAAACAGATGATAGTTGCGTGCACGAATCATCGTCTGTTAAGAAATGGTCTGTGCACAGAAATGAGGTTAATATGTTAAATAAAAAATCCGTTGATGATATCAATGTAAAAGGCAAAAAAGTATTAGTTCGCTGCGATTTTAACGTACCATTGGATGCTGACTTAAATATCACAGATGAGAACCGTCTTGTTGCAGCACTTCCTACCATCAAAAAACTGATCGCTGATGGCGGAAAGGTAATCCTTTGCTCCCACCTTGGTAAGCCAAAGGGAGAGCCAAAGCCAGAGCTTTCTTTGGCACCGGTTGCTAAGAGATTGACAGAGCTTCTTGGACAGGAAGTTAAATTTGCAGCAGATGCTAACGTTGTTGGTGAGAATGCAAAGGCTGCAGTAGCTGCTATGAACGATGGTGATGTTATCCTTCTTGAGAATACTCGTTATCGTGCAGAAGAGACCAAGAACGGAGAGGCATTCTCCAAAGAACTTGCTTCTCTTGCTGATGTATTTGTTAACGATGCATTCGGTACAGCTCATAGAGCACACTGCTCTAACGTAGGTGTTACAGAGTTCGTAAAGGGTGACTGCGTAGTAGGTTACCTGATGCAGAAAGAGATTGATTTCCTTGGAAATGCAGTTAACAATCCGGAGAGACCATTCGTAGCAATCCTTGGTGGTGCTAAGGTTTCTTCTAAGATCTCTGTTATTGAGAACCTGTTAGATAAGGTTGACACACTGATCATCGGCGGTGGTATGGCATATACATTCATGGCTGCTCACGGTGAGGAAGTTGGTAAATCTCTTCTTGAGGAAGACTATGAAGAGTATGCATTGAAGATGGAGAAGAAGGCAGAGGAGAAAGGTGTTAAGCTTTTGATCCCTGTTGATACAGTAGTAGCTGATGATTTCTCTAACGATGCAAACTTCAAGGTAGTAGGTCGTGGCGAGATCCCAGCTGACATGGAGGGTCTTGATGTAGGACCTAAGACAGCAGAGCTTTTCGCAGATGCTATAAAGGGTGCTAAGACAGTTGTATGGAACGGACCTATGGGATGTTTCGAGATGCCTAACTTTGCAAAGGGCACAATCGCAGTAGCACAGGCAATGGCTGACTTAGAGGGTGCAACCACAATTATCGGTGGTGGTGACTCTGCAGCTGCATGCAACCAGTTAGGTTTCGGCGACAAGATGACACACATCTCTACAGGTGGTGGAGCATCTCTCGAGTTCTTAGAGGGTAAAGATCTTCCTGGTGTTGTTGCAGCAGACGATAAATAATAATAACTATTAGAGGGGATAGTCCTGCACTTGGTCAAAAGTGCAGGACGTCTCTTATTATTTGTTATAAGAAATGAGGGAAGTGTATGAAGAAAATTATTACCAGGGGCATTGCTGTATGCGTGGCATTGTCCATGGCATTTACAGGTGCATCTTTTGCGCCTGCAAAGGTAGAAGCAGCATCGTTAGCGTCTTCTGCTAAGGGAAGTGAGACGATGATCACGCTCGACAAGTGGTACAAGACCTCTTTGCCGCGTAGCAGTGAGTCTTTCTATTATTTTTCTTTAGCAAAGAAGACTAAAGTTCGTCTGAAGGCAGCCTATAATGCAGGATATTTTGAGATCTTAAATCAAAATTACAAGCTGGTGTATGCCGGCACATCGGATGAAAAGATGAATGGACCGCAAGACTGGACATTAACGAAAGATATTACTCTTAGTAATGGTACATACTATCTGCATTTGTATACGAAAGACCAGTATTCCGGAGATAAGATGAAGTTTATCTTATCGGATCGCACTGCGCCGGTGAAGCCTAAGGTAACGAAGGTGACAAAGCGCAAAGTCGTAAATGGAAAGACAACGGCGGGAAGTACGGTTTATGTTAAATATCGAAAGAAGATATATTCCAAAAAGACAAATGCAAAAGGAAACTTTACGATTAAGACTAAGAAGATGAAAAAGGGAACCCGTATTACGGTATGGGCGAAGTCTAAGAATGGGATTAAGAGTAAAGTGACAAAGTATAAAGTAAAGTAAATGGGGATTTCTTTATGGATCGTAAAGATGGCACCCATAAGTAAATTGTTGTAGAAAGGAAATAGGATCATGGCAAGAAAGAGAATTATTGCAGGTAACTGGAAAATGAACAAAACTCCTAGTGAGGCAGTTGCTTTAGTAAACGAGTTAAAAGATTTAGTTAAGAATGATGCAGTAGATGTTGTATATTGCGTACCGGCAATCGACATTGTACCGGTTGTAGAGGCTGTTAAGGGCACAAACGTAGCAGTTGGTGCTGAGAATATGTATTTCGAAGAGAGCGGCGCATACACGGGCGAAATCTCTGCAGCAATGTTAGTAGATGCTGGTGTTAAGTATGTGATCATTGGACATTCTGAGCGTCGTGATTACTTCAAAGAGGACGATGTTCTTTTGAATAAGAAAGTAAAGAAGGCATTTGAAGCTGGTTTGACACCGATCCTTTGCTGTGGTGAGTCTTTAGAGCAGCGCGAGATGGGCGTAACAATGGACTGGATCCGTCTTCAGATCAAGTCTGATCTTGCCGGAATCACAGCAGATCAGGTGAAGAGCATGGTAATCGCTTATGAGCCAATCTGGGCGATCGGAACTGGTAAGACAGCTACTTCTGATCAGGCACAGGAAGTTTGCAAGGGCATCCGTGACTGTATCGCTGAGATCTATGATGAAGCTACTGCAGAGGCAGTTCGCATTCAGTATGGTGGATCTATGAACGCCGGCAACGCGGCAGAGCTGCTTGCAAAACCAGACATCGATGGTGGTTTGATCGGTGGCGCATCATTGAAAGCTGAGTTCGGTCAGGTTGTTAATGCGTAATGCGATTTTGGCACTATATTTGTAGATGCGTAATACAACTATGGAATAGCGCTATCTTTGCAAATGCATAATAAGTATGTAACCGTAATATATGGTTGAAATTTATATTAGCAATTCTTAAAAGAAGTTGCTGCATCCACGAGTAAACTCGTGGAGCAGCAACTTTTTTGCTACAACAAAAACATTGCATTCGGTAAGGTCAGCCAAAACAATCTTTGCCAATAGATAACTCAAACTTCCCACACTTCAAATTCGCCACAACCACATTTTGCTTATTATGTCAATGACTATATTGTATTTTGCAGCCACTAAAAAGTGGTTTCTGCCATCCGAGAACTATAGTAATTGCCTTGCCGCATTTTGTTTTTATCGTGATTTCTAAATTTTGTTGTCTCTGATGTATGATTTACATGCCTTACGGAGAACTCGAAGTCCCGGAAGCAAGGTATTCATCATTTTTGAAAGGGACTTTGCGCTCGTCGTTACTTATGTCTCGTATTTTAGAGACATTAAGTAACGTAACGTAGCGCATTGTAGCGAAAGCGTCCCGTCCAAAAATGGATGATACCTTGCTAAACCGGGACGTCTCAAACACTCCTTTAGGCATGTATTCATCAGAGACTTAACAAAATAAGAAATCACGTAAAAAACATTGCGTTCTGCGGCAATTATCTTAGTTCTCGGATGGCAGAACAATTTAGTTTGTTGGCTGCAAAATATTCTATTTATTACCGACATAATAAGCAAAATGTGGTTGGAAATTACTTCCGGTATGGGAAGTTTGAGTAAATAATTCATATATTCGGACAGGCCGCATATATTGGAGAGTAAGAAAGGTGATAGGAGGCAGGATGAATTGGTGGAGGATAGAAAACAGGAAATCATGCGCATTTTACCGGGAGAGATTCGGCAAAAGGTACAATCTCTTTCCATTGACTGGGAGGGGCTGCAGGAAATACGTTTGCGTGTCGGTAAACCGGTTATTTTGCGGTATCGGCAAAAAGAATATTTCTTGGCACGGCGTGGCGGCATGGTTCATGAAGCGAGACAAGCGGTGTGTGTGGAACGGGAGCAATTGAAGGAATCCATGGAATATATGAGTAATTATTCTCGTTATGCATACGAACAAGAGATCAAGCAGGGCTTTTTGACAATCCGCGGTGGACATCGCGTAGGACTGGCGGGCAGGATCATACAAGATCAGCAGCACATCAAAGGGATGCAATACATATCCTGTCTGAATATCCGTCTGGCACATGAAGTGATAGGCTGTGCTGATCGTATTTTTCCGTATTTGCAGGGAGGAGATAGTATTCACAATACATTGATCCTGTCTCCGCCGTGTGGTGGTAAAACAACGTTATTGCGGGATATTATCCGTATTTTATCCTCGGGCATAACGAAAGGGGTACGAGGAGAACACTTTGAGGGAGTGACTGTTGGTGTTGTCGATGAACGTTCGGAAATTGGATCGTGTTATCATGGTGTACCACAAAATGATCTTGGTTGTAGGACGGATATTTTGGATGGATGCCCCAAAGTAGAGGGAATGATATTGCTGGTTAGGTCGATGGCTCCACAGGTTATTGCCGTGGACGAAATTGGCTCGATGGAAGATGTGGATGCGATGGAATATGCCGCTAATAGCGGAGTGAAGCTGCTGGCAACGGTACATGGAGCGAGTATGGACGAGATAAAGCGTAAACCGGGAATTGAGCGTTTGATCAAACACCGGTTCTTTGAGCGCTATGTATTGTTAGGGGATGGCATCGGTAATGTGAAAGCGATTTTCGATGACAGAGGTTCTACGATAATGTGACCACAGGGAGGAGAAGCGGAAGAGATGTTAAAGTGGATCGGTTGTATATTAGTTATGACAGGATGTGTCGGCGGAGGAATGATGATGGCTGTGGGGCTTAAAAGACGAATACGTATATTAGAGGAATTGGAGGTGTTATTGCAGCGGTTATACGGGGAAATGGAGTATGCCGGTAATGATATGATTGATATCTTAAAAATCTTACAGGTAGAAAGTATTTATTTTTCGGAATTATGGCAGCGTATCATAGAACGGTTAGAGCGCGGGGATTCTGTGCGGTTATGGGAAGTGTGGAGAGAAGAAACTAAGCGTAAAACCGGTCTTTCACCTATCTGTTTTTTGGGACAGGAAGAACAATATATTTTGCAGGAGGTGGGACGTGCATTAGGGCAGACAGATCGTAAAACGCAGCTGCATATGTTAAAGCTGCACGAACAAAGATTACATAAAGTTGTGAATAAAATTCGCAGTGAATCTCAGACACAGGCACGTGTGTATCGTGTTGTGGGGGTGACGGCAGGATGTTTTCTGGTAATCTTGTTCGTATAGCAAAAGTGGAAAGGCAGGAGTCTTATGACAATCAATTTGATTTTTAAGATAGCTGCAGTGGGGATCTTAGTGTCTGTTTTGGGACAGGTGCTGAAACATTCCGGCCGTGAGGAGCAGGCTTTTTTGGTAAGTCTTGCCGGACTGATCTTAGTATTACTGTGGGTTGTACCTTATATTCAGGAGTTGTTTCAGACGATAGAACAGTTATTTATCGTCTAAAGGAAACCTTGCGGATAGGAAGAGCGAGGAAGGGGGGCAGGGTGGAAGAGTGCTGAAGATCGGTCATGTAGATCAAGCTTTGCAGGTGGGAAAAGAGCTGTGGGATGATCGCGTAGATCAAGCCTTGCAGGTGAGAAAAGAGCTGAGTGATGATCGCGTAGATCAAGCTTTGCAGATGGGGAAAGGAATGTAGGAGTACTATGCTGAAAGTTGCAGTGATCGGAGTGATGGGGGCGTTATTAGCTCTATTGTTAAAAGGGGAAAAGGCAGGACAAAGTCTGTGGGTTGTTTTGGCAGCGTGCCTTTTGATCATGGGAATTTCATTATCTAAGCTTGAGAATATCCTGACAATGATCAGGGAAGTGGAGGAGGCGCTTGGAAGTGGAGCGTTATATCTGCAGGTTTTGCTCAAAATGATAGGGATTTCTTATATTGCAGAATTTGGTGCAGAAATATGTAAAGATGCCGGATTTGGTGCTGTGGCAGGGCAGATTGAATTTTTTGGAAAAATCATGCTGCTGGCGGTTAGCATACCGATCATTCAAAATTTGATCACATTGATCGGGCAAATGGGAATATGAAAGGAGGCACCTATGGCTGAGAATGGGACAGATGTGATCTTAGATGAAATATCCGGAGATGAGATCCAGAGTGTTTTGGATACGTTGATGGGGAACTCTTCTATTTCTTTTATGGATTATGTTGCATCTATCATACAGGGAAAGGTCCCGTTTGATCCTACTGATATGGGAAGACAATTGATTCAGAGTGTTTTCGGGAATATCGGTCAGCAAAAGAGTATGCTGTTGTATGTATTGCTCTTGGCGGTCATTGGAGCAGTTATTGCGAATTTTTCCAAGCTGATGCAGGGAAAACAAGTTGCAACAACAGCATTTTATGGGGTGTATCTGTTACTGTTTTCGGTATTAACAGGTGCATTTATGCAGGCATCAACGCTGGCAGTGCAGACGTTATCCGGATTGTTAGAGTTTATCAAGGTGCTGACACCGGCGTATTTCATCAGTATGAGTTTTGCCAGTGGAGCAGGAGCGGGGGCGGTATACTATGAATTCACATTAGTCATCGTAGCCGTCATTGATCTGGTTTTAGTGAAGATACTGTTACCTGCTATTAATGTATTTTTTTTGCTGCAGCTTGCCAACGAACTATCAGAAGAGGAAATGTTTGGCAAGATGGCAGAGCTGGTGAAAGATCTGGTTACATTGGCGCTGAAGACAATGTTTGGGATCATGATGGGGATCAATGTGATTCAAGGCTTGATCGTTCCGGTGTCAGCAGAACTTCAAAATTCTACATTGATCAAGGCGGGGGGTGCGATACCGGGTGTGGGAAACACGATCAGCACAGTGACAAATACGGTGCTTGTTGCCGCTAAATTGGTAAAAAATGCGGTTGGTGTTGCCGGCGTGATTGCCGTATTTTTACTCTGCGCAGTGCCATTACTTAAGTTGTTATTTTGGCAGTTTGGCTATCAACTGGTGGCGGCCGTAGTACAGCCGGTGTCAGAACCACGCGTTATACGCTGTTTAGGAGCGATTAAAGAATCTTTAGCACTGTTGGTGCGTGCCGTAGCATTTGGTGCCATGTTGTTTATTGCGTCTATTTTGGTCATCAGCAGCATGACTTGATACAGAAAAATCCGGGTTCAGATTGTTAGTATGATCAGATGAGGGGGACCTTGATTTCAGATTGGCAGAATGATCTGATACAGGAAGGGGAGATTGTCGTATGCAGGAGTGGATCCGACAGATTATCATTTACGTTATTTTGGTAACGGTTCTGCGCGGCTTGATCATGAAACCGCAGTACGAGCAGTATTTTCGCTTTTTTAGTGGGATCGTACTGATCTTGCTGGTAGTCAGTCCGGTGCTACGCGTTTTACATCAAGATACGGCTTGGCATGATACGGTGGAGCAATATTTATTTCAAATGGATGTAAATGATATCCAAGAGCAGCTCGCAGTTACGGAGGGCAGGAGACAGGAGGTTATTATGCAGCAATATACGGAGCAGTTAGAAGAGCAGATTAAGAAGCAGGCCGGGCAGCATGCTCTGCCTGCGGATGAGGTAACTGTGAAAGCGGATGCAAAGGGAGTGATCCACAAGATAGAACTGCATCTGAAAACAGAGGAAACCAGCAAGGTCACAAAGGAGCAATTGCGGCAATTTAAGAACCAATTATGCAGTCAATATAAACTGCAGAAAGAGCAGGTAGAAATATGGATCTAAAAAATATATGGGGCTCGGAGGGGAAAGAACCATTGCGGCTTCAAGATATTGGGCTCCCCAAGATCCTTGTGATCGTGGCGGTAGGCATTGTACTGTTGGTGCTCTCTCTGCCGGGGACAGGTGGTTCTCAAAAGAAGATCGGAAAGCAGGAAAACTCATCGGATGTGACATCAGAGGAGGCATCAGAGCAGATTGCGTTAGATGCTATGGAGCAATATAACAAAAAGATAGAAAAGGAACTTTGTGAACTGTTAAGAAAGGTAGATGGAGTGGGTGATGTGCAGGTGATGATCACTCTTGCTTCATCGGAAGAGCGGGTAACGCTGCAAAATGATTCTGCAACAACGGAAAGTACAGGAGAGGATGGAACCGGGTCCAAACGGCAGAAGGAATCGGCGACAACGGAAAGTGTTCTTGTCCGCAAAGATGGACAGGATACGCCATATCTGGTGCAGATATTAACGCCGGAGATTGAAGGCGTGGTAGTCGTGGCGTCGGGGGCCGATAGTGGTCAGACAGACACAGAAATAATTGCAGCGGTGCAGGCATTATTTCCGGTGCAGGCACATAAAATTAGGGTAATGAAGATGAAATAACATATGCAGCGTATGCGGCAAATGAGATAGTTGCTGAAATACGCAGAAAAGAGGGAAGTTTATGAAAAAGCTTGTACACAAAAATCAAATTATCATTACTGCCCTTGCGGTGATGATCGTGGTGGCAGGATATTTGAATTTTACGGGACAGGAGATTGCGACCGGTAATATTCTGCAGAAAGATGCAAAACAGACACAGAGTACGGTGAAGACGGATGGTAAAAAAACGGACAAAAAGGAGAGTAAAACGACGAAGATATCAAAGAAAGGCGCCAAGACAACTGCCAAAAAGGCGGACAGTAAAAAGGATGCGGTGACGAAAGATATATCCGAAGAAGACAGTGCAAAAGTTACGGTCAATGATAACGGAGAGGTCGTAGCGTCACAGGAAAATCCGGGAGAAGCAGTTATGGTATCCAATACGATCGGGACGGATTATTTTTCTTCGGCAAAACTTTCCAGGGAACAGACGCGTGCCAAAAATAAGGAAACTTTGTTAGAGATTGTCAATAATAAGGCGTTAGCCTCTGCGGACAAAAAAGCAGCGGTCAAAGAAGTGGCTGCGATCACTAAATTGTCGGAAAAAGAAAATGCGACGGAGATGATGTTAGAGGCAAAGGGATTTGCAGATGCAATGGTCAGCCTGAGTGACAAGAGTGCGGATGTTGTTGTTAATGCAGAAGAGTTAAGCAGCAAACAGATGGCACAGATTATTGATATTGTGAAACGTAAGACAGGATTTGCGGCAGAAAATATTGTTATTACACCGGTGCAGATTGAGAAAAATTAGTAATACATTGCAAATCTCCTGTTTTTTGATATAATAAACTGTGAGGTGCTGATGCTTTCCTGAAATATGCATAGCACACAAATGACAGGTTATAATATCAGCGGATAAAAGGAGGTTATTATCGTGGCTAACGAACAGAAAAATAAAAGTATTGGCGAAGTAAAGATTGCAGCCGATGTTGTTGCAGCGATTGCCGGATTGGCGGCAACGGAGGTTGATGGTGTATATGCTATGGCAGGTACACTTACCAATGAACTGGCAGGAATGCTTGGCAAGAAAAAATTAACGAAGGGCGTTAAGGTACAGATGGAGTTAGGTGTTGTGCATGTAGACATGATGATAAGTGTACGATATGGATACAGCATTCCAAAGGTGACCGAGCAGGTACAGGAGAGAGTAAGCCAGCAGATCGAGACGATGACGGGTCTTACGGTTTCAGAGGTTAATGTACGTGTATCCGGAGTAAATCTGGGCAATGAGTAGAGGAGAATTGAACAAGAATGGCTAGGAAATTGACAAGAAAAGAAATGCGGGAACAACTATACCGTATGTTATTTCAGTTGGAGTTTCACAAAGATGCAGAGTTAGATGAACAGTTGGCTCTTTTTATGGATGATCTGCAGGAGATCAGAGAGGCAGATCGTATAGAATTAGCAGATAAATTTCATGGAGTGGCTGCTCATGTAGAGGAGCTGGACTCCATGATCAATGACAAATCTACCGGATGGAAAGTGGGTCGATTGCCAAAGGCGGATCTGACCGTACTTCGTCTGGCAGTTTATGAGATCATGTTTGATGAAAACGTACCGGATAATGTGGCTGTGAATGAGGCTGTAGAGCTTGCAAAACAGTATTGTGGCGATAGTTCACCGCGTTATATTAACGGAGTGTTAGCTGCCGTTGTACGCGAAAGGAGCAATACGGATGCAGAGACGCAGTAGCGGTGTCGAAAAGATATGCTCGGTTTCACAGATCAACCAGTATATCAAAAATCTGTTTGTCAGAGATTATTTGTTGAGCCGCGTGCAGGTGCAGGGAGAAATATCAAATCTTAAATATCATTCTTCCGGTCATATTTATTTCACGTTAAAAGATGAAGCAGCACAGATTTCCTGCGTGATGTTTGCAAGTTATACAAGAGGTATGACGTTCCGATTGGAAGAGGGACAGAATGTTCTTGTGTATGGGAGCATCAGTGTATATGAAAGAGATGGAAGATATCAGTTGTATGCCCGTGATATTAGTATGCAGGGTGCCGGTAAATTATACGAAGAATATGAAAAACGAAAAAAGCGCCTCCTTGAGGAGGGGCTTTTTGACGAAGAAAATAAAAAGCCACTTCCCAAATATGCGAAGACGATCGGTGTGGTGACAGCTCAGACAGGTGCGGTTATACAGGATATCTGTAATGTAACCCATCGACGTAATCCGTATGTACAGATACGGTTGTATCCTGCCAAGGTACAGGGAGAGGGAGCTGCACAGACAGTGATCCGGGGAATTCGTTATTTTGAAAAGACGGATGTAGATACGATCATTATCGGGCGCGGAGGTGGATCTATCGAGGATCTGTGGGCGTTCAATGAAGAGGAACTGGTTCGAGTGGTGGCTGCGTGTACAAAACCGATCATTTCAGCAGTAGGACATGAAACAGATACAACGCTGACAGACTATGCAGCAGATATGCGAGCACCGACCCCATCGGCGGCCGCAGAATTAGCAGTGTATTCTTACCGGGATCTTATGATGGAACTTAGAGAATCTGCGAGACAATTACAGCAAAGTATCTATCATTTGATCAAGTTGAAGAAAATCTTGCTGACCAGATATGAAATGGCATTATCTCATTCCAGTCCACAGGATCAGATCCGACAGCGCAGGTTATATTTGGCGGACAGTGAGGAACGCTTAAAGTGTTTGCTGGAACAAAAACTTACTTCAGCAAAGCATCAGATGGCGTTGTATGCAGAAGAGTTAAAGGGGCTTTCACCGCTCTATAAATTGCAAGGTGGTTATGCTTATGTGGCAGATGACGCCGGCAATAATATTAAGTCGATCGATCAGTTGAAAAAGGGACAGCGATTGACCCTTACTTTGAAAGATGGACAAGCAGATGTTGTGGTGCAGGATGTAGCATCAAAGCGCTAGAAAGGCAGATAAATTATGGCAAAAAAATTGAGCATAGAGGAATCTTTCGAGCAGTTAGACACGATCATTGGCAGCTTGCAGCAGGGGGATCTGTCGTTGGAGGAGTCCTTTCAAAAATATGAAGAGGGAATGAAACTGATCAAACATTGTAGTGATACAATTGACAAAGTAGAAAAGAAACTGGAGATCATAGAGCAGGAGGAAACAGAGGGGTGACAAGTATGACACAAGAACAATTTCAGGATGCATTAAATGCGCGAGTATCCACAATAGAAAAGGTATTAGTGAGTGCATTGCCAAAGAATATTACGATGCAAAAGACGATTGCAGATGCGATGGAATATAGTCTGATGGCGGGTGGCAAGCGTCTCAGACCGATGCTCATGTTAGAAGCTTATCGGTTGTTTGGCGGCAGTGATGAAGCTGAGATTGAACCGTTTATGGCAGCAATTGAGATGATCCATACGTATTCTCTCGTGCATGATGATCTCCCGGCGATGGATAATGATGAGTATCGTCGTGGCCGCAAAACCACACATATCGTCTATGGTGAAGATATGGGAATCCTTGCCGGGGATGCTTTACTCAATTATGCATATGAAACAGCGGTGGAAGGTGCACTTAAGCTGAAGGATCCGGCAAATGGTTTGAAGGCACTGCAGATTTTAAGCCGCAAAGCCGGAGTATATGGAATGGTAGGAGGTCAGGTGGTCGATGTGGAATTGACCGGCAAGCCGATTTCGGAAGAGCAGCTCGATTTTATATATCGTTATAAGACGAGTGCACTGTTAGAGGCTTCTTTGATGGCCGGGGCTGCTTTAGCCGGCGCCGCTGAAGAAGAGATTGCACAGATAGAGTGTGTCGGCAGATTAGTCGGGTTAGCTTTTCAGATCCAGGATGATATTCTAGACTTGACAAGTACGGCGGAAGAGCTTGGTAAACCGATAGGCAGCGATCTGCGTAATGAAAAGACAACCTATGTATCTTTACATGGGATGAGAGAAGCAGAGGAAGCAGTCGAAGAGTATTCCAAAGAAGCTGTGGAGATATTAGAAAATCTTTCAGAAGAAAATGAATTTTTAGATCAACTGATCGTGTCGTTGATCCACCGCAAGAAATAAATACTTTTGATGGATAATATTTGCAAAGAAAGAATTATGTCTGCGGATCAGGATCAGCGGATATAGAAAGGAATGACAGACTACTGTAATGTTAGAGCAGATAAAAGAAGCAAATGATATTAAATTGATAGATCCGTCCGAATACCGGGAGTTAGCGCGAGAGATCCGTAGATTTCTTGTGCGTAAGGTCAGCAGAACGGGAGGACATCTCGCCTCCAATCTGGGAGTGGTGGAGTTGACGATGGCAATGCATCTATGCTGTGATCTGCCGGAGGATAAGATTGTATGGGATGTGGGACATCAGTGCTATACGCATAAGATATTGACCGGGCGACAGGATGCGTTTGACAGCCTTAGACAGTATGGCGGCATGAGTGGTTTTCCAAAACGTGGAGAGAGTGAATGTGATGCGATGGATACCGGGCACAGTTCAACATCGATCAGTGCTGCGCTGGGACTTGCCAAAGCGAGAGATCTACAGGGCAGACATAATAAGATATTTGCAGTGATCGGAGATGGTGCTCTGTCTGGAGGAATGGCGTATGAAGCGTTAAATAATGCAGCCAGACTCAGATCCAATATGATCATCGTATTAAATGATAACCAAATGTCAATTTCCAAAAATGTAGGTGGAATGTCGAACTATTTAGGTAAGATCCGTACTGATACTAATTATACGGAGTTAAAGCAGGATGTGGAGAATGCTTTGGAGAAATTGCCGCATTTTGGAAATCGTTTAACAGAGCGGATACGCGGTGTCAAAGATTTGATCAAACGTATCTTCATTCCGGGAATGTTGTTTGAGGATATGGGAATCACTTATATTGGTCCTATTGATGGCCATGATATAGGACAGATGGTAACGGCATTTAATAGTGCTTCTAAATTAAATGCAGCGGTAATCGTTCATGTGGTCACACAAAAAGGAAAGGGGTATCCGCCTGCACAGAAAGACCCTTCTTCGTTTCACGGTGTGGGACCGTTTCGGGTATCGGATGGTACATTACTTCATAGCAAAAAAGATGTACCGACCTATACCAAGGTGTTTCAAAATGTGATGCTAGAGACAATGGAAGATCGGGAAGATGTCGTGGCCATTTCGGCTGCAATGCCAACCGGTACCGGATTATCTGCTGTTGCTGAGCAATACCCGGATCGCTTTTTTGATGTTGGCATTGCCGAGGAACATGCAGTGACTTTTGCAGCGGGGCTTGCGTTAGGCGGCAGCAGACCGGTCGTGGCATTGTATTCTACTTTTTTGCAGCGTGCCTATGATCAAATACTGCATGACGTCTGCATTGGCAGCCTTCCAGTTGTCTTTGCGGTGGATCGCGCCGGATTGGTCGGAAGTGATGGTGAGACGCATCAGGGAATCTTTGATATTGCCTTTTTGTCACAGATGCCAAATCTGACAGTAATGGCCCCAAAAAATTCGCAGGAATTAGAGGATATGTTCAGTTTTGCGTTTGCACAGGAAGGACCGGTTGCAATCCGGTATAGCAGAGGAGCGGTGTACGATGGGCTGTCGGATCATAGAGAAGCGATCCGAGTGGGAAGGTCTGAATGGATACACACCGGACGGGATATAGCTGTTATTGCTGTGGGAAGTATGGTTGAAGTCGCAGTTCATGTGGTGGAAATGCTTCAGCAAAAGGGATTAGATCCTACGTTGATCAATGCCAGATTTGTCAAGCCGATGGATGAGCAAATGTTAAAGCAGGTGGCAGCACAGCATTCCATTGTTGTGACGATGGAAGACGGTGTGATCACCGGAGGTTTTGGACAGGCAGTTGCAGCATGGTATGCAGCGACAGAGCGGGGTGAAAAGTGTCCGAAGATCGTTAATATCGCATTGCCGGATGCATTTATAGAACACGGAACGGTGCAACAGTTACGAAGTAAATACGGCCAGGATGCGGAGAGCGTGGCGGCTCGTATTGAACAGGTATGGAGGCAGCAGTGAAAGAGAAAAAAAAGAAAGAACGGCTGGATGTTTTACTTGTAAAGCGTGGGTTAGCAGAATCCAGAGAAAAAGCGAAAGCCATTATTATGACAGGTAATGTTTTTGTTGAGGAACAACGCGAAGATAAAGCGGGAAGTACGTTTGCAGAAGATGTGCAGATCCGCATCAAGGGAACGCCGATGAAGTATGTCAGCCGAGGAGGATATAAACTGGAAAAGGCAATGGAACTTTGGCATGTGCCATTACAGGACAAGCTGTGTATGGACGTAGGATCTTCTACCGGTGGTTTTACCGACTGCATGCTGCAAAATGGTGCGGTTAAGGTGTATGCTATTGATGTAGGGACAAACCAACTGGCTTGGAAATTGCGTCAGGATGAGCGGGTAGTATCCATGGAAAAGACGAATATACGATATGTTACGCCGGAAGATATTGCCGACCCGATTGACTTTTCCTCCATAGATGTTGCTTTTATTTCTTTGACCAAGGTATTGATCCCGGTATGGAATCTGTTGAAAAACGGCGGCAGGGTTGTATGTCTTGTGAAACCACAATTTGAAGCAGGCAGAGAGAAGGTTGGCAAAAAAGGTGTGGTCCGGGATAAAAAGGTTCATGAAGAAGTGGTATGTCATATAATGACATATGCACTATCTATGGGATTTGAGATCTTAGGGTTAAGTTATTCACCGATCAAAGGACCGGAGGGTAATATAGAGTATCTGTTGTACATAGAGAAACCGCAAGATGCGCAGGCACTTACGGAAATTGCAGAAGAAGCAGATCAGAAGGCAGAAGAACAGTTCGAACAACAGTATTTGGCACTTGCCAAAGAGACAGTGGAGGCAGCGCATGAGGCATTTTTGTATCATCACGAATAGCGATAAAGGGGCTAATGCACAGATTGCACAGAGGGCAGTGCAATATTTGCGTGCGCACGATGCAGATTGCGTCATATTACCAAATTTTCTGGAAGAAACCGGAGGGATCAGGCATTTTACGGCGGTACAGGATATTCCCAAAGACGCTGAGTGTGCGATCGTGCTTGGTGGAGATGGCACGATGATACAGGCAGCGATCGATCTGGTTCATTGTGATGTGCCGATTTTGGGAGTAAATACGGGAACGCTCGGGTTTTTGACGGAAGTGGAATGCCAAAATCTGGAAGAGGCGCTGGAACGGCTGCTTAAGGATGATTATACGACAGAGAGTCGTATCATGTTAAAAGAAACCGCAAAATTTAAGGGGGAAGACAGCCGCACATCCTGTTATGCATTAAATGATATGGTGATCGCCAAACAGGGTGAATGCCGCTTGATCACGGTGAAAGTATTTCAGGGGGAGGAACTTGTAGATATTTATCGTGCAGACGGACTGATCGTGGCGACACCGACCGGGTCGACCGGATACAATCTGTCGGCAGGAGGACCGGTGTTGGTACCGGGACTGCATGCAACGGTGATCACACCGATATGTGCACACTCTCTTAACAAGCGGAGTCTTTTGTTAGATGCTAAAGAACGTATTGTCCTGGAAATCGGACAGACGAAAGAAGCCGGGGAGGATACGGCAGTGCTGCAGGCAGATGGGCGGACGGTTGGTATGTTGAAAACGGGTGACAGACTTGTACTCGAGGTGCCGCATGCTACGACTGATTTCATCAAATTATCCGGATTGAATTTCTATGAGAAGATGCGGCAGAAATTAAACGGCAACTAATGCTAACGGCAGAAATCGGAGTGAGGTGCGGAATATATGAAACTGGAGCGAAGAGCGAAGATCATAGAGTTGATCGGAAAGTATGAGATCGAGACGCAGGAGGAGTTAGCGGAAAGATTGCAGCAGGCAGGGTATTCTGTGACGCAGGCAACGATATCGCGTGATATTCGTGAGCTAAAGCTGACAAAAGTGTCTGTGGGAGATGGTCCCAGACAAAAATACACGCTGCTTCAGGAAGAGGCTAATTTATATCAAAAGTATGTCCGTGTACTGCAGGATGGTTTGATCTCTTTGGAACAGGCAGAAAACCTGCTGGTGATCAAAACGATTTCCGGTATGGCGATGGCTGTTGCGGCGGCGATCGACAAATTGGAGATTTCCGGTGTGGTCGGGACGATCGCCGGGGATGATACGGTGATGTGCGCGATACGGTCTGTTGGGGAAGTGGCAGCAGTGCAGATGCGGATCGCGGAACTGGTTCATGAGGATAGACAGTAAACTTATTTCGTGATATACTGGAATTTGGCTGGGTGCGTACAAACAGCATTCGCAGGAACGACAGGGCTGAAAGACACAAGGCGGCTTTGTTCGTAGTGTGAAATAAGAGAAAGGAAGTAAAAAAATGTCAGGACATTCAAAATTTTCAAACATTAAACATAAGAAAGAGAAGAATGATGCAGCAAAAGGTAAGATCTTTACTGTCATCGGAAGAGAGATTGCGGTAGCCGTCAAAGAGGGCGGTCCGGATCCGGACAATAACGGCAAACTTCGTGATGTTATTGCGAAAGCTAAAGCCAATAATATGCCAAATGATACGATCGAGCGTGGCATCAAAAAGGCGGCAGGCAACATTGACGCAGTTAATTACGAAGAGGTAACTTATGAGGGATATGGTCCGAATGGTACGGCGATCATTGTAAAAGCGTTGACAGACAATAAGAACCGTACGGCTAGTAATGTCCGAAACGCCTTCACAAAGGGTAGCGGAAGTGTTGGAACGCAGGGCTGTGTATCCTATATGTTTGATGAAAAGGGACAGATCATTATCGACAAGGAAGAGTGCGATATGGAGGCAGATGATCTGATGATGATCGCATTGGATGCAGGAGCTGATGACTTTAATGAAGAGGATGATTCCTTTGAAATTACGACAGCACCGGAAGATTTTAGTGCAGTTAGAGAGGCGTTAGAGGCAGAGAATATTGCGATGGCAAGTGCAGAAGTCACAATGTTGCCACAAACGTATGTTACGTTGAATGATGAAAATGATATTAAACAGTTGCAGCGTACATTGGATCTGTTAGATGAAGATGATGATGTACAGTATGTATATCATAATTGGGATGAGTAGACGGTTAAGACGAGATATAGTTCTGCCGAAATAACTATTAGAACGTTGTAATTGTTGGAAATGAGGAGAATTATGAGTCGACAGAAGAAATGCCTTTATCAAAAAATCATAGCATTAGTTTGTTTATTTGCGGTATGCCTGACAGGGTTTGCCGCTTATTTTGCTATTAAGAATACGGGATCTGTACAGGCAGCAGAATATACATTTACGGATAGTTCCGGTAATCAGGTAGGAGATGGAGGGCGTATTGCAATGCGTCGCTCGAGGGATACTTTTGCTGTGCTTGGAATACAGTCCAATGATGTCTGTACATGGCAGAGTTTGAATCCCAGTCTTGTTGAGATTGAAAATGCAGATGCCGCAGGATTCAAAAAAGGTGGTACCGCCGTATTAGTTGTCAAACAGGTAGATGCGCAGATTCGTGATGTGACGGTTCGTGTTACGATCGATCATGCAGATGGTACTTCAGATATTATAACAATGACGTTGGAACTTGCGTTTTCTATCAACGAATATCTGACGGGAGTACAGGGTGTTAAGTTAGAAAAGTTGTATCCGGAAGATTCCAGAAAAGCATTGATCATGAATTACGGAAGCAGCGTAAATATAGGTTCTTCTACCGACGGCAATAATTTTCTGAAGTTAATTTTCGGAAATGGTAAAGAAGCGGATTGGGTATGCAGTAATACAGATGTTATTCGATATAATGCTGTGAACCATGTATTACAGGCTGTAGGAGCAGGTCCTGCAACACTTACGGTGACATGGACGGAAGGTACAGACAGTTACACGGATACGATCAATGTATTTGTCAGGCCGCAGATACTATCGCAAGATGGCAACACAATATTAGCCGGTGGTTCCAGTGATACCGGATCGGTTGTGGTAAGAGACGGTGATATGATCCAACTTACGGTTGAAAGTGATGCAAACCCGCAGATCGCAATCGGTGATAAGATCAGTTGGGTTATTTCCAAAGGAGAAGGAGAACATTCTGTGTTAGTACGCGATTCTCTTGGCAATTTGGGACAAGATTATCAGGATATTGACTTGTATTATTTCCGCAGCAATGGCAAGTCGTACTACCGTGTTGATGCTAAGTCCGGAGAATACAACATTCAGTTTTATGTCAAAGGAACCTACAAAAGTTTTGAGGATAGTAAGTCAGGCAATTGTGCGTGCGGATCTGTAAACTTAAAGACGAGCGTATCGTGTGACTTCACCGATAAGGAAGTTACAGTAAGTCTCGGTGGTACCTATGATCTGTCGACGGCGTTTAACATTCCGAGAGATGTTCTGAAGAAGAAGTTTACGGCAACTGTTTTAGGAGCGACCGGTAATTCGATCATTTCTATTGATGAAGCGGAGATGTTAGTTCGAACAAAGGCACTCGGTAATGCAAAATTATCAGTGAAACTGAACGGATCGGTTTCGACCGATGAGATTCCGGGCTTTCCAACGGGGACAGATACGGTTACTGTGAGCGTGACCGTTGTAAATACATTTTCCTTAAATATATCTGAAACAAGTATGGCAGTCGGCAGTACATTAGATCTGCATGGTGTCATTGGTTCAGATGCCGTAGCAGAGGCATCGCAGTTTGAATGGACCGTAGATGGCGAAGAGTATGTTTCGCTCAGCGATACAAAGGGACAGTATATTACGGTGACTGCTAAGAAAGAAACGCCAGCTAACACACATGCTACGGTTACTTTGAAATGGACAGACAGTGATGGTGTTACTTGGGTCGCTTCTTGTGTGATCACGGTTAATGTAGCCGCGACAGATTTTATGATCACACCGGATCATGCATCGATCGAAGTAGGAGGCAGCGTTACATTACATACCAATATTGATGCGCCGAAAGCGAATATTGAATGGATATCTTCGGATACATCAATGTTAAAAGTTTCCGCCAATGATGGTAATATTTCGGCTGAAGTAACAGCCTTAAATAAAGTCGGAAGTGCTGTTATTACCGCTTTTAATATGGATAATAAAGCGTACGCAACTTGTGTGATCACGGTCACTGCACCGATCACCAGTCTGCGCATTGATAAAGGAACAGAGTATACAACGACACTTGCGTCCGGTTTTGTATTTCTGAAAGCATTGTACGAGCCGGCAAATGCAACGGAAACAGAGCTTGTCTGGACTGCCAGAAATGTGAATTCTAATATTTCTGAGCCGGTTGCCAGTGTTGATAAGAATGGTGTTGTGACATTGTTAACGGAGGGCGAAACGATCATTACAGTTACGCCAAAGTATAATCCGAACCATGTACAGGCACAATGTATTATTACGATCAAAGAAGATCCGATCACGGAGATTACGACAGATGTTACGCATTTGGATATGATCGTAGGAGATATTTACCAGGTAACAACAACGTTTAAGCCGGAAAAACCATCGGATCCTACATTGAACTGGAGTGTGATCAGTGGGGAAAAAGTAGTCTCTGTTGACGAAGAGGGTCGAATTACAGCAATTTCTGCAGGATCAGCAGTTGTAATGGTAGAAGGTAATCCACGTAAGGATGGTAAGAGTCCTGCAAAGACAGCGATTTCTATTACAGTGCGCAATCGATTGCAGTCGATCGAATTTGCAGAAAAATATGTAGAGGTAGAAGAGGGAAGTGATCTGACGCTGGAAGTCTTATTCAATCCTTCGGATTCTGTCAATAAAACACTGCATTTTGCATCTGCCGATGAGGAAGTAGCGACAGTAACTGATGAGGGTGTTGTACATGGTGTAACAGTAGGAGGTCCGGTAGTTGTTACTTGTTGGGCAGAAGATATCGGTAAGCAGGATCCGATCCAATGCTATGTTACAGTTGTAGAAAAGAAAGTTCCAGCGACAGATTTTGCCGTCAGTCCAACGAACAAAACTGTTACGGTAGGTGGTTCGTTCCAGATCAATGCGGTCTTTACGCCGGAGAATGCAACGGATAAGTCCGTGAAGTATGAATCTGGAAACAGCAGTGTGGCAAAGGTTGATGCCAAGGGCAAGGTTACCGGTGTGAAGACAGGAGTTACGGCAATCGTGTGTACGGCAGTGGAAAGCGGTATCACACGTACCTGTACAGTGACCGTAGTACCGGCCGTTAAGTTGAGACTATCACCGGTCAGCAAAAATATTGCGAAAGGACATAGTTTTACGATTCGCAAGATCGTAGCACCGTCAAATGCTAGCACAGCTTCGAATTGGAGAAGCTCGAATTCGAAGATTGCGACGGTCAATGCGAATGGTAAGGTGACCGGTAAGAAGTATGGAAGCTGTACGATAACCTGTACTTTGGTGCAGTCCGGTGTCAAGGCGACTTGCCGTGTTAAGGTGTCCAAGTTAAAAACAAAGATCAAATTAAATAAGACCAATATACGTATTGGTGTTGGACAGTCATATCGTTTGAAAAAGACGATAACAACGAATGGAACGAAAGCTCCTTCTGTTAAATGGCGTTCTTCGAATAAACGAGTGGTCAGCGTAAGCTCCGGCGGTAAAGTGAAAGGAAAGCGGATCGGTGCTGCTAAGGTGACAGTGACGACGAAGGGCAAAATAAAGGCGAAGGCAACTTGTCGTGTAACAGTTATTCGACGGGTTACAAGTATTACAATGACCAAACAGTATGCTACCTGTTTTGTGGGTCATTCGATCAAGCTGAATGTATCGATCAGACCAAAGAAGGCAAGCATTAAAAAGCTGAAATGGAGATCCTCGGATAACAGCATTGCTACGGTGACCGGAAGTGGTAAAGTGACAGGTCTCAAAGCAGGAGAGGTTACGATCACAGCGCGCACTAAGGATGGCAGCAACAAGAAAACGGTATGCCATGTCAAAGTGATGGAGGAAATTCCTGTCTCCAGTATTGTAGTGGCGCAGTCCAGTCTGACGATGAAACGCGGAGATAAGGCAAAACTTGCTTATAGTGTACTGCCAAATAACACATCGGATTCCTTGAAGTTTGCTTCGGACAACAAGCGTGTCGCAAAGGTAAATTCCAATGGCGTGGTTACTGCGGTAGGAACCGGTAATGCAACGATCACCATCATGTCGAGTGGCGGTGTAAGTTCTACCGTAAGTGTAAATGTCGTGGCGATGAATAAGTCATCGTTGTCCATGCGGCAATATGATACAGAAACATTGACGGTATTCGGAACCAGTGATACCGTTACGTGGTATAGTTCTAATGCACGTGTAGCCAGTGTTGCAAATGGTGTCGTGACAGGACGAGGAAAGGGTACGACCTACATTTATGCGTATGTCAATGGATGTAAAGTGGCATGTAAAGTGACGATCGTGTCTGTGAATAAATAATATTGAACCAAAACGTCAGCCGGGATTCCGGTTGACGTTTTGTAAATAAAGCAAAAGAGAGTATGAATGAAGATAGAGTAGAAGGAGGTACCTGGTGTTAGTAAACTTGCATGTGAAAAATCTGGCGATCATTGATGAAGTGGAAGTCGATTTTTCCGAAAATATGAATGTACTCACCGGTGAAACCGGTGCGGGAAAGTCTATCATTATCGGATCGGTCAATTTGGCATTAGGCGGTAAATTTACCGGAGATATGATACGGACCGGAGCGGATCAGGCATTGGTGGAATTATTGTTTACCGTGGACCGCCCAGAGCAGCGAGAAGCACTAGAAGCACTTGGCGTAACGGTAGATGGAGAGGATGTGCTGATCTCTCGTAAATTAATGCAGAAACGCAGTGTATGTCGTGTCAATGGAGAGACAGTAACACAGTCTTTGATCAAGAAGATTGCCGGAATATTGATCGATATTCATGGACAGAATGAGCAGCAGTCGTTGTTGCATATGTCAAAACATATGGAAATTTTGGATCGTTATGGGAAGGAAAAACTTGCACAGGCATTGCAGGAATTTGGGGAACATTATCGCAACTATCGGAATATACAGGCAGAATTGGAAGAGGGACAAATACCGGAAGAAGAGCGTCTGCGGGAAATCTCTTTTTTACAGTATGAACTACAGGAGATCACAGAAGCTAAGCTGCGCGAGGGCGAGGAAGAAGAGCTGGAAGAGAACTATCAAAGACTTTCTCATGCATCTGCGATTGCAGAAGGTTTGGGTGAAGCCTGCCGTTTGACTGCGACAGACAGTGGGGCAGCCAGTGATCAGATTGGAGAAGCACTTCGTCATTTGCACAAGATTGCAGAATATGATGAGTCTGTACAGGGCTTTGCAGATCAGTTATCAGAGATTGACAGCCTGTTAGGGGATTTTAACCGTGATGTTTCCGGTTATATGGAAGATTTTGAGTGCGATCCGCAGGAACAGATGCAAGTGGAAAAAAGACTCGATCAGATCAGATCCCTTCAGGCAAAATATGGCAGTACGGTAGAAGCTGTCGAGGAATATGCGGCAAATGTCGCAGAAAAATTGCAAAAATATGAGGAATATGATACGTATCGGAAGGAATTGCAGGAACAGCTTGCTGTTGAGGAAAAAGAGCTTTCCATGCAGAGTACGGTCATTACGCGATACCGCAAAGAATATGCAGCGGTGCTAGAACAAAAGATCACAGAGGCATTGGTGGAACTGAATTTCTTACAGGTGCAGTTTCATATCGAGGTGCGTCAGACAGCCGATTATTCTGTCAATGGACGAGATGAGGTTGAGTTTATGATCTCGACCAATCCGGGAGAGCCGATGCGTCCGATCGGAACGGCGGCATCCGGTGGTGAATTATCTAGAATTATGTTAGCAGTTAAGGCGGTACTGGCGGAACATGATGAGATCAGTACATTGATCTTTGATGAAATTGATGTAGGGATCAGCGGTCGAACGGCACAAAAAGTCGCAGAAAAAATGGCGCTCATTGGTGGATGTCATCAGGTGATCTGTATATCACACCTTGCGCAGATCGCGGCTATGGCAGATACGCATTATCTGATCGAGAAAAATAATGAAGATGCGCATACGGCCACATCGATCTACGCTTTGGACGAGGAACAGTCTGTGCAGGAGCTTGCAAGAATTTTGGGCGGCGCACAGATCACAGATGCCGTGATGGACAGCGCACGTGAGATGAGAGAACTTGCGATCCATAAAAAGGCAGAGATCCGTCAGTCTATTTCGTGAGCATATCTTCAATAAAAATACCATACCCTTTGCGGGGATTATTGACAAATACATGAGTGACAGCTCCGATCAATTTTCCGTTTTGGAGAATAGGACTGCCACTCATTCCTTGTACGATTCCACCGGTTTTTCGGAGTAATTCCGGGTCAGTAACCCGAAGAACAAGATCTTTGTTATCTTTTGCATTCATCTGAACTTCATCAATCATGATTTCGTAATCTCTTATTTCTTTGCCAAGCTGACAGCGAATGGATGCTTTGCCGGTTTTTATTTCTTGTTTCAGTGCTAACGAGATTCCTTTTTCTTCCTGATATTGGTATGCATGGTCGGATACCTTTCCTGAAATCCCCCAATGATTATTTGTTAATACAGAACCGATCTTATTGTTATTATTCAAATGAACGATTCCGGATAATTCGCCGGGTGTTCCCTTTTTGCCACTTACGATCTTATTGACGGTAGCTTGATATAAGCCGCCATTATTTAATTCGATCAACAGACCGGTATCTACATCTGTAATGCCGTGCCCCAGAGCGGCAAAAGTATTGTTTTCTAATACACAGGTCATCGTTCCAATGCCTTCGGTATCTTCTCTAAGCCAGATTCCCAGACTGTAAGAACCATCTTTTGTGGCAATGGGATTTAGCTTGATCTGAAGATCCTTATTATTGCGTCGGATCTTCAGAGTGACGGTTTTTGAACCGTTTTTCTGTAGGAGGGAAGTAACCTGTTGAATGTTTTGGACGGAAGTTTCATTGATGGCTAACAGGTAATCGCCGGCATTTATGATATTTTTGGCAGGGTGATACATAAAACCATCATTGCCCTGTACATCGGACGTGCCGAGGACCATGATGCCGTCGGATTCCAAATAGATGCCGACAGCGTTCCCGGCAGGCATCACTTTTGTTTCCGGTACAACATCAATCGTCAGAGAACCGCAGGGGATAACACCAAACAGAGACAGACCTGCTTTGTAGCTTCCGATATGGTTGCCAACTGCCTGTATTTTCCGTCCGGAACGTGCATGATTTGTGGATTTAACATCGTTTTGAAAAGAGACGGCTTTGGCATCATCTGACGACAATTTGGCATAAAACGGAAAGCCCAGATTAAAACTTTCGGTGCGATTTTTATATAATATCAATTTCGTCGGTATTTTTTTAGCTGCGGCAGTGTAATAACGACAGGAAATTGCTCCAAATACAATAAGCAGCAGGCAAAGGAGTACACAGCGGTAAATGCGTTTTCTTTTTTGAATATTTGGATTCATAAACTGTCACCACGCCTTTCTGAAAAAACTTGTTGATGGAAAGTATGTACGAAGTCCGGCAAATTTATACATGGCGTCATACGACACAAACTACCAAATAATAACAGTGTTTTTAACATATTATGCCAGTACACGTCGAATAAAAGAATAGGACACTGCTTGAGTTTGCAATTGATCAGAATTTATAATGAAAACAAAGTAACTGCAGTGTTTCTTAGGGAGAATGGAGGCAGAATGTGAAAAAGGTTAGGGTATTAGTAGTAGACGACAATCGGCGAATTGTTAATTTATTGAAAAATGCATTGGAAAAAGAAGAGGAAGTGGAAGTAGTCGGGACAGCATCGGATGGAGAAGAGGCGTTGCAGATGATACATTTGAAACGACCCGATGTTGTATTGTTAGATCTGATCATGCCGAAGATCGATGGTCTGGGGGTGATGGAACGGATGCAGCGGCCGGACTTCCCGGTACATCCACAGGTGATAGTTGTGTCGGCGGTCAGTCAGGAAAGCGTTACAGAGCACGCATTTGCATTGGGAGCGGCTTATTACATTTTAAAACCTTTTGATACACGTGTTATCATAGCGCGCGTCAAGTCAGTAGGAATGACGGGAGAGAAAGGTGATAAAGTAGTTACTACGGTTTTCGAAAATAGAAATCGTTCGCAAAATCATTCAATGGAGGCAGAAATAACACAGACAATTCATGAAATTGGTGTCCCGGCGCACATTAAAGGATATCAGTATTTGAGAGATGCTATTCTGATGTCGGTCAGTGATACGGAAATGCTTGGAGCGATCACCAAACGGTTGTATCCGAATATTGCCAAAAAACATCAGACAACGCCAAGCCGCGTGGAGCGTGCGATCCGTCATGCAATCGAGGTGGCGTGGAGCCGTGGAAAAGTCGATACTATTGAGGAATTATTTGGTTACACGGTCAGCGACCGCAAAGGAAAACCAACGAATTCAGAATTTATTGCACTGCTTGCTGATAAGATTCGATTGGAATACAAGATGAACGCATAATTGATAAAAAATACTTTTCACCATCTTCGATTTAGTTTATAATAAAGGGAGTATGTGTCTGCTAAATATTAGCAAAATATCAGTGGATATGTACACATCAGTAATAGGACTGGTGGGGAGCAAATTAAATTGGGGAATCCGAAAGAAAAAGGAGGTATTCCATGAAAAATGTATTGTTTGTAGCATCAGAATGTGTACCATTTGTAAAAACAGGTGGGTTGGCAGATGTTGTGGGATCATTGCCAAAATACTTCGATAAGAATGAATTTGACGTGCGCGTTATGGTGCCAAAATACGCATGTATTCCAGAAGAATGGAAGAACAAAATGAATTATGTAACACATTTCTACATCGACCTGGCTTGGAGAAAACAGTATGTCGGTATTATGGAAATGGAATATGAAGGCGTAAAATTTTATTTTATTGATAATGAGTTTTATTTTGCCGGTTTTCAACCATATGGCAATATACATGAGGATATAGAAAAGTTTGCCTTTTTCTGCAAAGCATCTTTGTCCGCACTGCCGAGTTTAAATTTCCGTCCGGATATTATTCACTGCCATGACTGGCAGACAGGTTTGATTCCGGTATATCTGAAAGATATGTTTGCGGAAAATCCATTTTATCATGGCATTAAGACAATTATGACAATACATAACTTGAAATTCCAGGGAGTATGGGACTTGCAGAAAGTACAGGATATTACCGGATTGAAGTCATATTTCTTTACTTCTGACAAATTAGAGGCATTTGGGGATGCCAACTATTTGAAGGGCGGTATTGTATATGCAGATATTGTCACGACTGTGAGTGATTCCTATGCGGAAGAGATCAAGATGCCATTTTATGGTGAGCATTTGGATGGTCTAATGCGTGCCAGAAGTAATTCGTTGGTCGGTATTGTCAATGGACTGGATTACAACGAGTATGATCCTGAAAAAGATCCATACATATATCACAACTATAATGTTAAGAATTTCCGCAAAGAAAAGATCAAAAATAAACGTGGTCTGCAGCGAGAGCTCGGATTAGCGGAAGATGATAAGAAATTTATGATCGGTATTGTTTCTCGTTTGACAGATCAGAAAGGTTTTGATCTGATCGACTATGTGATCGAGGAGATCTGTGCAGAAGATACGCAGCTTGTTGTACTCGGTACCGGTGAGGAAAGATATGAGAATCTGTTCCGTCATTTTGAGTGGAAATATCATGACAGAGTATCTGCAAATATTTTCTACTCCAATGAACGTTCACACAAGATTTATGCAGCCTGTGATGCGTTTTTGATGCCATCTCTGTTTGAACCTTGTGGATTGAGTCAGTTGATGAGTCTTCGTTATGGAACCGTGCCGATTGTTCGTGAGACTGGTGGACTGCGTGATACTGTGCAGCCATACAATGAGTATGAAGGTACAGGAACCGGTTTTTCCTTTGCAAATTATAATGCGCATGAAATGTTAAATACCATTCGTTATGCTAAAGATGTGTATTTCAATCGCAAACGTGAATGGAACAAGATCATTGATCGTGGCATGGCAATGGACTTCTCCTGGAACTCATCTGCGCAGAAGTATGCAGATCTGTATAACAGAATGTAATACGAAGAGTCTTTCTGAAGCGACCAAAGTGGTCGCTAAGAAAGACTATGCTTCGCATAGCAAATTTGAGCTGATGCTCAAATTTGTGGCTGTATCGACTTTTATTATGTCTCATGGGAGGAACGTGAGTGTTGCGATTGGATAAATGGCTTGCCGAGATGACGACGGGGAGTCGTGCAGAAGTGAAGAGATGGATTCGTCAGGGGCGAGTCACGGTAAATGGAATGAAAGCACAGCGTCCGGAAATTAAGTTGGATCCGGGCAGAGATCAAGTGACCTTAGACGGTGAGCGGATCATATACGAGCAGTTTTGTTATTATATGCTGAATAAACCTGCCGGCGTTGTTTCTGCAACAACAGATAGAGAGCATAAAACGGTAATAGATCTGTTACAGGAAGCTAATACACAAGATGTTTTTCCTGTGGGCAGGTTGGACATTGATACGGAAGGATTGCTGTTGCTGACGAATGATGGTGCCTTAGCACATGAGCTTCTTTCGCCGCGTAAGCATGTTGATAAAACATATTTTGTGCGGATCGCCGGTAATTTGTCCGATGCAGATGTGAAGCAGCTAGAGCAGGGAATGGATATCGGTGATGAGAAGCTGACGTTGCCGGCGAAAGTATCTTGTTTGGAGCAGTTCCCAGAGGAACAGGAGCAGACGGTTACGATAAAACTTCGTGAAGGCCGTTACCATCAGGTAAAGCGTATGTTTGCTAAAGTAGGTCATCCGGTATTGTACTTACAGAGAGTGAGCATGGGGACGCTTACCTTAGATGACTCTCTGAAGACAGGAGAGTACCGGGAACTGACAGCCGATGAAATTGCAGCATTAAAGCGATGAGGACTATTATCCAAGTAAACAGAATAAGTATTTCATGATAAAAGCGCTGGAACCGGCCGTTGGTCGATCCTAGCGCTTTTTGCTTTGATAGAACATGCCACCATGAATTTTGTCGATTGTTTTTATGGCACTAACCAATCCGCTGCCTCGTTGGTTTGTAGTTAGTGTATGAAGTTTGATTATATTATATAAATGCCTTGTCAAAAATATTTTCAATTCCTCACCCATTATATTTTGGGAAAATCATGGGAAAACTACAATAGAAAACTACAGTGGTGGATCGAAAAAGCTTGATAGAGCATGTAAAAAATTACTTGCTTTTTGAGGAAAATTGTGATAACATATACGGCAGTGAGTTTCTTAGGAAACCGCAGTGCTGAAATAGCTCAGTTGGTAGAGCACTTCACTCGTAATGAAGGGGTCGTCGGTTCGAGTCCGATTTTCAGCTTTACATAAATCCTTGAAAATTATATGTATTTTCAAGGATTTTTATATTATTCAAACTTCCCATACCGGAAGTAGTGTCCGAACCACATATTGCTTATTATGTCAGAATACGTGCGCATGATTTCTGCGCATAATGGAGTTTCGAAGAAACTCCTAAGATGAGCACAGTGTGCTCATTATGTCAGCAATAAATATGATATTTTGCAGCCGATAAACTAAATTATTCTGTCATCCGAGAACTAAGATAATTGCCGTAGAACGCAACGTTTTTACGTGATTTCTTATTTTGTTAAGTCTCTGATATATACATGCCTGAAAGAATGTCTGAGATGTCCCGGTTTAGCAAGGTATCATCCATTTTTGGACGGGACGCTTTCGCTACGATGCGCTACGTCACGTTACTTAATGTCTCTGAAATACGAGACATAAGTAACGACGAGCGCAAAGTCCCTTTCAAAAATGATGAATATCTTGCTTCCGGGACTTCGAGTTCTCTGTAAGGCATGTAACTCAATCATCAGAGACAACAAAATTTAGAAATCACTATAAAAACAAAATGCGGCAAGGCAATTACTATAGTTCTCGGATGGCAGAAACCACTTTTTAATGGCTGCAAAATGCAATATAGTCATTGACATAATAAGCAATATGTGGTTATGGAAATTTGCGGTATGGAAAGTTTGAGTATATTATAACCAAACTTTGCGGAGGTTGTGTTATATAACGACAAAGGGGGGCGTCATGGACAAAACGATTGCTATTGTTACGGGAGCGTCAGGAGGTCTTGGCAGAGAATTTGTCAAGCTACTATCCAAAGAAAAGAAACTTTCTGAAATCTGGGTAGTTGCCCGGAATGCGCAGAAATTGCAACAACTGGCTGAAGAATTTGGCACTAAAATACGACCGATTGCCAAGGATCTAAGTGATAATGTTCAGAGGAAAGAGCTCAGTGCAATGATTGCAGAAGAGCGTGCAGCGATACAGTATCTTATAAATAATGCAGGTTATGCTAAATTTTGTTCTTATGATGATCTGAGTGTGGAGGAATCCATTAATATGATCAATCTTAATATTAGTGCGGTGGTTGCGCTGGGACTGTATTGTATTCCGTATATGAAACCGGGTAGCCACATTATTAATATTGCTTCCCAAGCGTCGTTTCAGCCGCTTCCGTATCAAAATATTTACAGTTCTACCAAAGCTTTTGTTCGCAATTATACACGAGCATTGAATGTGGAACTGAAGGACAGACGTATTACGGCAACGGCGGTGTGTCCGGGATGGATCGATACCGGTCTTTATGAGAGAGGATTGATCGGTGCAAAAAAGGCAGCGAGCAATTTTGCCGGGATGGTACAGCCGGATGTGGTTGCGGCTAGGGCGATGCGGGATGCACGCCGAGGAAAAGATATTTCCGTATACGGAGCACATGTGAAAGGTGCACATTTTGCCAGTAAGCTGCTTCCACAAAAAGTAATGATGAAATTATGGTTGAAACAGCAGCATTTAAAATAGCAACAAAGCAATACCGGCACAGATAGATGGAAAGCGGGTGATGTGGCATGGCAGGAACGATTGTTCATCTAGCGGTTGCAACACAGTTGGATCAATTATTTGCCAATGAACCGGAGCGGTACTTGGGAAAGATGGCAGATAAATATTGTTCGAACGATTTTTTTGCGGGAAATATATGTCCCGATGGAATTATGGCACGTGAAGGGTACTGTCGAGAGATGAAACTGCATACGCACATGAGAGACGGAATACCGGATGGAACCTTTCAGCAACCGGAACATTTACAGTTATTTCGAAGGCGTTTGTCGGATTTTTTTGCAAAACATAATAACAAAGAAGAACGCTTCAGTTTGTATTTAGGTTATCTGACACATATGCTTACCGATGAGAAATTTATATTAGAAATTCATCCATATGTATTGCAGCGGATCGCCGTGACCGGTTATGATCGAGATAATCCGCAAACCTACGTGAAATTTGGACGTGATGTAGATCAGATCGATTTTCGTCTTGTGAAAGAGTTTCCGGGGATCGATAAGGCATATCAAGCGTTGTGTCAAGTAACACCATATGAAATAGCAGATTATATTACTGAACAGGAATTAACTGCAAGTCGGGAATGGATCAAAAATTATTTTTTCGAAACAGAACATACCATAGAGGATCCGATATTTTTGCCGTATCAGGAGATGTATCAATTTATACCGGAGGCTGTGGCGCAGATCTGTGACAGACTGCCAGAGTATATCACGTCTGGTGTATAAATGTTAGGTCTTAGAAATCGCGTAGAAGATTTACTGATGAGTTTTTTGTTTCATCAAAAAAGAGGGTGCCACACGTTTGTGCGACACCCTCTCTACTTATTTCAAAAGGATAATTCAATTAAGTATTATACACAACCCTGAGCCTTCATTGCCTCTGCAACCTTAAGGAAACCAGCAATGTTAGCACCAGCCATGTAGTTGCCTTCCATACCATATTCTTTGGAAGCCTCATCACAAGACTTGAAGATCTCTTTCATGATATCATGAAGTTTGTTATCAACCTCTTCGAATGTCCAAGACAATCTCTGAGAGTTCTGTGTCATCTCAAGACCGGATGTAGCAACACCACCCGCGTTAGCAGCCTTAGCCGGACCATAGAGCATGTTGTTTGCGAAGTAAACATCAATTGCTTCTGGAGTAGAAGGCATGTTAGCACCCTCTGCAACTGCATAGCAGCCGTTAGCAGCTAATGCCTTAGCACTTTCTGCATCGATTTCGTTCTGAGTAGCACATGGAAGAGCAATATCACATTTGATTGTCCAGATACCACTGCATCCCTCAGTATAAGTAACATTTTTATGAGATGTTCTGGCAGCGTACTCTTTGATACGTCCACGCTCAACCTCTTTGATCTGTTTTACGAGATCAAGCTCGATTCCATCCGGATCATGAATGTATCCTGAAGAATCAGAAAGAGCAACAACTTTAGCACCAAGCTCTGTAGCTTTCTGAGTAGCATAAATAGCTACGTTACCAGAACCGGAGATTACAACGGTCTGATCCTTGAAGCTCTTACCATTTGCTTTTAACATTTCATTAGTGAAGTAGCAAAGACCATAACCGGTAGCTTCTGTACGAGCAAGAGAACCACCGAAAGTTAATCCCTTACCTGTCAATACACCAGACCACTCATTACGGATTCTCTTGTACTGACCAAACATATAACCAACTTCACGAGCACCGGTTCCGATATCACCAGCAGGAACATCACAGTCAGGACCGATATGTTTGCAAAGCTCTGTCATGAAACTCTGGCAGAAACGCATAACTTCTCCATCGCTCTTGCCCTTAGGATCGAAGTCAGAACCACCTTTGCCACCACCCATAGGAAGTGTTGTTAAGCTGTTTTTGAAAATCTGCTCAAATCCGAGGAATTTGATGATACCGCTGTATACGGATGGATGAAGACGAAGTCCGCCCTTATATGGTCCGATAGCAGAGTTAAACTGAATACGGAAACCACGGTTTACCTGTGTCTTGCCATTATCATCAACCCAAGGCACACGGAAAATAATCTGTCTCTCAGGCTCAACGATACGCTCGAAAACACCAGCCTCAACGAGGTCAGGTCTTCTTTCAACAACTGGTTCCAAAGAGGTAAATACCTCCATAACTGCCTGAATGAACTCTGGTTCACCGGCGTTTCTCTTTTTTACTGTTTCCAGTAAGTCAATTAAATACTGATTCTTTAACGCCATTGCTAAAAAACCTCCTTATGTTTAGTGTTTGGTATACAAGGATACCAGCCTGGCGTGTTTATCACGCTACTACCTTATTAGTATGGCACAAAAACCGTAGAAATTCAATAAAAAAATGAAAAAACAATTGAAAAATAAATATAGTATACAATTATACAAAATTTTTAAAAGTGAGGTGGTGTTATTCTATGATGATGGATATGGTAGTTTTGATATTTGGATATCATGTTGGTATCAATGCTAACACTAAGAATAGGAATGGCTATTTTAGGGCGAGGAAAACCTTGGTGACATATCTTTGACATGTTAATATAATATTCTCATAAAGAAGGTTGCAAAGGAAATGAAGATTTTCGTAAAAATTTGACTTGCTTAGCACTTAAAGGTCATTTAAAAGAAAAAGAATATTACAAAAACACAGTAGAAAAAGTACAAAAATGATATATACTGTACAAAATGATGAAAAATATGTCGGAAATTAGAAAAAACATTTACGAAACAGACACACTTTGGACACATATGCTCGTTATAATAGGTTTCAGAAAGTGAAAACTTTCTACTCCCACCCTATTATACGCTGGGTAGTGCGAGCTACCCGACAAGAAGAGCCTTCCCGGGCTCTTCTTGTTTTTTAAATAAAATTTCGTTATAATTATATATGTGACGACATGATAATTTTTGATGTGCGAAGCTTGAGTAAATAAGAAAATTTAGAATTTATAGGAAAGGATTGCAATAGAATTTTATGTGGAAATATATTTTATTTGATTTAGATGGAACAATTACGAACTCCGGAGAGGGGATTATGAATTGTATCCGATATGCGTTAGAACAGATGGGGCACGAGATACCGGCAGAACAGACTCTGCGCAAATTTGTCGGACCTCCGTTGGTGGTTGGATTCCGTGAGTATACCGATTTAACGGAAGAAGAGGCGAAGACTGCTACGGCAAAGTACCGGGAGCGTTATCAGTCGGAAGGTCTGTTTGAGGCATATGTGTATGAAGGGTTTGAAGCTGTTTTAAAATATTTGAAAAAAACGCAGGTAAAAATAGCGGTAGCAACTTCAAAACCGGAAGAATATACAGAACGTATTTTGGAACACTTTCATCTTAAAGAATATTTTGATGTGATTGCTGGAGATACGTTGAAAGGGGATCGTGGTTCCAAACAGGCTGTTGTAGAAGAAGCATTGCGTAGATTAAATGTAACTGAGCAGGATAAGGGTACAGTATTAATGATTGGTGATCGTAAATACGATGTCATTGGAGCAAAATCCTGTGGTATCCGTTCTTTAGGTGTTTATTATGGTTATGCGGAAACCGGAGAATTAGAAGAGGCTGGTGCAGATTATGTAGTACGCACTACGGCAGATATGCTTGAATGGTTTGAACAACAAATTCCGGAAACACCGTGTCAGGCAATGTCAGATGTCGATAATACACAGCAGCCTGCATCAAGTCAAATATCTTCTTATAATAAGAAGATTGGCAAAAAGTGGACGGCAATTGCCGGTGGAATGCTTATTCTTGGGATTGCTTTGGGAGTCGGTGGCACATTACTGGTACAAAAGCAGCCTTGGAGCAAGATAACGCAGGAGAATACCGGGGCTGACTATGATGCAAACAAATGCGTGCGTCTTGGTGATTATAAAGGAATTAAAGTATCTTTAGCGGTTACTGATGACGATGTACAGCAGGAGATCGACGGTCTGATACAGGATAATGTCACGTATGAACAGAAAAAGGGCACCGTACAGGAAGATGACAAAATATACGCTAAATTTAATGGCTATATTGATGGCAAAAAGGTAGATGATACTTGCGGAGAAGAGGTTATAGAGCTTGGATCTGACCAATTTGTAAAAGGGTTTGAAAGTGCTTTTGTAGGAGCCAAGACCGGCAAGCAGATCACTTTTAAGATCAATATTCCAAAGGGAACTTATGGAGATGATACCATTGACGGTAAGGAAGTTACCTTTAAGGCTACGGTAAAATATATCTGTGGAGATGAAATCGTACCGACCTGGAATGATAAATTTGTGCAGTCGATTTCGGATTTTAAGACAGCAAAAGAGTATGAAGCCGATATTCGCACGGAGCTAGCAAAAGAAAATGAGAATAATAAGCAGGATTTTGCATGGACAGAAGTTCTTGAAAATGCAAAAGTAAAAAAATATCCGGAAGAATTATTAGAAGATGCCAAGCAGGAAGTGCTGCAGGGGTATTATGATATGGCGGATATGTACGGTATGAGCCATGACGAAATTTTTCAGTCCTGGGGCAGCGAAAATGAAGAAGACTTTGTCAAAAATGAGTTGGACGAACAGGCGAAGCAGGCTGTCAAAGAAAAATTGGTCGTTGAAGCAATTGCAAAAGCAGAGGGGATCAATTATTCGGACAAGGAATATAAAGACCTGGTGGCAGAGGAATATCAGTATAACACTGAAAAATATGATTCTGAAGCAGAATATGAGAAGAAGAATCGAGAAAGCTTAAAGGATAATGCGTTGAGTAGTGCTGTACAGAAATGGATCACAAAGCATGCAACGTTTTCAAAATAACAGAAATGGGGAATGGTATGAAGAATACGTTATATTGTTTGGACGGATATCAATTCCTGACAAAACGTGAATTTGAACGGGCACACAAGGAGAAAGAAACAATTTCCTATCTCAAGGAAACAATCCGTTCCGGGAAACCAAAGGAACTGCTAAAGGTGTACAATCGATCTGTTGAAAAGCATGCGTTTTGTACAGTTATCGGACTGCAGTTTTTACAGGAACTTCGTACTGAGATCCTGCAGTCAGGTATCGTAGGAGAAGACACACTTGCACCTATTCCGGTTGCAGTGTCAGAACAGGCCGCCTCCGATAAACAACGTAAAGGATCGGGCGCAACGGATTCTGGTGTGACAGGCAAGACAGAAATAGAGCGACAGCTCAAACGATATAAGAAAGCATATGAAGATGCAGTGACTGGTAAAACGATCAAAAACATGGTCATAACCGTTTTGTTGATCATTATTTTGGGAATGTTGTTAGTGACATTTAAGACCAGATATTCTGTGTTTACGTATTTTACAAATTATAAAGAAGAAATGCGGGAAGAATTAGTAGATGAATATGAGCAGTGGCAGGATCAATTGGAACAGAAAGAAAAACAGTTGGATGAGCGGGAAAACGCACTAAAAAATAAGTGATCTTATCACAGATTATTCATAATTATTTTATATACTTATTTTAGAAGTCAATGAGCATATTCATTGACTTCTTATTAAATAGAATAATGAGAAAGGGTTGGTGAAAGCTATGGAACAATTGAAAATCTTAGTGGTGGACGATGAGCAGCGTATGCGTAAACTTGTCAAAGATTTCTTAAATAAACAGGGATTTGTCGTGCTGGAAGCAGAGGATGGTGAACAGGCGGTTGACGTATTTTTTGCGAACAAAGACATTGCGCTGATCATCCTTGATGTGATGATGCCGAAGATGGATGGTTGGGAAGTTTGTCGGGAAATCCGTCAGTATTCACAGGTGCCGATCATTATGTTGACAGCCAAGAGTGATGAGAAAGATGAGTTACTCGGATTTGATCTTGGTGTTGATGAATATATTTCGAAACCGTTTAGCCCGAAGATATTAGTGGCACGTGTAGAGGCAATCTTGCGGAGAACTAATGCACTTGAAGATGATGTGATGGAAGCGGGAGGGATCAGTCTGAATCGGGCTGCACATGAGGTGCGGATCAATGGAGAACTGGTAGAACTCAGCTATAAAGAATTTGAACTGTTGACCTATTTTATGGACAATCAAGGCGTTGCATTATCGAGGGAACGTATATTGAACAATGTGTGGAATTATGATTATTTTGGGGATGCACGAACGATCGATACGCATGTAAAAAAATTGCGCAGTAAATTAGGTGACAAGGGCGAATATATCAAAACAATCTGGGGAATGGGGTATAAATTTGAAGTATGAGAAAGCGTGAAAATTGTAACGTGCGTGGCATGTCGATCCGCACAAAATTAATGATAACGATGCTTTTGATCTTGGGTTTTACATTATGCGCCTTTTGGATGTTAAATTATGCATTGCTTCCGGGATATTACCAGCACAAAAAGGTTTCCATGCTGGTGGATTCGTACAATTCGGTCAACACGATAACGCAGAAGGATCAGCCGCAGCTTAGTAAGAATGGCCAATTGTCCGACAAAAGTGTACGTGAGATTGATATTATGTCTGCAAACCATTCCTATAGCATTTATCTGTTTGAGCTGACTAATTTTTTGGGTAATATTATGTATTCGTTTGATTATCCATCTTCGGATACCATTTCTGAACGGCAGAGCAAGACAGTCGAAGAGAAGACGAGGGAATATGTGCTCGGGCTGGAAAGGGGTGGCAGTGTTGGCGAACGTGGTGATTCCAAAAAAAAGATTACGGAATCCGAAAATTATTCAGTTTATAAGATAATGGATGATCGAATAGGTTCGGAGTATATTGAATTGTTTGGTCAGTTAAAGTCTGGACAGTTTGTCTATATGCGGACGAATTATCAAAGCATGACTGAGAGTGTGGCGATCTTTAATCATTTTCTTGGGTATGTGGCGGTTGGAGCGGTTGTTGTCAGTATGCTGCTGATGATCGTGGTCAGCAATAGTTTTGCAAAACCAATTTTAAAGATTGCAGATATTGCTAATCAGATGGCAAATCTTGATTTTGATGTACGTTATCCGGTACACACAAAAGACGAGATCGGCTTATTAGGGCACAGTATTAATGCTCTTTCGGATAAGTTAGAAAATACCATTTTGGAATTAAAATCAGCGAACAATGAATTACAAAAAGATATTCAAAATAAAATACAGATTGATGAGATGCGTAAGGAGTTTTTGTCGAATGTATCGCATGAATTAAAAACCCCAATCGCATTGATACAAGGATATGCGGAGGGGTTGCAGGACAATATCAACGATGATCAGGAGAGCCGGGAGTTTTATTGCGAAGTCATTATTGATGAAGCAAATAAAATGAATAAAATGGTTAAAAAACTTTTGACACTGAATCAGATCGAGTTCGGCAGTGATCAAGTGCATTTTGAACGTTTTGATATTGTACAGGTACTTCGTTCTTCGGTTAATTCCGCAACTTTGCTGGCAGAACAAAAGGATGCAGAGATTTTATTTTATGAAACGGAACCGGTTTATGTGTGGGCAGATGAGTATATGATCGAAGAGGTTATTACAAACTATATCAGCAATGCAGTTAATCATGTGGATGGTGAAAGGGTTATACGAGTAACTATGGAGCAAAGAGGCGATGTTGAGCGCATTTCTGTATTCAATACCGGTAAGACGATACCGGAGGAAGAACTTGATAAGATATGGGTCAAGTTTTATAAGGTGGATAAGGCGCGTACCAGAGCCTATGGAGGCAACGGAATTGGACTGTCGATTGTCAAAGCGATCATGGATTCTATGAATCAGAAATGTGGGGTGATCAATCATGACAATGGTGTAGAATTTTGGTTTGAACTCGATTGTAAGACGATTGACTGATATAGCGGTAATATGGTAGTATAAAGATATTGAATGTATGGGCAAAATCATATGAAATGCCCGCAATAAAAAGAGGTAGTGCAGGATGAAAAAGAGAATTATAGCAACTGTACTCACTGCCGCGTGTGCATTGACCGGATGCAGCACGAGTGTTCCTGATTTATCAAAGCTGGATGCCGGCAAAGCATCGGAATATATGGCAGGAGAGTTGTTAAAACATGACAGTAAATATGCATATGGTTTGGATTATGACCGTAGTATTTTAAATCCGACGCCAACACCAACGCCGATCGTTACTCCTGCGCCGGCACCGACAGAAACTGCAGCAGTGCAGAGTGCTGAACCGGGGCAGGCTGCGGCCGGAAAGGACGGAGAGGCAGAAGCTACAACAGTTCCTTTAACGAAATTGTATGGAATTCCTGGGGTTTCTGTAGACTTTGTGTCAGCAAAATTGAAATCTTCGCTCGGTGCAGATTACGCGTATTGTAAAGTCGGAAAGGGTAAGAAACTGCTTGTCTTATATTTTCGGATCAAAAATACTGGGAATACGAATGCAAAGGTTGACTTACATAAAAACAAACCGGATTTTTACCTGCGGTCAGAGGGAAAACAGGTGGGACTTCTACAGCATACAGTTGCGAATGGCGAATTGCAATATTTTCAGCAGAAGATTAAGGCTGGAGATAATAGACAGGGAGTTTTGGTGTTTGAGGTGGATCAGGAAATTAACTTGTCAGATGTATCACTGGTAGCTGTACGGGATGACAAACAGGCAGAAATAGCTATCAAATAGGAGGCGCGAGTATGGATACAGGTATTTTATTGGAAAGTGGAACAAATGAATTAGAGATTTTGGAATTTACCGTTGGTGGCAACAGCTATGGAATTAATGTTGCGAAAGTGCGGGAAATTTTGCCATATCAGGTGCCAACACCGGTGCCAAATTCAGATCCCAGAGTAGAGGGGATATTTATGCCGAGAGATGAGATCCTTTCTATTATTGATCTGGCAGTGGTTATGAATCTGCCTAAGAAAGCAGATACGGCGGGAGATATGTATATCGTAACGGGCTTTAATGGGTTGCATACTGCATTTCATGTACACGGAGTTGCAGGAATTCATCGCATTTCCTGGAAAGAAATTTTGAAACCGGATTCTACGGTGAATAGTGGTGATAACAGCATGGCGACAGGCATCGTTAAGATTGATGGTAAGCTGATCATTATACTGGATTTTGAGGAGATTGTTGCCGGAATTAATCCGGAAACCGGATTGAAGGCCTCTTCTGTCGATCATTTGGCGGGAAGAAAACGAAACGATACACCGATCTTGATTGCAGAAGATTCTATTTTGCTTAGCAAGATGATCGTCAACTGCTTGTCTGAGGCCGGATATGTAAACGTAACGGCAACGAACAATGGTCAGGAATGTTGGGATCGGTTATGCGACTATTATAAGTCGGGAAATTTGGACGAGAAAGTATCCTGTGTGATCACAGATATTGAGATGCCGCAGATGGATGGACACCATTTGACAAAATTGATCAAAGAGTCTGATCAGTTTTGCCATATTCCAGTCGTCATCTTTTCCTCGTTGATCAACGAAGAGATGCGTCGTAAAGGCGAGTCGCTCGGAGCTGATGCCCAGTTGTCAAAACCGGAGATTGGACAGTTGGTTGCTGCATTAGATAACTTGATCGGAGTAACGGACCATCAATAAGGAAGAAAAGAGGTTGCGGTAATGTCAGGAGAAGACAAAGAATTAGAAGATCTGAATGCGGCTGATTTCGCGGATATGGATTCCTTGGCGGATTTTGTGGACATAGAAGATTTGGAAAATCTGGAAGGGATAGAGGAGTTTAAGTCAGATGAGCAGTCTGAGGATGCACCGATGCCGGCAGAGGAGGAGGTTTCCGAAGAGATTCCAATGCCGGTAGAGAAGGAAGTTCCTGAAAAGATTCCAATGCCGGTAGAGGAGAAAGTTTCTGAAGAGATTCCAATGCCGGTAGAGGAGAAAGTTTCTGAAGAGATTCCAATTCCGGTAGAGGAGGAAGTTTCTGAAGAGATTCCAATGCCGGCAGAGGAGGAAGTTTCTGAAGAGGTTCCAATGCCGGTAGAGGAGAAAGTTTCTGAAGAGATTCCAATGCCGATCGAGGAGGAAGTTTCTGAAGAGATTCCAATACCGGTAGAGGAGGTTTCCGAAGAGATTCCAATGTCGGTTGCGGAAACTCCTGAAGAGATTCCAGCACCGATCGACGACGGAGGTACTGAAGAGATCTTACAGCCGGCTGGTGATAGTGCGACGATTAATACCAGTGAATTATTAGATAATATCAATTTGTATTCTGATGATGTAAGTGGCGGAGATTCAGCAGAGACGGCAGCGTTAATGAATGACGGAAAATCAGAATCTTCGACTGATGATCAGGCATTAAATATGATGTTAGATGGATTGTTGGATGATCTGGATATGACCGGATCGTTGCAGCAGGAGACGGCATCAAAGGATGAACTGGTAGAAGATCAGGATGCTGAGGCAGCAGATATTTTTGATATGCTTGGTGCTGATTCGGAATCACAGGATGTGTCTATTGATGATCTGCTAGATATTGCGGCACCGGAGGAACATCCGGAAGAGGAGCCAACAGATCAGAAAGGATTGTTTCAGCGTGTCTTTGGTAATGTAATCAACGATGAGATTGCCGAGGAAGAACGAAAAGCACAGGAAGAGGAAGAACAAAAAGCTGCGGAAAAAGCGGAGTTGGCGGAACAGAAAAAGGCAGAAAAAGAGCAGGCAAAGGAAGCAAAAAAAGCAGAAAAAGAAGCGAAGAAAGCAGCAAAAGCCGAAGAAAAAGCTGCAAAAAAAGCGGAAAAAGAAGCCAAAAAGGCTGAGCGAAAAGCACAGCAGGAAGAAGAGGCAGAAGCTGAAAAATATGAAGTTACCGGCAAGCTCAATAAAGTTGGTGTTGCGATCATTGCTATCTTGACCGTTACTTTTCTGGTGGTGGAGATTGTTGGAACAAACATACATGGTTACTCCAGTTCAAAGAAGCAGGCCATGAAATACTTTGAGATGGGTAAGTACGAGCAGGCGTACCAAGAGGTGTTAGGAACGAAGGTGAAAGAGAAAGATCCGGATACCTATAATAAGATTCGAACAGTGATGCAGGTACAGAGAGCATTGGATTCTTATCAAAATTATGATGCTATGAATTATTATCCAGATGCCTTAAATGCGCTGATCCGTGGTTTGCAGAGATATGATGCGAATTTAGAGACTGCCAAACAGCTTGAGATCGAGGACGAGGTAGATGGCTGCAAAGAACAGATCGTATCTCTGTTACAATCTGAGTATGGCGTCAGTGAGTCGCAGGCAAGGGAACTGCTAAGCTTAGACAAGGCAGAATATACCAGTAAAGTTGTTGAGATAGCCATGAAAAAGAATACGGGGAATGAATGATCTTCGTGTGATAGAAAACATAAGAAATGAAAAACAGCGTTTTCAAAAAATTTGAAAACGCTGTTTTTTATTTTATAGGAAACTTTTTATTATAGCATGCGGGAATACGATCATTCCGTTTCTGTTGTAGCAGCACCCTCATAAACGGCTTCATTGGTTAATTCAATGCCAAGCTTTTTGAAAGTGTTGATATCGATCGATGACAAGATCGCGGAAACATGAAGCTGACATCCGGACAATTTTGGGAGCTGTTCTAATGCCAGTTTGGCTTTCGGATCCGATACAGCGCACATTGAAAGCGCAATAAGTACTTCATCGGTATGCAGTCGTGGATTTTTGCTGCCAAGATAACCGGTCTTAAGATGTTGAATCGGTTCAATAAAGGAAGGGGATATCAGATGTTCATTATCATCAATCTTTCCTAATACTTTGATCGCATTTAACAGTACAGCGGACGCCGGACCGAGCAGATCAGAAGTAGAACCGGTTACGATGGTTCCATCCGGCAGTTCCATTGCAGCAGCAGCCGATCCTTTTTGCTTAGCCCGCTCGTTAGCAATCGGAACAACAGCACGATCGTTTACGGATATTTTAGCCTGCTTCATGATGAGTTCCTGTTTGTATATTTCGTCACCCGATGCCTCATCTTTGATATAGCGGTTGAGCGACTGGTAATAGCGGCGAATGATCTCCTGCTTTGACGCCTCCTTACAGACTTCGTCATCAATAATACAGTTGCCTGCCATATTGACGCCCATATCTGTTGGAGACTTGTATGGACAGTATCCATAGATGCGTTCAAACATGGCGGCGAGCACCGGATAAATTTCAATGTCGCGGTTATAATTTACCGTAGTTTCACCATATGCTTCCAAATGAAATGGGTCGATCATATTAACATCATTCAGATCAGCAGTTGCGGCCTCATAGGCTAAATTGACCGGATGCTTCAAAGGAATATTCCAAATTGGGAATGTCTCAAACTTTGCATAACCGGCCTTGATACCGTTTTTGTTTTCATGGTATAGCTGAGAAAGGCAGGTTGCCATCTTACCGCTTCCCGGTCCCGGTGCAGTAACAATGACAAGCGGTCTGGTTGTTTTAATATAATCGTTTTTGCCATAGCCGTCATCACTTACGATCTTGTCGATATTGTTTGGATATCCATCGATAGTATAGTGGTGATAAACCTGGATACCGATGGATTCTAATTTTTTTTGAAACAGATTTGCGGATGGCTGTCCGGCGTAACGGGTGATAACTACGCTGCTGACATAAAGTCCTTTCTTTTTGTATACATCGATCAGACGTAATACATCCTGATCGTAGGTAATTCCGAGATCATGTCTGATCTTGTTACGCTCAATATCTGATGCATTGATCGAAATGATCATTTCAGCCTGATCGGCAAGTTGTAAAAGCATTTGTAATTTACTGTCCGGTGCAAAGCCCGGAAGTACGCGTGATGCATGATAATCGTCAAATAATTTGCCGCCAAACTCTAAGTACAGCTTATCGCCAAATTGAGAAATGCGCTCTCTAATATGTGCAGACTGCATGGATAAGTATTTATCATTATCAAAGCCAATTTGTTTCATTGAAAATCTCCTTTTTCTTGTAATAACACGAACGTTCCCATCAACATTCGGTAAAAAATAACCCCACAATAAGGATACCATAAACGGATATAAAATGACAGGGGGAAAGGAAAGATTGTGTTTTATTTTTAATAACGGATATGTTATGCTTGGCCTAGGAGATAAGAGAAGGGGAATACGTAAAATAAGGCATTCAAAGTATTTTACATATGGTAGTTTTAAACCTATGGTGTAAGAATGATAGGTAAAGGACTATCAGATGATTACGGGCTTAGTTGGTGTATGGATCTTGCCAGAGAACGAGACGATGCGTACGAGAAGTATTCGTGTTTCTTCGATTAATCCAAAGTACAGGTCGCAAAATGGTGCGTTATACAATAAGAAAATGACGACACTTATCTGTTATCCGATGAGTAAGAAGGGCAGTACCTTTGTTGTACCGGATACAGTTCGCAAGACGGCACCATTATCCTTCCGAGGTAATTATTATTTAGAAAAGGTTGTTTTACCGAAAAATTTACGAAAACTAGGCAGAGGAAGTTTTCTAAAAAGTGCTATTTCGGAGTGGAGATGTGATGGTGGTGTGAAAAAGTATGAGAAGAGTGCTTTTAATTATATTGATGCGGCCGATGGTTGTATAGATAACAGCACATTGTTTTATGGTAAAAGGAGTGAGGGATTATGAAACAGAGCAGAAAGAAATGGTTTGTGGCAGCTATTTGTATTATTATTGTTTTGGCATTGGGTACAGGTGGCGTGATCTATTATAAAAAGCAGGAACAGCAAAAGAAGCTTTCGCCAACGGAGTATGTTCAAAAATTGGAGAAGAGAACGCTGGATGAAGAAATTCAACAGCTTTGTGACTGGAAGGCAGATTGGAAAGACAGGAGCAGTGAAGGACTGGGACTAACAACGCAGATTACACTTGGCGATGCATGGAAAGCGTTATTAAGGAAAAGTGGCTTGCAAAAGGTCACGGTACAGTCTGATATTCAGATGGATAAAGACACGGTGACCGGACAGGGGACAGTGTTATTAAATGACCAAAAGGCAGTACATTTTAATGCTTTTCATGATGGAACACAGAAGCGTGATGTGGGAGACAATGGTGGGGTTAGCTGTTTGCAGATATCGGAACTAAAAGAAGATTATCTTATGTTGGAGACGGAATTGACCGAAGCCTTGTTTGTACCGATGGGGACGGAAGTTACGTTCAAAAGTGAGATGCAAAAGTGGATTGGCATGTTTTGGCAAAAAGGACAGACTGTCACGAAGAGCAGAGAGGATGTGAAGCCGAAAGGGATTACTGATGCATGTACGGAGTATGATATTGTGTATCATACCGGTGAATTTATGACCAACAAGTACAGCATGGTATGGAAGAAAATGAAATTATATGTGGATGAGTCAGATACGATTCGTGGACGTGTAATAGAGCTCATGGTGGATAATGTCGACTATTCGGTTACGATCGTGCGAAACAATACGAAAAAAGAATATCGCGAAGACATATCTCTGAAAGCGGCAGATTCTTCCGTGACATATACTTTCAAATTATCGTTGACAAAGGATGAGAAATATCCAACCTTAAAAATTGATGTGTTGACGGGTAAAGACCGGCTGTTTTTGGCGGAGCTATCACAAAAAGCAGTAGCAAAGGATCAGAAACAATCGTTGCAAAAACTGCGAACGACAGGAGAAAAAACGATGGAAGCCGCACAAAAGGACAGAGACAAAATCAATGGTAAAGATGGAATGGAGAAGTATTTTTGGTTATATGGTAATAAGAAGAATACAGATGGAATGACATTGACGCATTATCTTTATGGTGTGGACATACCGGCGTTTTTGAACAAAATAAAAGAAAATTGTGGGGTTGATCTGACTCAATTAGCACAAAAATTTGATTATTATTAATTTTGGGTATTACATATTTAGAAATAATATGTTATAATTTCACAGCATTATATGGTTTTTATTGGAAACGCACAATCCTCCGGGATGATAACGAACAACACATGACAATAGTTATCATTTTAGGAGGATTTTTTTTATGCCAAAAAACAAATTTCAAGATGTCGTATTCACAGCCATTATGGCAACGGTCATGGTGTACGGGATGGTCGTTTACAATGTAGCGTTAAACATGGGGAAAGTAACCGGAGAGACTTTTCTTGCAGCAGTTCATGAACTGCCGATCATGGTGCCGGTCGCATTTATCTTAGAATTTTTTATTGTCGGAAAGATTGCGAAAGCACTTGCTTTTACGGTTGTGACACCGGACGACAGACCGCAGATCATCACCTACGCGATCTCTATTTGCATCTGTTGTATCATGTGTCCGCTCATGAGCCTTGTGGCAACTTTGTTGTTTAAGGAAACGAAAACCTTTGGTACTTGGATTCAAACATGGGCAATGAATTTCCTGGTGGCAATCTGTTATCAAATGTTTTATTGCGGACCGTTAGTTCGTTTGATCTTCCGCACCATTTTTGAGAGAAAAGGAAGCAAGGCAACAGAGCAGTCAGATGCATTGATCGAGGGCTGATATTTGCGAAATAAGGCTGAGAAAGTTATACTGATAGAGACAGCAGGTTATATACCGTGGCTTTGTGCTTTACGGCAAAGAGCTAAAATTCCCTTATAAATTTAAGGGAGAGGGGGATGGAGTCATGAATTTGAGAGTATTGCGGTATTTTTTGACCGTGGCAAAGGAGCAGAGCTTTACGAAAGCAGCGGAGCAGTTGAATTTGACCCAGCCGACGCTTTCTAGGCAGCTTGCGGCGTTGGAAGAAGAGCTGGGGGCAAAGTTATTTGACCGAGGGGGACGTAGTATTACACTCACGGGTGAGGGCGTGCTGCTTAAAAGGCGGGCACTGGAAATCGTTGAGATGGAAGATAAGATCTTAAGTGAGTTCAAAGGCAGTCAAGAGTTTATGGAGGGGACGATCACCATCGGCTGTGGAGAGTTTATGGCTGTGGAGACACTTGCGGAAATCTGCCGCAGTTATCGGGAAAAGTATCCGAGAGTGCAGATCGCACTGCACACCGGGACTGCCGATGCAGTGTCAGAATTGATGGGAAAAGGACTTATTGATATAGGACTGTTTTTAGAACCGGTCAGTACGGAAGAAATGGATTATATTCGCTTACAGGGCAGTGATCACTGGGTTTTGACGATGCGGGCAGACGATCCGCTGGCTGCCAAAGAGTATATTACCAAAGAAGATTTGATCGGTTTGCCGCTTATTTTGCCGGAACGCCATACGGTACAGAGTGAGTTGGCTAACTGGTTCGGAAAGGATTTTAGCAAGCTGCAGGTGGCGTTTACCAGTAACCTTGGCACTAATGCCGGGGTGATGGTGCTACATGGGCTTGGGTATCAGGTGTCGATCGAGGGTGCAGAACGGTATTGGGAGAAGGATAAGCTTGTGCAGAGGCGATTGACGCCGAAAGTGGAGACAAGTACCGTGATCGCTTGGCGGAGAAATATCCCATATTCACCGATGGTAAGTCGGTTTATTGAGGAGATACAGGCGTATAGTGGTGGGGAGAAGTGATTTATCTATACATTTTACGGAAGATTTAGAGGAAGCAGTGCATGCGGCTCGCCAAAACGAGAAATGGAGAAAAGTATGAACCTAAAAATAGATTTACTTGATAATAAAGAAAGAGGATATAATAATGCTAACAGTAGAAACGTATATTAAACACATGGATTGCTTTGTTAAAATTGAACCAGATACTGACATAGAATTAGTTACAGACGTTTTTTATGTAGAAGGGGCAATTGTAATAAAATATTATACTCAAGAGATTATGGGATTAGAACAATGGGATTTAATTAATCACTTGTGGTCATATTTCATAGATGCAATAGATGAATTGATAGAAGGTAAATGGGAAACGAGTTTTTTGTTTCCTGACCAACCTCTAAATGTGATATTGAGAAACGAAAAAAGGAATCAGAATGGGCTTTTGATAATTATAGGGGACAAAAAATATATGGTAGAGAAAAAGGAGTTCTTTTTAGCGTTGTTATCTGCAGCAGATGTATTTTATCAATATTTAGAACAATGCGATGTAAGTGTTTTAGAGAGAAAAAATAAAATACGAGAAATTAGAAAAAAATTAATATAGATAGTTTGTAAAGGGATAAATTATGCATTACAATCTATAAAACCGAAATAATTGCAGATAATGCCCAAAAAGCATAGATAGCAATACAATATAAGTAGTAGACATAATTGAAAATGGAGTATTATAATAAATGTGCAGGAGAAATAAAACTTCCTGCACATTTTTAACTTTATGGGAAACTGCTTATAATGTGGTGCTATGCCACTAAGAATTGTTTTAGCGATTCTTGCAGAACTACATTTGTTTATGTTTAAGAAATGAGGTGTTATTTTATGGCAAAAAAGTTAGTTGCTTATTTTAGCGCAAGCGGAACAACAAAGAAAACAGCAGAAATGATCGCAGAGGCAGGCAATTTTGATCTGTGCGAGATCGCACCAAAGGTTCCATATACGAAAGCGGATCTCAACTGGATGGACAAAAAATCACGAAGCAGTGTAGAGATGGCTGACAAATCAATCAGACCGGAAATCGCAGATTCTAATGTGGATGTATCTGCTTATGATGAGATTATTTTGGGATTCCCGATTTGGTGGTATGTTGCACCAACTATCGTGAATACATTTTTGGAGAAATATGATCTGAGCGGCAAAAAGATTGTATTATTTGCAACATCTGGTGGCAGCGGATTTGGCAACACGGTCAGTGAGTTACAGCCATCGGCTCCTAATGCACAGATCGTGGAAGGAAAACTCTTAAATCGTATGTCTAAACAGGAGATTAGCGAGTGGGTAAAAAGTTTGTAATTGTATTTCAGACGAAGTTTTAGATTATGAAAAATTAATAGATTTGTTAAGGAGAGATGAAGAACGATGATTCGTACATTTAAGACACATGAAGTGCGTATGCAGGAAGAACTGACAGGGAGTTTATGGGAATTTGAGCCATGCGAGGGGGATTATGCAGGAACAAAGTTTCAGATGGCAACACCGGGATGCTTTGAAACAAATCCACTTTTTGCAAATTACCGTGGAGAAGCCTATTTTCGTAAAAAAATTACTGCTGGTGGAAATATCCGTATTGAGTGTAAAGGAGTGAGCCATACAGCGACAGTGCTGTTAGATGGGGAACAGATTGCACAGCATTATAATGCTTATACACCATTTTCTGTTATTAAGAAAGATTTGACAGAGGGAACCCATTTGTTGGAAATTAAGGTGGATAATCGTTTTACGGAGAAGAGTGCATTGCATATTCCGAATGATTATATGTCATATGGTGGAGTATCGCGTCCGGTGGTGTTGGAGAAAATTGGTGCCTTATATTTTGAATATGTACATGTTAAAACATATCATAAAAATGGGAAATGGACAGCCGGCGTGAAAGTCGCGGTCCATATTTTGGATCAAAAGAGGCTTGCTGGCGAGAATGTGGTGATCTCACTTCAAATAGGAGAAGTAATCTATGATTGGCAGTTGCTGTCCGATAAGGGGGACAGACAGATATTGTCTACGGAAATTATATTTGAAGATGTGCAGGAATGGAGTCCGGATTCTCCCAAATTATATGAGGTAAAGCTACAGGCAAAAGTAGGAGAAATTGTGATGGATGACTTAATAGACCGTTTTGGCTTTCGGGAAATTAAGGTGCAGGGAAAAGAAATTTTATTAAATGAAAAGAAATTTCGCATCAAGGGAGTATGCAGACATGAAGATCATCCAGACTATGGATATGCATTGCCATATGCAGCAATTTGTCATGATCTTATGTTAATTCAACAAATGGGCGCCAATTCGATTCGCACGGTGCACTATCCGAATGATGAGATATTTTTGGACTTGTGTGATGAACTGGGTATTTTGGTTTGGGAAGAGAATCATGCAAGAGGAATAGAGGAATCAGAAATGCGTCATCCTCTTTTTGAGACGCAGGCAGAAAATGTTATCAGGGAAATGATAATGAACCATTATAATCATCCAAGTATCTATATTTGGGGCATACTAAATGAATGTGCCAGCGAAACAGAGTTCGGAAGATCATGCTATCAAAAACAATTTGCACTGATCAGGCAGTTAGATGCTACAAGAACCTGTACTTTTGCAAGCTGCAAATTTTTTCAGGACATTTGTTTTGATCTGCCGGATGTGATCTCATGTAATATATATCCAAGATGGTATGTAGACAAGCCGGTGCAGCAGTATTTGGCGGAAGTTTGTGATTGGATTAAAGAGGATGGAAAAGGAAAAGATAAACCGTTTATTGTGTCGGAGATTGGGGCAGGAGCGCTATATGGCTGTCACAATTCTTATCATGGAAAATGGACGGAAGAATATCAGGCAGAAGCTTTGGCGGAGCAGTTGACAACGTGTTTAGAATCTTCAGAGTGTATGGGCGTTTATATTTGGCAGTTTTGTGATGTGCGTGTCAGCTCTGAGTGGTTTGCCGGAAGACCGCGAGAGATGAATAATAAAGGAATCGTAGATGAATATCGAAGACCAAAATTGGCATATGAAAAGGTGAAGGAAATATTTCAAAAATACTAAAGTTGATTATAGCAGAAGGTTACATATGCCCTACTGATGAAGTGGGGCATTTAAGGTGTTGCAAATGTTAAGGTGTGCACGATATGATTGCATAAAACGATTATAAATATTATCTATGTCATTTAAAATACAAATTGTAATCCGCATGTTAAGGAAAACTGTATGGAGGATTGATGTCGTATGAGAGGATTAGTATGGGAAACCGCTGAAGAACTGGATTTAAAATTAGCGCAGCGGGTGAGAAATATTCGTCGGAGACGGTCGATATCCCAGAAAAAATTAGCGGATATGAGTGGGGTTAGTTATGGATCTATCAAGCGTTTTGAAACAACGGGGCAAATATCTCTGGTTAGCCTTACAAAAATAGCTATGGCATTGGATATTGCGGGCGATCTGCGGAATGCGTTTACACAGATTCCGTATCAAGATATTCAGGAGGTTATCAATGAAAACAAATGTAAGTAGTAAAGTGTATGTGCCGGAAAAAACTTATTTTGACGGATTGTTTGGCATATTTGCAGATAGCCTTCCGGATGCTTGGGGAAGACGTTTGTTAAATCGGCTTCTTCAGCAGAAAGGCAAAAATCCAGATAGTTATACGGTATTAGACAGATTGGCGATAGTGGGAAATTCAGGAATGGGAAAGCTTGTTTATGAACCGCAGATAGAGATTACCCGGGAAAAAAGAATGGATGAACGGTTGGAAGACTGTGAATACAGTGGTGCAGACGGTCTTGTTTCACTGCACTCGCTCCATTCGCTTTAACTCCGGTAAAACAATAGAGAGCATGGTAATAAAGCAGATGCCGCCACCGATAATATTGGAGACAGGTTCTGCAAGAAATACGCCATCTGTTCCCATATGGAAGGCAAATGGCATCAGATAGGTTAATGGCACTACGATAATTACTTTACGAAGCAGGGAGAAAAATATTGCCTGCTTCTTTTTATTCAGTGATTTGAACACAGTCTGTCCCATGTATTGCAGATCCATAAAGATAAAAGCGGCAAAATATTGCTTGAGTGCGGGGATAGAGTCCTGTACTAAATTATGGTCAGAGCTGAACACACGGATCAGTGTCCCAGGAACGAGGATGATGAGACACCACATGACAGCGGTATAACTCAGTATCATGATGCTCATTACCAGTCCTGATTTACGGACACGAGACGGGCGTCTGGCTCCGTAATTGTAGCTTAGGATAGGAGAGGCGCCTTCGTTGATCGCATAGATAGGAGTTTCCACGAGTTGGCGTACGCTGGATATGATCGTCATGACGGAGATGTAAATATCGCCACCTGTGATGGAAAGTACGTGGTTACAGCAGATCGATACAAGGCTGTTGGTAAGCTGCATGATAAAACCTGCCGTGCCGAGGCTGACAATATTTTTGGCGTAACCAAAACAGCCGCGAAATTCGTATTTCCGCAGAAGACGTACTTTTAATTCCGCTTTTCGCATCAAAAAATATAAAACAAATGCGGCAGATAGAAATTGCGAGATCACCGTTGCAATAGCGGCACCCTCGACACCCAGTCCAAGCACAAAAATAAATAGGGGATCGAGCAGCAGGTTAGCGGCAGCGCCGACAGCCACAGAGGACATGCCGATCAGGGCATACCCTTGTGCATTGATAAATGGATTCATTCCGACAGCGATCATGGATGGCAATGTGCCGATCAGATAGATCATTATGTACGGCTGTGCAAAGGGAAGTGTATCCGCAGAAGCACCAAATAACACTAGCAGAGGTCTGGCGGTCAAGAGTCCAACGCTCATGAGGACAATCGCACCAAAACACAGCATGGTAAAGGAAGTATTCATAATCCGACCTGCCTTGTGTTCCTCTTTCTGACCGCGGTAGATCGAGAAGAGAGGGGCACCTCCACCGCCAAACAGATTGGCGAACGCTGTGATGATCGTAATTACCGGGAAACAAAGTCCGACAGCCCCAAGTGCTCTTGTTCCAACGTCCGGGATTCTTGAAATATAAATGCGGTCCACTATGTTGTACAGTAGGTTCAGTATCTGAGCAATCAGCATCGGAAGAGCAGCACCCAGTATGTTTCTTGTAACCGTTCCGTTTTCAAAGTCTATTCGTTTCATATAAATCAGTCCTATACTATGTAAATTTTCGATATTAAGTATAACAACTGCTTGCTCAGATGTAAAATGTTCAATGCCTGGGAGCAAATAATATCGACAACAACCCATGGTTGTGGTACACTTACAAAAACGACTACAGAGGTGAGACGACTATGATTACTATTATTGACTATTGTGTATATCATATTTACAGAACACCGGTAAAATAAGGTGTTTAAGGCGGTTGATTTTTGATGGAAAATGACTTTACGAATTATATACGAACAATTGTGCAGAAAATGCGTACACAAAGAATTAAGGAAATAAGAGGATAGAATAAGTATAATAAAGAAAATGTGGATCAACAATCACACAATAAGAAACAATGTTTTTGTAGGAAAAATTAAAGGAGAGGTGACTTACATTAGTAAAGTCAAATACCTTGGATATACCTTTTATAGACACAAAGGAAAGTGCAGATTCAGAGCGCACCCAAAGTCAGTAGCGAAGATGAAAAATAAAATCAGAGAACTTACTGACAGAAATAAAGGCATTAGTAATGAAGTGCGGGAGAGGAGATATCAAGAGTATGTACGGGGATGGATGGAATATTTCAAACTTGCGGACATGACGAAGCTTCTCAAGGAAACGGATAAATGGGCAAGATGTAGAATCCGAGCGGTCTATTGGAAAAAGTGTAAGAAAATCAAAACAAAGTACCGGATGCTGAAAGCATTAGGGAGAGAACATTGGAAAGCAAAAAAACTTGCCTGTAGTAGAAAAGGTTATTGGAGAATGGCGAAAACTCTGAACCAAATCTTTTCAAAAAGAATAATAGCCAAGCAGGGATATACATCCATGCTTGGCTATTATCTGGTAGTCTGTGAAAACTAAAGAACCACCGTGTACCGAACGGTACGCATGGTGGTGAGAGATCGGCTAATCAACTAATGATTAGCTTCCTGCTTGATTTATATAGGTATTCCAAGAAAACAATGCGTCCCAGTTATAGGTATATGGACGTTGCAATACCAAGGGATCGCAAAGGGGAGTATGAACCGCAGCTGATGCCAAAATATCAGAATACGGTCACTCAGGACATGGAAGAAAAGATCATATCTATGTATGCAAAAGGAATGACCACGGGAGACATTGAGGCACACTTAAAGGAGCTTTATGATCTGGATATTTCAGACAGTACGATCAGCCGTATTACCGATAAAATAATGCCACTTGTAAAGGAATGGCAGGAACGTCCACTACAGGAGATATATGCTGTTGTTTACATGGATGCGATCCACTACCACGTCCGCAGTGAAGGGCGTATTGTGAAACGTGCGGTATACATTGCCCTCGGGATCGATATGGCTGGAAAAAAGGACGTGATCGGCATGTATGTCGGGGAAAATGAAGGTGCGAAATTCTGGCTGTCTATTATTAACGGATTGAAAAACCGTGGTGTGCAGGATATACTTATCGCCTGTGTGGATGGACTGAACGGATTTCCACAGGCGATCGAAGCAGTGTATCCAAAGACAGAGATCCAGCAGTGTATCATCCACTAGATCCGGAATACCACGAATTATGTATCCTACAAAGATCTGAAAAAACTTATGGCAGATTTAAAAATGGTCTATGCAGCTCCCGATGAAGCTGCAGCCTTGAAGGAATTAGAATCTTTTGGAGAAAAATGGAACAGCAAATATCCGGAGATCTATAAATTCTGGAGCGAACGCTGGGCTACACTTTCCACCTATTTTAAATATCCCAATGAAGTGCGGAAGCTCATTTATACAACAAATGCGATTGAAGGATTCAACCGGCAGCTACGTAAGGTCACCAAAAGCAGAACTGTATTTCCAAGCGATGACAGCCTCTTAAAAATGCTCTATCTGGCTACCATGGATATCACTAAAAAATGGACCGGACGCCGCTGGGACTGGTCCCAGATACGAGCCCAGCTGGAGATCTACTTTGAAGAACGGCTGGAAAAAGCAGAATTCTAGGGAAATCTATTTGACATGTGCATTTATACCTGTATAATGCAGATAGAGCAGAGAACCAAAATCTGGTCTCTGCTCTTAGTATAACTATCAATAAAATCTTATGTCAGTTTTTTGAGTTTACACAAAACTCGAAACGGTCTCCATTATACAGTGGACTTTCCTGCCATTCCTTGGAAAAATTTCAGCATTTTTTGACTAGACTTATTTTACATCTCCTTTTTTAAAATTATCTAATACTGTATAAAATTCATTAGATCAATTTTTGATTAATTTATTATGGCTTTCGTATCGAACGAATAACTCTTCGTTATAAAATAAAGGTTTCTTTGCTTTTAATTTTAAAATTATCAAAGTTTGCGCTTCATATTTCATTGTGTCCATATTTGACAAAATATATTGAATTACTTCCGGTGCAACCTTTTGTTTCTGAATAATATTTTTTATATGGTTTGTAAATTCTGGTATTGATTTGTGATATGTTACTGCCTCGTGCTGTATACCAGATATATATAGATCATTGTACTTAGGAACCACAACTTTATAATGATTTTCAAAATCTTCTGCATCACTTTTTTTATCAGAAATTCCTATTATGATAACACCTTCTTCATAAGGCTTCGTATTCGCCATTGCTGTTAACGTCTTTATACATTTAGGAATTACATTCTGATTTTCTTCGCCCGTTTTTAAATCATGTATTCCTATTTTAAAATCATACATTTGTTTTTCACATGAAAGTTGTTTCAAAAAATCCCTAAATCGGTTATTCCATTTGGGATTTATTTCTCTAAATTCCATATGTTTTACTAGTATGTTTTTTACTCTATCGATCAAATGATTTCTAACATTACAATTCCAATCGCAATCAGATTTACTAATTATCTCACTTAACTCTTTATTTGCCAGTAATGTCATTGCCTCTGCAATTTGTTTATGATTATTGATTATATAATTTTCTGTATACAATTGTGCAAATGATAGAAATAAAATAATAAAGACCCAATCTTTATTATAATTTTTTCCTGGCTTAAACAAAAGTGTTTCGAATGTTGTAGATTTAGATTTAAATATTTTTTCTAAATTAGACAAAACAGTAATAAATAATTCTATCATACTATCTGTTTTGTCTTGTGTCAACAAATTTTCATTTCTTTTATAGGTATCACTACTTGGGGTGTATAAACGATTTAGTGCTGATGAAGACGTCCCAGTTCTGTTATCACTTAATATACAACTACACAATATAGCAATAATCTCTTCGTCTTTCGATCGTCTAAGCCCTTCTTCCGTGATAATTCCCTGTTCTACCCAAAAGACTAAATTGATATCTAATCCATATTTTAATCCATCACTGCTTAAGCTATAATCGGCAATCTCATGCATATTTACTAAATCGCTATCAGTTGCATCGCCACGTAAATGTGTTGCGATTATTCGTACTAAATTACTAAATCGACTAGTAACACCAGCTTGCCGTAAATCCTGTGGTGAGAGCTTTTTTCCGGTTGAGTTTATTCTTTTAAAAACATCATCAACCACTGTTTCATTTGCGTCTATTATACTAATTGGTAATTGATATAACATAAAATCTGCACATGTTTTCGCATCTATTACCGGGGTTTTTTGATTTAATTTATTTGATTTTATTAAAATCCCATTACCAGGATATACATCAAGATTAAAATATTTATATTCACCTTCAATTTTAACAGGAAATTTGTTTAATATAAATGAAATTATTGCTTCCAAGCGTTGTAGTCCGTCAATTATTTCTTTTTTTTGTGATCCTGTATCGTTTGATTCATTAGAGGAATTAACCAATAAAAATAAAGGAACTGGATATTTTTTCATTATAGTATTTATAAAGTGTTGCTTTTCATTTAATGTCCATACTAATTTCCTTTGATATCTTCTGTTTACGATTAAATTATCTTCTGTGTACCATTTGTATATTTCTGATATATATTCACCCTTAACCATTACTTCCTCCGTAAATTTTTTTATTTTATCATATTATACTATATTATACTATATTTTACAATTGAAATATTCATAATGATAGTGTACCTAAAATGAAATTTTAAAGGAGGCATGACCTATGACTGCATTAAGACAAAGTGCTATAAAGGAACTGGAAAAGATAATAGAAGATAACTTGTCCTTTGTAATTCAGAGTATGCAGGGGGAAAATGGTTTGTACAACGATTCTAACAAAGCAAGGAAAGAAGCTTTTGCAAGATTGAAACAGTTATGCAAAAAGGGGTGGTTACCGATAATGCAGAATTAGCTTCTTATAGGGAAGATAAATATGGTAAGTAAAATTCTGATTGATACCAATGTATTACTTGACTATCTTCTGGAAGGGGGTGTTTTAGAAGAGTATAGGTTTAAAAAAAAATTCATATAAAATATATTTTTTATTGTAAGTGTAAGTGACTAATTTCAATATAGACTTCATATTACTTGAATATCTGTTATAATAGTTAGCGAGAAGGTAGGTGTTTTTATTTTATGTTGGCAATTACCCAAAGTAAGATGCGAGCCTTTTACTTTATTTATGAGAGTAGCAGGAACATAGGTTTGATGCTAATTCGAATTAAATATGGAATGTTGTTCCAATAGAATACTGATTTATCAATCAATGAGTGGTTAATATACTAGAGTACTCCTAAATCTCCAATAAATAAGGACGAAAAGGTTAAATGTAAATAGTTTCCTTATGATAAAAAAAGATTATAGCTATGCTATAATCTTTTTGGTTATGTAAAGATGTATAATATTCCCACCATACTCACTAAATTAAAGAATTAATTAAATGGCAGCAAAATGCATAAGACATTCTGCTACAGCAAGAACAAGAATGAAATCTGTTAATGCTTCGACAAATTTAATAAGATTCTTCATAGGCAGTCCCTCCTCGCAAAAATCGCAAACAACAAGTGACATACCCGGTACTGTTAACGTAAACAACGGTCATATTTAGATATTGTATGGTTCCCAGTATCTATTTATATAGATACGCACCTATCTTTTGGATAGGTATTCCACCTCATCAAAATATTAACATATTATAATCTTATTGTATAGATAGAACATTTGTTTTTTGCTGTTATCAAAGAAATGCTACATTTATGTTAGTTGCATTTCTTTATAACAACAATCATAATTCGATTATGCCAAAATTACAAATTTATTTTTGGATGTTTAATATATTTTTCGAATAATATCTAATCACCTCTTCCTGCCATATCATGTATTCTTCGAAAGATAATTCGTTGTTATCTAGTTGTGTTTTTTTAGTGATCCAATCTTCTATAAATAAGCAAAAATCAGCATCATAGCAGGAGTTTCCTTTACCAGCAATGGAAAGATATGATTTCCATTGAGGGGATGTCGGTGGTTTGGTGATATCCAATTCTAATGAGAGGTTTCCAGATTGCTGAATTTGGAGTAGGACGCTAAATACATCTCCTAGAGTTCTTAATGTAGGATTGCTTCTTTTAGTTAGATTTTGGATAGATGTTGTATCTGAATGAAGCAACATTGTCCAGTTGATTTGCAATGCGGAAGCCAATATTCTGAGGAGGTTGGTATCAAAATCAATTTTGCCAGCTTCATAATTTTGGATAGTGCGTTCGCTCTTTCCAATCAATGCACCTAATTGTTTTTGTGTTATCTTTTGTGTTTTTCGTATTTTCTTAAGGTTTTTTGCAATTTCTTTTTGGTTTAATAGTTCTTCTTGCATGTTATAATTCCTTTCACGAAAATTTAATGTGGGTAAAGAGTGAAAAATTAATAATTATAGGATATGACAGAAAAAAATAAAAGTCAATGACGAATTATAAGTTTATATGTCAAACAGATTGACAAACATATGTTCTTTTTTGTATAATACAAAACACGAAGAAAAAATTCGTGTTTTGCTGAATTGAAGATGATAAATCGTTATTTACCATTTGATGGTAAGTTGTATCACAGAATTACCATTTGTGTGTATAACCAAGTCAGAATAAGTAGTTTACTATATGGGTACGGTGTTGTGATACACCGGGACAATTGAATATCAACTGCTGAAGTATAACTTATTTCGGTAAAAATCCGGTACACTGTCAGACAATGCAGTCATAATTTGCGATGAGAATCGAGGAACTTAACGGTGAAGGTGCTTAGCGAGTGCGACAGATATGTGGCGGATGGATAATGAACCACGGGGGATATGAAAAATGTCCCTATCCTCAAAATGGCAGAAGAGGAAATCATTCTGATTGATCAGGGTGTTGTGAATGCGAGAGCAGCCGAGCAGCAGTTCCCAGTATGCGGGCGACGAGGATGTGAGAAATCACGCATACATACATGATTTTGTAAAATGAAGAAATACCTATGCAAGAGAAAAGGAGGATCATTATGGATAAAAATACAATAGTTATTGCTATTGACCACGGCTGGTCAAATATGAAAACAGTACATGAAACTTTTACTTCCGGGATTCGTGAGATTACCACGGAGCCGGCATTGTTTGAAAATGTCTTGGAGAAAGATGGAAAGTATTATAAGGTCGGAAGCGAGCGATTAAAGGTCAAGGACAGCAAGGTAGAGGATCAAAATTATTATCTGCTTTCATTAGCTGCGACAGCCAAAGAGTTAGACCGGCTTGGAAAGAGAACTGCTAATGTCTACTGGGCAGTGGGACTTCCTCTTACCCGTTTTGGCAAAGAGAAGGAGGCATTTATCAAGTATCTGGATCAGAACCGGGAAGTAACATTTAAGTATGAGAAAAAGCAGTATCATATTACGATTGAACGGATTTCGGTGTATCCACAGTGTTTTGCGGCGGTTGCCAGTCAGATCAGTGGATTTCCGGCAAAGGTGCTTGTTGTTGACATTGGTTCATGGACTGTTGATCTGATGCCGATCATCAATCAAAGTCCGGACGAATCGGTTTGTGTGACAAAGAACTCCGGTATTATTACTTGTATTCAACAGATCAATAAGGAATGTGTCAGAAAGCTTAATTCAGAAGTGGATGAGTATGACATTCAGCAGGTAATGCTTAATGGAGCAGACGATTTGCCGGATCAGTACAAGGACATCATTCTGGAAGAACTTCACAAGTATTGTGAGACGATCACAAATTATATCAGAGAGCTTGGTTACAACATGGATCTGACACCGATCATCTTTGTGGGCGGTGGTGCAACGGTAATGAAACGGTTTGGACAGATGCAGCAGAGAAATGTCAGATACATTGAAGATATCCGGGCAAATGCGAAAGGCTTTGATTATCTCGGTAAGATTTATCTTGAGAGAGTGATTCATCGAGCTGGATAGGGGGGGATTGTAATGGGACGCCAACAGTATGAACAGTTTTGCCTTCGTTTTAGTCCGGATAATCCGCAGCATGTAAAGGTATTGAGAATATTAAATAATCTGGACAGAGATTTATACAAATCCAAGACACAGTTTATCATGGAAGCAATCGAATCTTATATCTGCAGGTTGTCGGAGGGGATGGAAACTGCAGATGAGGATGAGAAAAAGAAATATGTAACGAGTGAAGAACTGGAGGTCATGGAGAATCGGATACGAGAAGAACTTCGCAAGGAGCTGTATCAGGATTTCGTTGTTCATTTAGCGGACACAATGATGACTGCAATGGTGCGACAACCAGCGGTGGTACAGAGTGCTCCTATTGAAAAGGAAACGGTAAAGGAAACTGGAACGAAAAAGGAAGATGAAGTTACAGAGGAAATGGTAGACAATGTAATGAAATGGGCATGATCGGAGGGATGGTTATGGTAAGAAGAGTGATCAGTACAATAATGGTTTTTCTTTTATCGGTGATAAAGGGAGGTGCATGGCTGGGATTGCATTTACTGCTTGCAGTTTTGGAGATCCTTAAGATCATTTTTCTTATTAGCTGTTACATTTTGAAGGTTATGTTATTGATTCTTAGCTGTGGACGAATGGAGAGGAGGTGACAGCCATGATGAAGATGATCAGAATGATTCTTTATATAGAAGCTGTAACAGGAAAACGGCTGATTGATTATATTACAATGGAATAAGGGAAGTTGGTTGTGCGAACCGACTTGATGGGTAAAAAGCATGCCTTTTTTTCGCCGGAGAGTCGGGGAGAATCCTCACAATCTCTGGTGAATGGTGGGAAAAATGATTCGCACAGAGAATATTTCAGAAAGTGAGGAACAGCGAATGAATAAGAAGATTTTTAAGCGAGCAGTTGCGATGATGATGGCTGCGGTTCTTACGGTTGGAGCTGCACTTCCAAGCAGTAATGTGTTTGCTTCCGGTTCCGATGAGGAGAAGGATACAAAGACGCTTGCAGTGTATGATGCCGATGTCCGTACTGACCTTGATGAAGATGAAGTGGTAACGGCTGGGGATATTGTGATCGCCGCCGGCTATGGATTTGATATTGAGAATGATATGGAAGGAATCGTTTATGAGCAGGAGAAAGTGGCAGTAAGCTATTATCCGGATCAGGGAAGATTCGATGCAGACAAGCCGGGTGATTATGATACTTACTATAAGGTTGAACCTGTCAGCGGAAAGGATGCCTATCTGGTGCATAGAACCATCGCAGTGAAAGAAATCACTACGGAGCAGACAGATAACACAGAAGCAGCGCCGACAGAGGATACTAAGGAAACTGCTGATGACGAGGAGCCTGCCCCCGGAAGTGAAGATACGGAATATATTGACCTTGATACGCAGATCGTAAAGGGATTATCCATTCAGAGAGCACCGGCTGCCATGCTGAAGGCAGCACCGGCAACAGGAACGAAAGATGGTAAAGATTCCATGAAAGTGGGATTTTCCGGTTATGCAAAGTTTTGTGGTCGTTCCATGGGGGTTAAATATATTTCGGAGTCCGGGGATTATTACCACCACTCTGTTTATTGTCTGGATCTGAATAAAAAGACAACAAACGGAACAGTGAGCAAATCCAGCAGTACGAAGAAAGTGAAGCCAGAGATCACCTATTGTCTGGTGAACGGTGTGAGAGAGTTAAATAAAACCTGTCACAACAGCAAGTATTCTTCCGGACATGCGACAGAAGATTACTTCATTACCGGTGCAGCAATCCATGTGCTGAATGGGGAGGTAAAGCTCAGTTACTATGGTAAAGGCAATACCGGAACATATGCAAAGATTTCTGCATTGGTAACGGATGCAAAGAAATACAGCACAGATGATTACAATGACAACGGACTTACCAAGTCGATCAGCTACTCTATTTCTCCGGCGAAGAGTAAATGGGAAAAGGTGGCTGACGGGTTATACCGCAGTAAGGAGAAGTTTGTCCGCACGAAGAAGGGGACGATCAAAAACATTAAATACACGATCAGCGGTGCTCCGGCAGGTCTTACCACAGGCGAGATCAAAACGGATGCATCCAAGATTGATGATGAAAATGATCTGAAGAAGTACGATATCTGTGTGGCACAGACGGATGCGTCCAAGGCATCATCCAATTTTTATCTGTACTGTAATCAGACGGCGATGGATAAGATCACGAAGAATGACAGTACCATCAAAGTAAGGGCAAAAGCATACAGTGATGAAAAGGGCGGTTCCAAGTGGACACCGACCGTTGTGTCTCAGCAGAAGATCACATTTTTGGAGGAGTTTATAGATCAGAAATCGGATGAAGCGACAGTTAAGGTAACATCAAACTACAAGCTGGGAAGTTTTCAGCTTCATAAGACAGATTCTTACAAAGGAACTCCGGTAGCTGGAGCAAAGTATTATCTTTATGAGGATAGTGCCTGCACGGACCTGTTGTGTAAACTGAATGTTACCAATTCAGACGGTTTGGCAGCATCCGGTGTTGAGGTGTTGACAGAATCCAAGTATTACCTGAAGGAAGTAAAAGCACCGGATGGTTATCAGGTGGATGAAAATGTGTATGAAATCGGTCTGGAGTATTTTACACAGTATGATGAGAGTGGAAAGGTTACAAAAGCCGGAAAAACTTTTGAGGCAAAGGAGACACCGGAAACGGTAGGTGTTCTCGTACAGAAGACGGATTCCGAGTCTGGTAATGTTGTCAAAGGTGCCGGCTTTGCCGTGTTTAAGGATGCTGCCTGCACCCAGAGGGTATTGATGAATGGTGATACCGGAGCAGAAGTACCGGTATTTTATTATGATGAAGATCTGGACGGGGCTGCATCTGAGAAGTTTGTGAAACAGCAGGATGTGTATTATGTGAAAGAGGTGGTTGTCCCGGATGGATACCGTGATGATGGAAAGGTATGGGAAGTAAAGCCGGATTATGGTTCATTCGATACGGTGGAAATGACCAATACACCGATCCGCTGTGATGTATCCGTTGATAAGAAAGACAAAGAAACTTCTGATCCACAGGGGGATGCCAGACTTTTCGGTGCAACCTATGGACTGTATGCATTGGAAACTGTGAATTATCCGGATGGCAGAGGAATCGTATCCTATGCCGGAAACGATAACATCACATCGACTGCGGGGACGGATTTTTACAGTACCGGAACACCGGCAAATGCAGGTGCACTTCTTGCAACGGTGAGGACAGATGAAGCAGGAAATTTTAACTTTGGAAATCTCTATTATGGGAAGTATTATATTCAGGAGATTGAGCCAAGTGAAGGATATCTGCTTGATGAAACAAAGTATGAGGTTGACTATTCCAAAGAGCCGAATACACACCAGAACATTTCTGTTACCCGTCATGTGGTGGAAACAGTAAAGAAGCAGCCATTTGAGATCATCAAAGTATCAACCGATGGGGATGATACGGAGACGGATTATGTGGAAGGTGCAGAATTTACCGTAAAGCTTCAGTCTGAGATTGATAAGGTGGGATGGGATGCGGCTAAGGTCTATGATACTCTGGTCACTGATGAGAAAGGCTATGCCTGCTCTAAGGAACTTCCATATGGAACATATCTTGTGAAGGAGACGAAAGTACCTCACAATCTGTATAAGACGGATGATTTTACGGTCGAGGTGACAGAGGATTCCAGAACACCGCAGAGATACCGGATCTTAAACGATGCACCATTTAAAGCATATATCCGGATGGTCAAAAAGGATGCAGAAAGTGGCAGCACGATCTGTCTTTCCGGTGTTACGTTCAAGATTAGGAATACAGATACCGATGAGTATGTGGAACAGAAGGTTGGAAAGGATAAAGTGAGTGAATTTACAACCGATGATTCCGGAACGATCACCACTCCGTTGAAACTGAAATATGGCAATTATCAGGTTGAAGAGATCACTGCTCCGAATGGCTATCTGATTTCCGAGGAAGAGTTTCCTTTCGTGGTGGAAAAGGATGGAGCCGTAAAGGTGGAAGAGGACAGTGATGGTGATCCTGTGATCGAAGTTGTGATTGAAGATACTCCGGTAAAGGGAAGTATCAGTATTACCAAAGCCGGTGAGGTACTTACCGGTACAGAGTATGATACGATCGTTGACCGTATTATGAGTGCCATTGATCAAGAGGATCGAAGTCTTGATTTTATCTATGAGGAACAGAATCTTGCGGGGGCTGTATTCCAGTTGATCGCAGCCGAGGATATTTACACACCGGATCATCAGAAAGATGAGAACGGAAAACGCACACTGGAAATGATCAATGGTGTTCCGGCATCTGCAGGAGCGGTTGTTGCCACGCTGACTACCGATGAGAACGGGGAAGCATCTATGGAGGATCTTCCGCTTGGCAAGTATCAGGTAGTTGAGATCGAAGCACCAAAGGGATTTGTGCTTTGCGAGGAGCCATTCCCGGTAGAGCTCACTTATAAGGATGACCATACAGATGTGGTTTATGGAAATGCTGATTTTGTGAATGAGAGAGTAAAGACAAAACTCAGTGTGATCAAAACAGATGGTGTGACAAAGAATCCGGTAGAGGGTGCAACTTATGGTGTATTTACGAAGGAGGACATTCTTGATGTAAACGGTGAAGTTGCGGTAAAGGCGGACACAATGGTGGATACTGCAGTGACTACTGCCAGCGGACAGGCAATCTTTGCAGCAGATCTTCCTCTGGCAAACTACTATGTAAAAGAAGTGGAATCTCCGGAAGGCTATGTGATGGATGATACGGTCTACGATGTGGACTTTACCTATAAAGATCCTTTGACGGCAGTTCTTGAAAAAGAGATCACGGTTGAAGAGACACCGATCATTGTAGAAGTATCTAAAACGGATATTACAACCGAAAAAGAATTAAAAGGTGCAACTTTAGAGGTGATTGACTCCGATGGCGAGGTGTATGCATCCTGGGTAACCGATGGAAAGCCGCACCAGTTAGAAGCAATCCCGGCAGGGGATTACACCTTGAAGGAAACTGCTTCTCCATATGGTTATCTGATCGCCAATGAGGTGGAATTTACGGTAGAAGAAACCGGGGAGATCCAAAAGGTTGCAATGTCTGATGAAAGAGTGAAGGGAGCAGTTGAAATCTATAAAACGGACAGTAAGACAAAGTCTCCGATCAAGGGAGTAGAGTTTGAACTTCGTAATAAAGATGGAAAAGTGCTTGCAAAACTTATCACAGACAAAAAGGGATATGCTAAAACCGATCTGCTTGATATCGGCACTTACGATGAAGAGGGGAACTTCGAGAAAGATATTCCTTATTATGTCGTAGAGACAAAGGCTGCGAAAGGGTATGTGATCGACACGACACCGCACGAAGTGCTGCTTCAGTATGATGACAGTGCCGTGGAGAATGTGGTTTATACACTGAAGCTGAAGAATAAGCCGGAGAAGCCGAAACTTCCACAGACCGGTGGAGGTTATAAGCCTTGGATGTTTGGTGTAGCAGGAGGACTTCTGATCGGTGCGGGTATTTATCTGAACCGTAGAAGGAAAAGAAGAAAAGTTTGATAAAACTTCATATGGATTGTTTAGGGAGAGGCTATGATAATAACCTCTCCTGTTTATTTGAGAAAGGAATGATAATTATATGATGGATTTTAATATGTTTCAGGAAGTAGTGAAAGACAATATCTTAAATTCACTTCCGGCAGAATATAAAGAGGCATCCGTATCTGTGCATGCAGTACCAAAAGTGAATCGGACATTATATGCATTGACGGTAATGCTGCCGGATCACAATAAAGCGCCTAACATTTATCTGGAGGAGATGTATGAGCATTATCAGCAGAATGAGGATATCCAGACGACTTTGGCGGAAGTAGCAGATGCGGTTGTGGAAGCTACGAAAGAGATGAGCAAAGTAAATCCGGTGCTTGATGCTGACAAGATTCAGGACAATGTGGTCCTTTGTTTAGTCAATTCCACACAGAATGAGGAACTCTTAAAAGATGTTCCCAACAGAAGATTTCAGGATCTGTCTGTGATCTACAGATGGGTGGTGAATATGGACAGGGATGGAATGCAGAGTATGATCATTACCAATGATTTTGCAGCAGCTCGTGGATTTACAGAGGAAGAGTTATTTCAGCATGCGGTGGAGAATACAAAGCGTATCTGCCCACCAAGAGTAAAGTCAATGCAGGAAGTGATGGCAGATCTGGCAGTCGAAGATGGAATGCCACAAGAATTGCTGGAATCTATGGGAGTGTTTGATGAGATACCTCCGGAGAAAAACTTGTGGGTGATCACGAATGAGATGGGAATAAATGGAGCGGCATCCATGTTATATGAGGAGAATCTTCATAAACTGGCAGAGCAGATAGGAACGGATCTATATTTGCTCCCTTCCTCTATCCATGAAACCATCGCAGTATCTGTAGAGATGGGAGCTCCGGAGTATTTGGCACAAATGGTTCACGATGTCAATATGACTGCTGTTACCTTGGATGAGCGGCTGTCCAATAATGTATACCATTATGATAAGGATCTCAGAAAGCTGGAGCTTGCCACAGATGTGCCGGAAAAGGGGTTAGACGGTGTTATTGCAGAGCCGCCGATGATCTATGAAAAGGAAGGTCCGGCGAGATAGGAGGCAGACAATGTCAGATCAGAGTGGATACAGTGTAGAGGAATTAAAGAAACTGTTACAGAGTCAGCCGGAAGATACGGTGGTGACGGTAGAGTTTCCGAAAGAAGAGGTGACAGAGGATGAGTCGTGATGCTTTTAAGCTGGATGTAGTAAGTATCCGGCTTGTAAGAGATGCTCCCATTTATTCGGCTCAGAAGCTTAACAGCCCGCAGGCTGCCGTTCATCTGGTTGGTGAGGTGCTTTGTGATATGGATCGGGAGCTGGTCTGCGTCATTAACTTAAAAGCAGATGGTACACCAATCAACTGCAGTTTTGTCAGTGCCGGTACACTGGATTATTCCGTAGTAAATCCGCGAGACATGCTCAAAGCCAGTATTTTATCAAACGCTGCCAGATTGATCATGGTGCACAACCACCCTTCCGGTGATCTGACACCATCCAAGGATGATATCCGGCTTACGGACCGGATGCAGAAGGTAACCGGTCTTGTCGGGATTCCATTGATGGACCATATCATCGTGGGAGGCGATAATAAGGAATATTTCAGCTTTCGGGAAAAGGGCATTATGAAGAATCCATGTATTCATCTGGCAGAGGATTATCATTTCATGGACTGGAATGAACAGCTTGTTGCGGAGAAAGGAGAAAATGCTCATGAGATTCACGGAGGAAGAACTTAGAATCGCAAAGTCGGTAGACTTATGTGCTGTGGCGTCTCATCTGGGATATACCGTCCGGCGGATCGGGAAGTACCACACCTTAAAGGAAATGGATTCCATCCGGATCTATAACCGGACACATTGGTTTCGATGGTCCAGAAGGTATGAGAAAGGAAAGAATGGCGGAAGCCAGATTGATTTCTTACGGGTGTTTGCAGGAATGGATGTAAAAGAAGCCGTGTTCTGGCTCCTTGATTTTACCGGATACAAAAGACTGGAATCCAAGGAAACATTGCATGGTGTTATCTTATCAAACGGGATTGCAGCAGAGGAAAGAAAAAAGTTTGTACTTCCGGAGTATGCCGGGAGCAA